>JBAXXS010000048.1:0-14950 GCA_037127835.1 Verrucomicrobiota bacterium | reverse complement strand
AATTACGACAAAGACCTTGGAGCGAGCGTGGGAAAAAACGATGAGGGTGGCAGCAATCCGCTATTTAATGATGACCGCTACTACCTTTTCGGGATGCGTCAGTTTCTGGATGCGCCGGGCGAGTGGTTTGTCGATGTGGAAGCCAAGCAACTCTATTTCTATGCGCCCAACGGCAAGAGTCCTGCTACTGGTAATCTTGAAATCAAAACACGTGACTGGGGATTCACGGCAGATCAGAACTGCAACTATCTGACAATCGAAGGCATCGAGTTTTTTGGAACCGCCTTCAAATTTGGAAAGTATAACAAAAAATGTTTAAACCTAGTGTTTCGCAACAACCGCGTGCTCTATAGTTCTTGGTCAGAGGATTTGAAGATGCCGAAGAGCGAGGCGGGCCACAAGGCGCCTCCCGGGGCGGACGTGATTTATCCGACTATGGAAGCGGACCACGCGCAGGTCTTGAATAACACGTTTGCTTATGGGGCGCTGAGCGCTCTTTACATCAATGGATTTGACAACCTGATCGAGAACAATGTCTTCCACGATTTTTGCTATAACTCATCTCTGGACTATGCGCCTCTCCAGGTCAGCAAACCTTGGCCTGACAAGACCCGCATCGCGGGACGCGCCACTGTCCGTCAAAATACTTTCTACCGCAGCGGCGGAATTCAGGTTCAAGTGGCGCAGGCGGACAATGATTTCTCCCTGAATGATCTCCATGATTCCTTTCTCGCCTGTTATGGCGGCAACAAGGATACCTCCGCGCTCTACACCTATGATGTCTTTTGCAAAGGCACCCGCCTTCATCATAACTGGGTGTATCGAGGTTATTCCGGCACGCCGCCGCTGTCGTGGGGTGGGGGCGAGGGGATCCGCGGCGATGACAAGACCTGCGGCCTGACGGTTGACCATAATGTGACTTGGGATCTGGGCGCTTGCGGGATTGAGATTAAGAATGTCGATAACCCGAAGCCGAAAGATGCGAACCGATGCATCAACAACACGGTCTTCAATCACAGCGCCTACAACCCCACCAAGGGGGCGATTTACATCTGTTCGATCAAAAACAGCCAAAACAGTCAGAGCACGGTCGTCAACAACCTAGCAGATTCAATCTATGGCTGGTGGGGTGCTAAGCCGTTAGGAACGTTGAAAGAATTCAGCAATAACGACACCGCCTTCAATCCTGTCACGGATCTGGTTAACCTCGGCTGGTTTGATTTCCGTCCAGTCGCCAGTGCCACCGCGATCATCGAGGGCGGCGTCGCAGTCGATGGCATTACCGGCAAGGTGGACGGTAATGCTCCTGACATCGGGGCTTACGAACACGGTGATTCCGTGTATTGGATTCCCGGCCAGAGAATGGAAAAAGCGAGTTTCCCGATCGTTCCCGACAAAGCGGAGAACGTGCCGACGAAGCGGGATGTATTGATGTGGCGTCAGGCTTACAAAGCCACCGCGCATAAGGTCTATTTCGGAACCGACCAGGACACCGTGAAAAGCGCTGGAGCAAAAAGCTCCGAATACAAGGGCGAGTTCAAGGGTGAATGCAACGTCTTCACTCTGCCGAAGCTCACAGCCAGTCAAACCTATTGGTGGCGTGTGGACGCAGTGATGCCGGATGGTTCCGTCGTGCCGGGCGACCTCTGGAGTTTCACGACCCCAGCTCGCAATTAGGGAAATAGCCCTATACCCAATGATTCCCACTTATCATTTCCCTGCTGCTGGCTCCAAGTCCCGAGTCCGTTCATCACGATTGATCTTTTTTCCAAAAAACTCTTTGCGCCGCCTCTGCGTTTGCTGACCCGTCCGTTGCTACGCAACCGTTACGGCTACGCGAGCCAGCTACAGTCTTAAGCTTTCCTGATCCTCCCTAAGATCATCACATCCGATCCGATTTTTTTGTATGTCACGCTTTCCAGATGGGTGGGTGAGATTTGGCCGCTGACAGCGTGGACGTTCCCTCCCTGAATGACCGGGGCGATGAAGAATCGGACTTCGTCGACAAGCTTGTGTTTGAAGGCCTCGCCCAAGGTTTGTCCTCCGCCCTCGATCAGGACGCTGGAGATGCCAAGTTTGCCAAGTTCCTTGAGCGCCGCACGTAGATTCATAGCCGAGAGGAGCATGGTGCGGTCCCGATGAGCATCGGTCAGGAGCTTTGACTTTTTCGGAATCTTTCCACTACGTGACCAGACCACTCGCCATGGCTGGGGATGATCCTTGGCGATCTTGATGTCACGAATTGTAAGTGAGGGATCGTCGGTGCGGACGGTACTTCCACCTACAAGGATGGCCTCAACCGAAGCCCGGAGTCGCATAGCTTCCTTGCGACTGGCCGCCGAGGTGATCCATCTCCGGTGACTGGGGGAGTCGATATAACCGTCCAGCGAGAGGCCCGCCTTGGCAATAACCCAAGGGACTCCGGTATTGGCACGATGATTCCAATGAGCATTAAGAGCCGCGCATTCTTTTTCAAGAATCCCCTCCATGACTTCGATGCCCGCTTTTTTCAGAACCCTGGCAGCGCGTCCTTGGTGCCTTTTGTCAGGATCAGTGCCCCCGTAGACAACGCGACTGACCCCCGCAGCAAGAATGGCCTCGGTGCAGGGCGGGGTACGGCCATGACTGGAGCATGGTTCTAATGTGACATAGAGGGTGCAGCCTGCGGCTGGGAGTTGGGAGTTGGGAGTTAGAAGTTGGGGATTACCTAAATGGGTGTTCGATTTGGAATTTGGTTGGCAGTTCCTATCTTCTATCTTCCATCTTCCATCTTTTAGTTTCCTGATCGCCTCGATCTCCGCATGAGGGAGGCCTGCGGCATGGTGATAACCTTTGGCGATGACTTGCTTGTTCTTCACGATGACCGCTCCCACAACTGGATTTGGAGCTGTCAGTCCGAGTCCCCGAGAAGCCTCCTTGATGGCAAGACGCATGAAGCGTTCATCGGATTTTAGACTGTTTTGCGAGGCCATTTTGATTGGAATGTTTCGCGCGGAGGCGCAGAGACGCAGAGGATTATTAGTTTAAGCCGTTTACGCAACGGGTGATTCCGTTTTTCAAGACGGATTCTCCAAAGTTCAGGAGGTATCCTAGCTTTAATCCAGTGAGTTTGAGATAAGTCTGCACCTTTTTTTTGTGTGCCTGTGTCACGGTCTCCACGGACTTAAGTTCCAAGAGCACTTGATTTTCAACGATGATATCGGCCCGGAAGCCCTCTTCGAACCTGATATTCTTATAAATTATCGGAACCTGAAACTGACGCTCAACATTCAATCCAAGGTCTGAAAGCTCGCGGGCCAAGGTGACCTCATAAACACTTTCAAGGAGGCCTGGGCCTAGCTCCCGATGAACAGTGATCGCTGCCTCCAGAACTTTGGTTCCTATCTCGTTCTCATTCATTTCTGAAACAATCTCCGCGCCTCTGCGCCTCTGCGCGAGAAGGAATCTTCTATTTCGTTCTTTAGGTCGGGGTTGCCTTTGAACGATCTTAGGGAATGAACAATCAGGAAAACAGCACAGATACATCCGCCACTGCAAAAATCCGAGTGGGGCAGGAGATCGATATGGAAATTAACGACATCGGCTTTGGCGGTAGGGGTGTAGGCCGGATCGATGGAGTGGCTTGCTTTGTCCCGGGTGTGATCGAGAAGGAAAAGGTCCGTGTCAAAATCGCCAAGGTGAAGTCACGCATGATGGAGGCTTGGCTGCTAGAAGTGCTGGAGCCCTCTCCTTATCGGATCGAGCCTCCGTGTCCTGTTTTCCTCAAATGCGGTGGCTGCTCCTACCAGCACATCGATTATTCCCATCAGCTGCAGATCAAAGAGACCCAGCTTCGGGAGGCCCTGCGCAGGCTTGGAGGTCTCAGCGAACCCCCTGTAAAGCCGATGATCGCGTCACCTGAGCCCTATGGCTATCGCAACCGGATCGCCGTCCATGTGCGTGACGGGAATGTGGGATTCTATGCGGAGGGATCGAACCGTGTCATTCCGGTGAAGAAGTGTCTCATCGCTTCGCCTGAGGTCGATCTGGGCTTCCAGGATCTGCTCAAGGCGCGACCACGTGACGGCGACTACCTGATCGGTGAGAAGAAACGCTATGGGGGCTTCCGCCAGGTGAACAATGCTGTGGCCGAGATTCTCAAAGAAACGGTCCGGGAGGCCGTGAGGCCTTCTGGTGAGGCCGCTCCGATCGCCGGATTGCTTGTGGATGCTTATTGCGGAGCCGGGTTCTTTGCCCATGAGTTGCAGGCGCTCTTCACGAAGGTGATCGGCATCGAGCGCTCGATTGCCTCGGTGGCAATGGCTAGCCGTCAGGCCGCAGAGAACGAGGAGTATCTTGCCGGGGATGTGGAATTGAAGTTGGGTGAAGCCCTCTGTGCCGGTAAGTCGGAGGAAACCGTGCTCCTGCTGGATCCTCCCTCAGAGGGACTTGCCGAACTGGCCATGGAAGCTATTTTGCAAAATCCTCCCGCGCGCATTGTCTATGTCTCCTGCAATCCCTCCACGCTTGCCCGCGATGCCAAGCGCCTGGCAGGCAACTATCGACTCGTTCAGGTGACGCCGCTCGATATGTTCCCGCAGACGGCCGAGATCGAATCAGTCTCGGTCTTTGAGCTTGTCTGAGTATGGCGGCATCCGAGGAGGCGTTGATGATTCGTATCAAGGGGGCTCGTCAGCACAACCTGCGCAATCTCGATGTCGAGATCCCGCGTAACAAGCTTGTGGTGATCACCGGTCCGAGCGGCTCGGGCAAATCCTCACTCGCCTTCGACACCCTCTTTGCCGAAGGCCAGCGTCGCTATGTCGAGAGCCTCTCCGCCTATGCGCGTCAGTTCCTCGACCAGATGCAGAAGCCGGAGGTGGATCACATTGAGGGACTCTCTCCCGCGATCGCTATCGAGCAGCGGATCGCCCCGCCGAATCCCCGCTCGACCATCGCCACCACGACCGAGATCTACGATTACCTCCGCGTCCTCTACTCTGCCATCGGCGTGCCCCACGATCCGCAGACCGGTGTTGCCATCCGCCGTCAGTCGCCCCAGCAGATCGCAACCGAGATCCTCTCATGGCCCGAGGGAACGCGTCTCATGCTGCTGGCTCCGCTAGTCAGGAACGAGGCGGGTGAATTCCGTGACGTGATCGACCGTGCGCGGCGTGAGGGATTTGTCCGCCTGAGGATCGACAACGAGATCGTCGATCTGGGCCGCCCGGAGCCGATCAAGTTACTGAAGTCCAAAAAACACACAATCGAGGCCGTGGTGGATCGTTTGGCGTTGAGATCCGAAGGTGAGGGCGAGGGAATCCGCGAGCGCCTGCTCGATTCCCTGGAGACCTCTCTTCGGTGGGGAAACAACATGGTGATCGTGCTTTATCAGGCACCCGGTTCCTCCGGTGCTTTGTCCGAGCAATGGAGCGAGCGGCCTTTCTCCACTGATTTCTGTAATCCGGAGACAGGGTTCTCGATGCCGCGACTTACGCCGAGGCACTTCTCCTTCAATAGTCATTTGGGTGCTTGCCCAGCGTGCCAGGGGCTCGGGACCGAACCTTTCTGCGATCCGGGTCTGCTGGTGGATTCCGAGATGAAGCTAGCCCCTCTGGAGAAGGGAGCCATCCGCCCCTGGAGAAAACCCGACAAGAGGATGGGACAGTACTATAAGCTTGTTTTGGAGGCCCTCTGCGAGGCGACAGGAGCATCCCAAGATGTGCCGTTCCGCGATCTGCCCGAGGAGTTCAAACAGAAGCTTTTTTACGGAACGGGTGACGTCATGTTGGAGCTTGGAGGGAGCGAGGGCAAAGGTGGAAGAGCTCCCCAAATCAAGGCATTTGAGGGTCTGGTTCCGATGGTGGAGCGACAGATGCAGACTTCCGCGAGCGAGCTGAAGAAAAACAGATTGAAGTCCTATTTTGCCCGCAAAGCCTGTGCGACTTGTGGAGGAGCCCGCCTCCGTCCCGAGATCCTGGGAGTCACTCTTGAAAGCATCGTTGGACTTGAGAAAAGAGAATGGAACATCGAGGAGTTCTGCGCACTTCCCGCTGCAAAGGCCTGTGAGGTTATTGAGGGACTTCAACTCTCTGCTACCGAACGCAAGGTGGTGGAGGATCTGCTGCGCGAGATCGGTGCAAGGCTCGGCTTCCTTGTCGAAGTGGGTCTGGGATACCTGACGCTCAACCGCGAAAGTGGGACGCTCTCGGGTGGTGAAGCTCAGCGCATTCGCCTGGCGACGCAGATCGGTTCCGGTCTGGCGGGGGTGCTCTATGTGCTCGATGAGCCGAGCATCGGCCTGCACCAACGGGACAACGATCGCTTGCTTGCTACCCTCAGGGGGCTACGCGATCTGGGGAATTCTGTAGTCGTTGTCGAGCATGACGAGGAGACGATCCTGGCCGCAGACCATATCCTCGACATGGGACCCGGGGCCGGTCCCAGGGGAGGAGAGATCGTGGCCACCGGAACTCCGGCCGAGATCCTTGCCAACCCTGCCTCGCTGACGGGCCAGTTCCTCTCCGGCAAGGCGAAGATCTCCGTTCCCAGAATCCGTAATCGTCCTCCTGTGAAGCCGGCTCCGGGTCCCGGATGGCTGACGGTGATTGATGCCTCCGAGAATAATCTGAAGAAAATCACGGTCGGTTTCCCTGTGGGACTCTTCACCGTTGTGACGGGAGTTTCTGGCAGTGGGAAATCGACTCTTGTGAACGACATCCTGCACCGCGCGCTGGCCCGTCAGTTCTACGGGGCTAAGGATGTCCCTGGTGCTTATGGACGGATCTTAGGTGACGAGGCCTTCGACAAGGTTGTGGTGATCGACCAGAGCCCGATCGGCCGGACGCCCCGATCCAATCCGGCTACTTATTCCGGTGTCTTTGGGCCGATTCGGGATCTTTTCAGTGGTCTGCCTGCTGCCAAGGTCCGCGGCTATGCCCCGGCGCGTTTTTCCTGCAACGTGAAGGGAGGTCGTTGCGAGGAGTGCGAGGGGGATGGAATGATCCGGATCGAGATGCATTTCCTGGCTGATGTCTTTGTCGAGTGCGAGCTCTGCCGCGGGCGCCGATTCAACCGGGAGACTCTCGAGATCTCCTACAAGGGGAAGAACATCGCCGACGTGCTGGAACTGACGATCGACGATGCTGCGGGATTCTTCCGCTCGATTCCGGCTATTCATGGCAAGCTCGAGATGCTTCAGGAGGTCGGGCTCGGCTATCTCAAGCTCGGTCAGTCGGCCACCACGCTCTCGGGCGGCGAAGCGCAGAGGCTGAAGCTAGCCAGTGAACTTTCCAAGAAAGCCACCGGCCGTACGCTCTACCTGCTCGACGAACCGACCACGGGGCTTCATTTTGCAGACATTCAAAAACTGCTGGAAGTGCTGCTGAGGTTGCGCGACGGCGGAAATACACTCATCGTCATCGAACATAATCTCGAAGTTATCAAATGCGCGGACTGGATCATCGACATGGGGCCCGAAGGGGGAGAGCAGGGGGGGAGCCTTGTGGTCTGCGGGACACCCGACGAGGTGGCCGAGTATGCCGGAAGTCATACGGGATCCTGGTTGCGACGGGTTTTGCAACGGTAACACTCTTCTGCCCCTTTCTTTCGGCACAGGAGAGCAATGCCACTCCTCCCGTCGATCTGGCTAAAACGGCCGCTCTCGAGCATCTTCCCCAAGTTTCCGCAGCGCTCCTCCGCACGCAGATCCAGCAGGAACAGGATCCGTCAAAGAAAACTGAACTGACGCGACGCTTGGCCGCCCTTCTGGTCTCTGGGGGGCGTTTCGACGAGGCCCAGGCCGTTATCATGCCGCTTGATTCCTTGAATGATCCCATCCTTGGTTATTGGAAGGGGCTCGCTCTTCTGGGGAGCGGAGACCCGGCATCGGCCAAGGAGATCTTTTCCGCGCTGATGCAGAAGGATGCCCGCATTCCGGGTATTCAGTCCGATACGGTCTCTCTTTGCCTGGCGAGGGCACTCCGGGGAAACAATGATCCTACCGGAGCACTGGCCGTGCTGGAAAAAATTCCGGCCGACTCCCCGGTTGCCGAGGATGTTCTGCTGGAGAGGGGTACTGATTTGTTGGCCCTCGGTAAGACCGAGGAGGCTCTTAAAGCGATAACCTCGTCCGGTTTCCATAGCGACGAGGGGAAGGCCTCGGCTTCCTACCTGAAGGCGCTGGCAGCTTGGCGTGCTGGAAAGACCATCGAAGCCAGAAAACTCTTTGCCTCGATTCCACCTGTTTCCCCCTGGATTATTTCAGCGGCGACTCTTGGGGAGGTGCTCTGCCTAAACTCGACGACAAACCCGATCAGCACTCTCAAAGGAATCGATCTCTTGGAGAAACGACTCGATTTCGTCGATCAGGCTCCCCTCATGGAGGATCAGTTCCGCTTGCTGGAACAACTTTATGCAAAGGCCGGAACTCCCGATACGGCCACCTTGAAGAAATGGTCGGGGGATGTCTCCAAGCCCGCCCGGGCAAAGCTCGCCTCCTATTACCAGGCAAAGGGAGAGTTTAGGCTCGGTCATCCCGAGTTGGCTGAACCCCTTCTGGATGGCCTTATTAAGACTTATCCGACGGATCCGCTGAGCGACCAGGCAATGGTCCTTCTTGTTTCCTCGAAGCTGGAGCGAGGATTTGGTATGGAGGCTTTCAGTCTTGCTGCGGACAGGGCGTCCGCTTCACCCGAGATTCGTGCGCGACTCGCCTACCTTAGGGGACTGTCTGCCTCGTCAGCTGGAAAACCGGATGAGGCCAAGGCGGCCTTCGGTCAGGCATCAATGCTGGATCCTTCGCTTGACAACGATGCGCTCTTCAATCAGGTGCTCCTCATTGCCAAGACGGGGAGGGGATCGCTCGATCTCTCTCAGGCCGCGCGCGAATTGGCGCAGAGCAATGCCGGCCTACCCTCAGAAGAGATGCAACTCCAGATCGCCCTGGATCTGGCGCGTCGGGGTGAGGCTTCCGGTTTGCCCATGATTCTCCTGGTCGCCGATAAAGCGAGTGACCCTGGGATCAAGTCCCGTGCTCGACTGGCCGCCTCCGAGCTGAATATGAAATCTGGAAAGAGTGATGCTGCGATCAGTGACCTGGCCAGGGCCGTTCACGACAACTCCTCGGAACCGGAAAGAGAGGAGTACCTGAATGTTTTTCTCAAAGATACCGGACGGAAGGCGGATGGGGCTGCAGTGATTGCCTCCGCTCGAGCTTTCCTTGAGAAGCATCCGAACTCTCGTTTTGTTCCCGAGGTTCGCCTGAAGCTCGCGGAGGGGCTTCTTTCCTCTGGGGATGTCCAGGGAGCACGGGTCGAGTTTGAGCAGCTTGCGGCTTCCGGCGCGGGAACCGACCTCGGGCGCCATGCCCTTTTCTTGGCAGCACAGTCTGCTGCCAGATCGATGGATCCGGCGTCCATCGACGATTCCCTAATGCTGCTGGAACGGGTGGCGGAGACGGGTGGCAGTGATCGCATGGTTTGGCAAGCCCGCCTCCAGGAAGGAGCCCTGAAAAATGCCCAGAATCTTCCCCTGGAGGCACTCGCTATCTATGACAAGATCCTCTCATCGCGGTCTTCCGGTGGAACCAATGCGTCCGGCGGTCCCGACGCCGAACTGATCGCCGCCGCCCTGATGGCTAAGGGGGATACCCTGCATCAGCTTGGTGGCAAGGATCCCTCTAAGGAACGCGAGTCGCTGAAGAGCTGGCAGGATCTTGCCTCCGATCCCTCGATCCCACTTCGCTGGCGGAATCAGGCCCTCTGCAAGAGCGCTATGATTCTGGAGAATCTTGGGGAGGGGGACGCCGCACTCGCGACGTATTATCAGGCGTTCAAAAATCCCCGATCCGGAGAGCCTGAGCAGCTCTGGCATGACAAAGCGGCCTTCGAGGGGGCCCGCCTGCTTGAGAGCCGTAAGCAGTGGAACGATGCGGTCGCCCTCTATGCTCAGATTGTCGCCGAAGGTGGTCCCAGGGCAGAGGAGGCAAAAGCCAGAATCTCCAAGCTGCGTTTGGAAAACTTTCTCTGGGAAAACTGAGTCTTTCTGGCAAAATCCACTACTTCATGAGCTCACACATCAAACTCTTCAGCCCGGGACCCGTCGAGGTCTCCGAGAAAACTTTCCAAGCCTTCCGCAAGCCGATGATCGGTCATCGCGGCAATGACTTCAAAAAGTTGTACGCCTCGGTTCAGCCTGGTCTCCAGCAACTTTTCCATACACAGCGCCCAGTTTATATCTCCACTTCCTCTGCTTGGGGAATCATGGAAGGTGCCCTTCGCAACCTCGTCAAGGGTAAGGTCCTCAACTGCATGACGGGTGCCTTCTCCGACAAGTGGAACGATGTCGCCAAGCGCTGCGGCTACGAGGCTGAGAAGCTTCAGGTTGAGTGGGGCAACCCGATCACTCCCAAACTCCTTCGCGAGCGTCTCTCCAAGGGAGACATCGATGTCGTGACCCTCATCCACAACGAAACCTCAACCGGTTGCATGAATCCGATTAAGGAGCTCACCGATGTGCTGAAGGAATTTCCTGAGGTCCTGCTGATTGTCGACACTGTCTCCTCCTTCTCCGTGCTTCCCGTGTCCATGGATGAACTCGGCATCGATGTGATGCTGACAGGCAGCCAGAAGGCTCTCGCCCTGCCTCCCGGTATGGCTCTCTTCTCGGTCTCTGAGAAGGCCATGAAGCGCGCTGCCGAGATTAAGGGACGAGGTTACTACTTCGATTTCCTCGAGTTCCAGAAGAACCATGAGGGGGACATGACACCGAGTACGCCCGTCATTTCTCACATCTACGCGCTTCAGTCGAAGCTCGAAGATATTGCTACCGAGGGACTCGAGAACCGCTATGCCCGTCACAAGGCGACCAACACGCTCGTCCACGACTGGGTGAAAGCACGCGGATGGGAGTTTTTCGCCCCCGAGGGGTATCGTTCCGTCTCATTAACCTGCGTGAAGAACAACAAGGACGCCGATGTCGCTGCTTGGATCGGACGCCTCAAGGCTAAGCACTCCTGCATCATCGACGGGGGGTACGGAAAGATCAAAGGCGAGACCTTTCGTATCTCGAACATGGGTGACGAAACCGTGGAGACGATCTCCGAGCTTCTTACTTGGCTCGACGACACATTTGAGGGCTAAAAGCTTTTTGGGAGGTTAGGCTGTTGGACTATTGGGATTAGAGGTGAATCTTCGATTCCTTAACTGTCCTTTTCTTAAAATTACCCAATAGTCCAACGGACCAAAAAACCAACATCCGATCTTCATGAGCAGCTACAAGGATACCGTACGCCTTCCCAAGACTGACTTTCCAATGAAGGCCGGTCTGGCTCAGCGGGAGCCTGATCTTTTGGCCAAGTGGAAGAAGGAGGGGCTGTACGACTCCATTCAAAAAGCCCGCGAGGGATCGCCGAAGTATGTTCTTCATGATGGTCCTCCGTTTGCGAACGGCGATGTCCACATGGGGACCGCCCTGAACAAGGTGCTCAAGGATCTTGTCGTCAAGTCCAAGACCATGGCCGGATTCCAGGCCCCCTTTATTCCAGGATGGGATTGTCACGGTCTGCCGATTGAGTTCCGCGTGGTGAAATCCTCCGCTGGTCTGACGCCGCTTCAGGTTCGTCAGAAGTCCGAGGAGTATGCCCGCAAGTTCATCGATATCCAGCGCACCCAGTTCCGCAGGCTCGGTGTTTTCGGGGACTGGGATCATCCCTACCTGACGCTCGATCCTTCGTACGAGGCGGCGATCATCTGTTCCTTCGGCCGTATGGTCGAGAAGGGACTGGTCTACCGCAGCAAGAAGCCGGTCCTCTGGAGCACAGGCGCCCAGACAGCCTTGGCCGAAGCCGAGGTGGAATATCAGGACAAGACCTCCCCTGCGATTTTCGTGAAGTTTGTTATCGAAACTCACGAGGCCGCATCGGCCGGACTTCCAACAGACAAGCCCCTCTCAGTCGTTATCTGGACGACAACTCCCTGGACGCTGCCTGCAAACCTTGCGATCGCCGTTCATGCCGACTTTGACTATGTGCTGCTCGAGAATGCCGCGGAGCGTCTGATCGTGGCCGCGGGGCTCTCCGATAAGTTCAAGGAGTCAACCGGGTTGGAACTATCCCAGCATGGTGAGTCACGAAAGGGAGCCACGCTGGAAGGCCTGAAGTCAAAACATCCTTTCCTCGACCGCCATGCTACCGTTCATACGGCAGAATTTGTCACGCTCGAGACGGGCAGCGGTTGCGTTCATATCGCTCCCGGTCATGGGGACGACGATTACCAGCTTGGTCGAAGGGTTGGCCTCGAACTGCTCTCCCCCGTGGATGATTACGGCAAGTTCACCGAGGAGTGTGGTGTTCCATCGCTTGTCGGGCAAAATGTCTTTGAAGGAAACGAGGAGGTCATCCGCATCCTCACGGAAAAGGGAGCTCTTCTTGGGCGTCAGGATTACCAGCATAGTTATCCCCACTGCTGGCGCTCCAAGACGCCGATCCTCTTCCGTGCCGTCGAACAGTTCTTCATCCGGATCGACGCTCTGCGCGAGACCGCGCTGAAGGAAATCGATGCCACGAACTGGATTCCGCATTGGGGGCGCAACCGTATCCGTGGCACGGTCGAGTCGCGTCCTGACTGGTGCATTTCCCGCCAGCGCAGTTGGGGAGTTCCTCTTCCTGTTTTCTATACTCCCGAAGGGGAGCCCATTCTGGATCCCTCCGTTATCGCCAAGGTTTCCGAGGTGGTTGCTGAGAAAGGATCTAACTCCTGGTTTGCCCTCGATGATGCCGAGTGGTGTCGCCTGACAGGCGCACCCGTGGGATCGGTCCGCCGCAATGATACCCTCGATGTCTGGATCGACAGCGGAATGAGCCATGAGGCTGTGTTGCGAGGCCGTCCGGAACTTCAGTTCCCTGCCGATCTCTATCTTGAGGCGACAGATCAGCACCGCGGCTGGTTCCAGTCCTCACTCATGACCTCGGTGGCGCTCAACGAAAAGGCTCCCTATAAGACCGTTCTGACGCATGGTTTCGTGGTCGATGTCGATACACGACAGAAGATTTCGAAGTCTAATCAGGGACAGGGTGGATACCAGAAGCCGACCGAGGCCGATCACTTTGTGAAGACCTATGGTGCTGATATCGTTCGTCTTTGGGCCAGCAGCGTCCAGTTCACTGACGATGTTCCCTTCTCCGAGGAGATCTTTGCCCGCCTGACCGACTCCTACCGCAGGATCCGCAATACACTCCGCATCCTGCTTGCCAATCTCTCAGATTACGACGCCACGGCTCCCGTCGCGGAACCAACCCTGATCGACCGCTGGATCCTTGCCCGCCTGCAGGAGACAGTAAACATCTGCCGCAAAGCTTACGAGGAACTAGCTTTCCAGAAGGCCTACCAGGCGATCACTCAATTCTGCACTGTCGAACTCAGTAGCATCTATGTCGATGTCACCAAGGATCGTCTCTACTGTGATACTGCTTCCTCCGCGCGTCGTCGCGCAACGCAGTCCGTGATGGCCAAGGTCTTTGGTGATCTGGTGTGTCTGCTCGCGCCGATTCTCGCCTTCACTGCCGAGGAGGCATGGGGTCACTTCCGTCCGGAAGGCTCCGTTCATCTGGAACTCTTTCCCGAAGAGAAGACGCCCGATCAGGATATCCTGGCACGATTTGAGTCTCTTCAGGCACTTCGCGGCGATGTTTCACAGTCCTTGGAAAAGGCCCAGCGCGACGGGTTGATCGGTAAGCCGCTCGAGGCCACGGTCGACGTCAGCACTGATGATCCCTTGGTTCTTCGCGCTGTCGAGAATGGAGAGCTTGCTGAGATCGAGGAGTTCCTTATTCTCAGTAATCTTTCGATCGGCAAAGGTGCCAAGAATGTCACGATAGGAAAGACGGAGGACTCCAAGTGTGAGCGCTGCTGGCGTCACCGCGAAGAGGTCGGTTCCCATGCAACTCATCCGACACTCTGTGGACGTTGCGTAGATGCGGTGGAATCTCTGGGTGCTTCTCCGGCCGCCGCATGAAAAGACTGATCCTTTTTCTGCTGATCCTGATCGTAGCCATGTTTGATCAGCTGACGAAGCTGCTGGTGATTCGGAATATTCCTTTTCAGGATTCGATCATCGTCATTCCCGGCTTCTTCTCAGTGACTCATGTCTACAATACCGGGGCGGCCTTCGGGATGATGCATGACAGCAATCTCTTCTTCATGATTCTCTCGGCGGCGGTATTTGTGGGTCTGATTGTGATGAGACATCACTTCACGGGATATCTCATGACTACGGGATGGGCTCTGCTCCTTTCGGGAATTTTAGGAAATATTACTGACCGGCTGCGTCTAGGCCATGTGGTCGATTTTCTGGATTTTCAGTTCGGCTCTTATCACTGGCCCTCTTTCAATGTCGCCGATTCCTGTATCTGCATCGCAGCGGCTCTCTTTCTCTTGAGTAGCTTTCAAAGTCCGTCTAAATCCACACCATGAACAACTCACTTCCCGTAAGTCCCTACGATACCTGCCATGGACTCGTCTATTTCTCCCGGATGATCGACAAGATTGGCCTGCATGCCGCCGGTCAACTCGGTGCCGATTATGTGCCCAATCTAGGCAAGGGATTCGATGTGCGCTGCTGCTCCCTTCTGGGAGTGGACTATGACGCCCTTGCCGCAGCTGTCGGTTCGATGACGGACGAAGAGGCCTGGGAGTGGGTAGCCAAGAATGGCAAGGCTCCGACCGAGGAGCAGATCGAGGTCTGGAACGGCTTCATGACCCGCCGCGGTTGGAACGATGATCTGGTTGAGATTCTGGAGAAACGCAAGAAAGAGGGCGGTTTTGAGAACCGCGCCGATATCCGGACGATGTTTGACTACATCGATGCGGACGAGGGGAGAGCGATCAGATCAAACTGAACAGATTTTTATCTGGAACTCAGGAACTCATGAATGGAATCAGTTGGTAATTCTTTTCATGAAATAGTTTTTCTT
>JBAXXS010000047.1:0-15259 GCA_037127835.1 Verrucomicrobiota bacterium | reverse complement strand
CAGAAAGCTCCGGAGAAGGGCCATGGCCTCGACGTCCTCGGCTAGATCTTTTCCCTTGGGGGTTTCGAGGATCTTCGGGATCGTCGCGAGCTCTGGGGAGCGCATGATCCAGCGGAAGGCATCTAGGCCGATCAGACCTTTGCCGAGATTGTCATGTCGGTCGACGCGGGATCCCAGCTTCGCTTTGGAGTCATTGATATGAAGGCAAGAGAGGCGGTTAATCCCGATTACCCGATCAAACTCGGCAAAGGTTTGCTCCGCTCCCTTCAGGGCCGAGAGGTCATATCCGGCAGCGAAGGCGTGGGCCGTGTCGAGGCACACCTCCAAGCGCTTGGGATCCTTCACTCCTGCGAGAATCGCCGCGATCTCTTCAAAGCGCGCCCCTAAACAGGCACCCTGACCAGCGGTAGTCTCGAGCGTGATGCGCACCTTGAGATTAGGATGTTCGGAATGGAGCCGGTCGAGATTGCCAATGACACAGGCGGTACCGGCCTCGATACCCGCACCGAGATGGGAGCCCGGATGGAGAACCAGCGAGCGAATGCCGAGCTGCTCGCAGCGGAGCATCTCATCGGAAAGAGATCGTAGGGACTTCTCATGATTCTCGGTGCCCTCGACCCCGAGGTTGATGAGGTAACCGGCATGGGCCACGACCGCACCGAGCTTTCCACGCAAGGGATGATCGGTGAAAGCCTTTGCATCCGCCTCTGGCAGTGGCTTGGCAAACCACTGCATATTGTTCTTCACGAAGATCTGCATGGCCGTGCAGCCGATCCCGACAGCACGGTCAATAGCTGTCGTAACTCCGCCGATCGTCGGCACATGCGAACCCAGCAGCGGTAAGGAATCGGAGGGTTTTTTTGATGGCATTGCTGTGGATGCTAACGAGGCACCCCCCCCATCTTCCAACTCCTATCTTCCAACTCTCGATCACAGCAGTTATGCAAGAAGGATGTTCAAGCAAAGTCGCGCCCTGCTCGCTTACACGCTCCCCTTTGTGCTTTTCATGGTCGGTCTGGCCGCTGTCTCTGCAGCTAAGGCGCTGGGGATCACCTCATTCTGTGGAGTGGTTCTTGACCCGATGTACTGGATCTATCCGATCCAAAGCAGTGTCTGCGCCGCCGCAGTGCTCTGGTTTTGGAAGAACTATGATTTCAGCGGAACCACAGGTTTGAAGCTCTTGATCGGTGCGGCAATCGGACTTTTGGTGCTGGGGCTCTGGGTCGCGCCGCAGGAGCTTTTCCATCAGCCAAGACGGCTTGATGGATTCGATCCTGGAGTCGTTGCTGGCCTCACCCCATGGATGCTAGTAGCCCGATTTGCACGGCTTGTGCTAGTGGTGCCATTGGTAGAAGAACTGTTCTGGCGAGGCTTTTTGCTGCGCTATCTGGTCAATGAGGATTTCACGAAGCTGCCCTTCGGGAGCAGTTCCCGCTTCAGTTTCTGGGCGGTGGCGGTTGCCTTCACCTTGGTTCATTCCCCGGCCGACTGGCCCGCCGCTTTCTTGACCGGAGTGCTATTCAATCTTGTGGCCACCCGCACGAAGAGTCTCGCCGCCTGTGTCACAGCCCATGCTGTGGCAAACCTGGGACTGGGTTTCTACATTTGTGCCACACGCCAGTGGGGATTCTGGTAGAGTCGAATCCATGAAGGTTGGCATCGCCCAGATCAACACGACAGTCGGTGATTTCGCCGGGAATTCCGCGCGGATTTTGGCTGCCTATCATGAGCTGGTCGATAAGGGTGCCGATCTGGTGGTGACGCCCGAGCTCTCGATCACGGGTTATCCCCCGCTCGACCTGATTTTTGCCGGGGAGTTCGTAGAGCGGAATCTGGAAACGCTTGCTGGGATCCAGACGGCCATCGGAGAGGTGCCGCTCCTCGTGGGATTCATCGATCGGAATGTGACCGGCCACGGGAAGCCGTTCCACAACGCCGCCGCTCTTTTGTGCAAAGGCGCCGAACCTGTCATCATTCACAAGAGACTGCTTCCCACTTATGATGTCTTTGACGAGGCCCGCTACTTCGAGCCGGGTCAGGCTTCTGCACCGATCGAGATCGCAGGGAAAAAAGTTGGCATCACGATCTGCGAGGATCTCTGGACCTCGGAGTTCTTACCCGGACCGCTCTACCGCGTCGATCCGCCTGCCGATCTGGTGAATGCCGGGGCCGAGATCCTGGTCAACCTGAGTGCGTCACCCTACCAATTTGGTAAATCTATTCGTCGTCTTCAGATGCTACATACTCAGGCCCAGAGATTTGCGGTGCCCATCTATTACTGCAACTCCGTGGGTGGTAATGACCAGCTGGTCTTTGATGGCCACTCCTTGGCCTTCTCCGCTAAGGGAGATCGTTTTCAAGAGATGGGTGGATTCATGGAGCAACTGCTTGTTATTGAAGAACCTACCGATGCGTTCTGCCACGATGGCCGCGATCAACTGGGCGAGCTCTACCGGGCGCTCGTGCTAGGCCTCCGTGACTATTTCCGCAAATGCGGCTTCAAGAGTGCGGTGCTGGGTCTGAGTGGAGGGATTGATTCCGCCCTGACGGCCGTCTTGGCTGTGGAAGCTCTTGGAAAAGAAAATGTCACCGGCGCGGCCATGCCCGGCCCTTATTCCTCCGAAGGAAGTGTAAAAGACGCTTTTCTGCTAGCAGAAACCCTTGGCATCCAGTGTCTTAACTTGCCAATTGCGAATGCCTATGAAGTGATGAAATCCGCCTTGCGTGAGGTCTTTGAAGGTAGGGCCGAGGATGCCACGGAGGAGAACCTGCAGGCCCGTCTGCGCGGGGTCACGATGATGGCTCTCTCCAACAAGTTCGGCAGCCTTTTGCTGACAACCGGAAACAAGAGCGAGCTGGCTGTCGGCTATTGTACACTCTACGGCGATATGTGCGGCGGTCTGGCGGTCATTTCCGATCTGCCCAAGACATTGGTCTACGAGCTGGCGCGCTGGATTAACAGGGGGAAGGAGATTATTCCCGCCGCGACCATCGCGAAGCCTCCCAGCGCAGAACTGCGTCCGGATCAGACTGATCAAGATAGCCTTCCCCCGTACGATCTGCTCGATGCCGTCCTGGCTTTCTATGTGGAGGAAAACCTGCCGATCAGTGAAATCGTTGCCCGCGGCTATGATCAAGAAGTGGTGAGGCGCATCGCCGGCATGGTCAATCGTAATGAATACAAGCGCGAGCAGGCTGCCCCTGGCATCAAAGTCACGGGGCGGGCTTTTGGCATGGGACGGCGTTTGCCGATCGCCCAGCGGTATAAACCATAAAGTCACTCCATGGACCCACAATCCCTTCAGGCCATTCTTGGGCAAGCCCAGGCGTTCTTTGCCTCCAAGGGACTCCGCTTCACGAAGCAGCGCGAGGCGTTGGTCACGCTGATCTTCCGTAACGACGAGCATTTCAGACCCGAGGATTTGCTGCCGAAGCTTGCCAAGGCTCATGCGGTCTCACGTGCTACGATCTATCGGACCATCGCCCTTCTGGTGGAGAGCGGCATGCTTCGCGAGATCTCCCTCGGTGGCGGGGAGCGGCTCTACGACCCGAATTTCCTACGCAGTCCTCACCACAATCACCTGATCTGTGTTGACTGCCGGAAGATCATTGAGTTCGAAGATCCCAACATTGACGTCATGCAGAACTGCATCACGCATCGTCTCGGATTCTCCCCGACACAGAAGGCCCTCCGCATCGAGGGGAGCTGCGACATGCTCCGACTGCTCGGCACCTGTAAAAACTTCAAGGGATCGAAGGCGGGCGCACGAAAGAAAACCACAACCGGTAAATCCGGGCGGAGTCGGTAGAAAGTTTCTTCAGCACTTCAGAATCAGCTGGCCTTGACTGCAGCCTCTAATTGATACTGCGTCTCAATCTCGTATCATTCTTCCTGATTAGGGGCACCACGAGACAGTCTTCATGATCCCGCTTTCCTCACTCAAGCCCGGCCAGCAGGCTGTCATCAGCCGATTGCCCGCTGACGAGCAGCTTGCGATGCGACTCAGGGAAATGGGACTGCTAATCGGGACCAGGGTTACTTTTGTCCGAAGCGCTCCAATGGGGGACCCGATGGAGTTTCGCTTGCGCGGTTTCGAACTCAGCATTCGGAATAACGATGCGGCCCAAGTGTTGGGAGAGCTCGTGAACCAGAGTCAGGAGGTTGGCGGGAGCGCTCTTCCGATCGTTATCCCGGCTCATGTCGTCTCGAGGAGCAAAACGAAAACAGTTCTCTCGATTTCTCACAACGCACCTGGCTCCTATAACTCCGGATTTGGGGAGACCGTGACCAGCCAGCCAAAGTCCTATGCCGTCGTCGGCAACCCCAACAGTGGCAAGACCACGCTCTTTAACGCCCTGACCGGCCTCCGACAAAAAGTCGGCAACTATCCCGGCGTGACTGTAGAGAAGAAGTCAGGTCATTTTATCGGACAACACGGCGAGAAGATCGAACTGCTCGATCTGCCCGGGAGCTACAGCCTTGGCGCCCGTGCCCCCGACGAGCGCATTACCCGAGACGTATTGATGGATCTCCGCCAGGACACGCCGCGTCCTAGCCGCATCCTCTGCGTGATCGACGCCTCGCATTTGGAGCGCAATCTTTACTTCATTACCCAGGTACTCGAACTGGGTCTTCCGACCGTGATCGCCCTGAACATGATCGATGTCGCCAAAGCCCAGGGCACCCCGGTAAGCGCGGAACAGCTCTCCGCAGAGCTAGGCGTCCCGGTCATCCCCGTACAGGCAACACGGAAGGAGACGCTTCTGGCCCTTCGCCTAGCCCTTAGCCGCGCCGAGGTGCCACACAGTGCTTGGATGCCACATCTGCCCTCTCAGCTTACCAAGGCTACGGATGCAGTGGCTGCACAATGGCCGACGGCCGGAAAGATGAACCAAGATCATCGCAAGACGCGCGATCCGAAGCACCCACTCGATCCATTGATCCGGATGAAGGCATCGATCCTAGTCTCTGCCGCTGAGGCCGAAATGCCCGCGCTAGCACTCGAGCTGGGAGCCGGGGATGCCCTGAGTATGGTTCTATCGGAGCGGGTCACGCTGGACCGTGAGTTGCAAGGATGGAGGGAGAAGCTGGTCGCCGCCCGCTATGATGGGATTGAAGAGCTCTGCCATGCCGCGCAGGGCGGGACACATGATGTCAGCGACAGGCTCACACAACGACTCGATGACCTGCTCACGCACCGACTCTGGGGTTGGATCTTTTTCCTGGGGGCGATGACGCTGATGTTCGTTTCGATCTTCACGATCGCCCAGTATCCGATGGACTGGATCGATGTGGGATTCGACAAGCTTTCGGAATGGGTCCAGGGGATGATGCCGGCCGGAGATCTCAGGGATCTGCTCACCGACGGTGTGCTGGCAGGCGTGGGTGGCGTCGTTATTTTTCTGCCGCAGATCCTGATTCTCTTCTTTTTTATCGGCCTGCTGGAGGACACGGGCTACATGGCGCGCGCTGCCTTTCTTATGGACCGCGTGATGAGCAAGGTCGGCCTCCACGGGAAGTCGTTCATCCCGTTGCTCAGCTCCTACGCTTGCGCGATTCCCGGCATCATGTCGACCCGCACCATTGAGAATCCTAAGGATCGCCTGGTCACGATCCTCGTGGCGCCTCTCATGAGTTGCTCGGCAAGACTTCCTGTCTACGCCCTAATGATCGCGGCGCTCTGGCCTAGTGGAACAGGTTCCGTCTGGACCAAGGGGGCGCTTATGATGGGGCTCTACTTGCTCGGCACCATAGCAGCACTCTTCTTTGCGTGGCTCTTTAAGAAAACAATTCTCAAAGGTGAGACGCCTCTTTTCCTAATGGAGCTTCCTCCTTACCGGCTACCCGCGCTCCACCAGATCGTCTCACAGATGTTCCAGCGGGCGGGGATCTTCCTGAAACGCGCTGGCACCGTGATACTCGGCATCTCGATCATTCTCTGGTTTTTAGCCAGCTTCCCGAAGATGCATGTCTCCGAGGGAACGGCTGAACCGCATGAGCCCTCTAAGACAGAGCAACTCCAACAGAGCTTTGCGGGTCATATCGGACGGACTCTGGAGCCTGCGTTAGCACCACTTGGCATGGATTGGAAGATCGGCATCGGGCTCGTGGCCGCGCAGGCTGCCCGCGAGGTCTTTGTCGGCACGATGTCGGTCGTCTATAACGTCGAGCGGAAGAAAGGCGATGCCCCCGACATGCTGGGAGAGACCCTGCGCAAGCAGCAGCGACCGGACGGCACACCCGTCTTTTCCCCGCTGACGTGCCTCTCCATCCTTATCTTCTTTGTCTTCTCCATGCAGTGTGTCAGCACGCTGGCCGTCGTGCGCCGGGAGACCAACAGCTTCCGCTGGCCACTCTTTCAGTTCTGCTACATGACCGGTACGGCTTATGCCCTCTCCTTCTTAATCTACCAAGGTGGCCGCTTGATGGGCTTTCACTAGAGGGAAAGCAGAATTAATTTGGAACTCAGGAACTCAGGAACGGAACGAGAAGGTATTTGTGATATGTTGAACCTGTGACACCAGAACTCCAGACAGCCTTAGCCCTTGGAATAGTCTTCGCCGCCGTGGCATTTTTTGTCACCCGCTGGTTCAGGCGGCGCAAGAAGCCGGGGTGCGGCGGAGGGTGTGGGTGCGCCTCAAGGAAAATTTAGACCGGAGCTTCAGCCGATTTTTTCTTAGCAGCAGTTTTCTTAACTGCGGCCTTTTTGGGCTTGGTTGTCTTTGAAGCTTTGGCTGCCTTCTTCTCCACGGCCACAGCCACGGCGTCAGTCGTTAGGTTGGGCTTGAGTGGTTTGCCGAAGCGACCGCGCTTTACGGTTGATCCTTCCCCTTCGGCACCCCCGGCTTTCGGAGCCTTTGGTTCCCTAGGCTCAAACTCGAAGCTAACCTTTTTTTCATCCAGTTTGAGGTAGGCGGCGAACTTGCGCCCTTTCTTGGAGACGAATCCAGCGATGAGGTTCGTTCTGCCGGTCTCGGCCAGCTTGACGATTTCCTCTCTTGGGATGGAGCGCTGGAGGATAGTCTTGCCGGTGCGGAACTCGCACGACTTCTCCGTGCCGATCGACTGGTCGCACACGTAGCTGGTAACGCCCCCGCGGATAGTGCCTTTTTTGCAGACAGGGCAGGGGGCGATGGCCTCGGAATTGCGCAAAGCCTCTTCAGCAGCAGGGTCTCCTTCACGTTCCCCGAAGACGAACTTGAGCTTGAACTCCGGATCAAACTCCAGCTCTGCGGAGAAAGGTTTCCCGAAGCGGCTGCGGAAGCCATCCAGCGGGCCGACGGCTTTTTTCGTGAGCAGCTCGGTGATCTCGGGGCGCTCCAGCGGCCGACCGGCCAAAGACTTCCAGAGACTCAAGTCACAGTTTCGGCATTTGAACTGGCGGACGTTCTCTTTAAAGGGGCCCTTGCCGCACTTGGGGCAAACGACCTCCAGGTCTGGGAAAGCCCCCTCGGCATCGTCGGTGAAGCCCTGGGCCTTCGTGATGATGTCGCGTGTGAAGACGCGGATCTCCTCCATGAACTCAGGGCGCTGGAACTCTCCGGCCTCCATCTGCTTGAGCTTGTGCTCCCAATCGCCGGTCAGTTCCGGCGAAGTCAGGACAGCCACACCCATATGCTTGAGCAGGTTGACCAGCGCCATGCCCTTGCTGGTGGCGGTGAGGTCGCGTCCCTCGCGCAGGACATAACCGTCGCCCAGGAGTCCTTCGATGATGGCGGCGCGCGTGGCCGGAGTGCCAAGGCCGCGCAGGCTCATGGCCTCGCGCAGTTCCTCATCCTCGACCAGCTTGCCCGCGCCTTCCATGGCGCTGAGCAGGGTCGCTTCGTTGTAGCGGGCCGGGGGACGCGTCTGGGTCTCATGTACCTGAAGCGAGTCCGTGCGTGCGGCCTCCAGTGCTCCATTGGAACCAGCAACCGGAACTAAAGTCTTCGCATCTTCTTCGCCCTCGGCGACCGCATGCTTGCCATAGACGGCCTGCCATCCCGGATCGGTGAGGACCTTCCCCTCGCTCTTGAAAGGTTCTTCTTCCACGCGGGTGATCCGGGTGGTGACATCAAATCGGGCGGGAGGATAGAAGACCGCTACAAAGCGCTGAGCGACCATCTGGAAAAGCTTGGCCTCGACCTCGTCGAGGCCGGCGATGGAGGCGCCGGTCGGGATGATGGCATGGTGGTCGGAGACCTTCGCATTGTTGAAGACTTTGCCGGTCTTGATGACCCAGTTCTGGGTCAGGGCATGCTCGGCATGCTTGCGCAGCTCCTTGTCCTCGAACGACTTGAATGCAGCTTTTACTGCAGGCATGCTATCTTCGGGGAGGTAGCGGGAGTCAGTACGGGGATAGGTGAGCACCTTGTGATGCTCGTAGAGACGCTGAGCCAGCTGGAGGGTGCGCTTGGCGCTGAAGCCAAAGCGGCCGTTGGCCTCGCGCTGGAGGGTGGTCAGATCGTAGAGGAGAGGGGAGGCCTGGCTGGTTGATTTTTTGGTCTCTTCGATGACGCCCGGTTTGCCTTCGCACTTGGTGCGGATCGCCTCTGCGGCGGCATGATCCCAGAGGCGCTCGGCCTTCTTGTCCGCAGAGTCGGCTTCCCCTTCGGATTTCTTGAAACTCTCGTCGAACCAGCGGCCGGGATAGCTTCCGGCAGCCACGGAAAAGACTCCGTGGACCTCAAAGTAGGTCTTCGGCACGAAGGCGCGGATCTTCTCCTCACGCTCGACTAGGATCGCGAGTGTCGGGGTCTGGACCCGGCCCACGGGCGTCAGCTGGAAGCCACCCTGGCCCGAGTTCACGGCGGTGAGTGCGCGGGTACTATTGATCCCGACAAGCCAGTCGCTCTCGGAGCGGCAGACGGCTGCGGCTGCCAGCGGCTGCATCTCGGCATCATCGCGCAGGTGGGCGAAGCCCTCCTGGATGGCCTCCTTGGTCATCGACTGGAGCCAAAGGCGCTTCACTGGCTTCTTGCAACCGGTCAGCTGGATGATGTTGTGGAAGATGAGCTCTCCCTCGCGGCCGGCGTCGCAGGCATTGATGACCGAGGTGACCTCGGGCTTCTTGAGCAGTCGTTTGACAACAGCCAGCCGGTCCGCGGAGCGCGCAATAGGTTGAAGCTCAAACTCCTCGGGAATGATAGGAAGGGAATCCAACTTCCAGGAGAGGCCTTTGCCCCCTGTCATTTTATTCGGCAGGCAGAGCTCCACCAAGTGGCCGACCGCCGAGGTGATGATGTAGTCGTCCACCTCGAAGAACTCGGCTTTGGCCGCTTTCCCTCCCAGGGCTCTGGCCAGATCGGCGGCGACGCTGGGCTTCTCAGCGATGACTAGGGTTTTGGACATGGAAAAAAGAGGGATGAGACCGGAAACTTGAAACCAGAGTGGAAATTTAGATCAGTTTGAGGAAGCGGTTGCCAGGTTGGGAGCGGACATGGCGTCCGAGCTCAAGGGCGAGCAACCTAGAAGAGACTGTCGCCGCTGGCAAACCGGATTTCGCAATGATCGTGTCCACAGGGGTTGGATCTTCTCCGATCGCCTCGTAAACAAGGAGCTCTTCGCCGGTCAACTTCACCTTCGGACGGCTGCGGGAGAGCTCCGGCGGTACCGCAAAAATCATCGGGAGGTCTGCCAGGATATCAGCAGCATCGATCACGAGCTTCGCCCCCTGCTGGATCAGACGGTTCGAGCCGAGGGTGCCCGGATGATCGATCCGACCGGGAACGGCATAGAGTGAACGGCCTTGATCCCCGGCCTCCCGCGCACTGATCAGAGCGCCGCTGTTCTGTCCGGCCTCCACAACCAGCAGGCCGAAGGAGCAGCCGCTGATGATCCGGTTCCGCTTGGGAAAGGTCTGCTTGGTCGGGGTGACCCCCATGGAAAACTCACTGATCACAGCCCCGTGGTTCTCAATGATCTTCTCAACTAAGGCAATATTCTCCTCAGGATAGATATGGGAGAGGCCGCTACCCAGAACCGCAACCGTGCGGCCATTAGCAGCTAGCGCTGCCTGATGGGCTGCCGTGTCTATGCCGCGTGCAAGACCGCTGTAGACCGTCAGACCGGAGTAGGCTAGCTGGTAGCCTAGCTTCTTGGCCGACTCCAAGGCGTAGTGGCTTGCCTTCCGCGTGCCGACGATGCCGATGCCGTTCCGTTGGTCGCGTTCCTCTAGCTTGCCCAGGATGTATAGGACGATCGGGGGATCATGAATCTCCTTGAGGAGTTCGGGATACTCGGCGTCGGCTTGAGTCAGGACGCGAGCTCCTGACTTCTGAACTAAAGCAAGCTCGGCATCCAGATCGGCGTGTTCTTGCCAGGAGTTAATAACGGAGGAAACTTCCGGCCCGATCCCTTCCACACTGCGCAATGCCGAACCGGGGGCCAAGAGGATTGCAGTAGGGGATCCGAACTGCTCGGTCAGCCGCCGCACCCGGACGGGCCCCACCTGGGGAAGCATGTTCAGGATGATCGCTGCCTCGGTGTCAGTCATTGGTGGAGAGAGGCTATTGGGTATTTGGGCTGTTGGACTATTGGCAATTCAGTACGCCTGCCAAGTTATGCGCAGACGTTCGTCTGAAACAAAAAATTCAAGGGACCAGACATGGTAGATTAATAAACCTGAGCCAACAGCCCAATAGTCCAACCTGCCAACAGGCTAACGCAGCTCCTTCAGGACGGTTGTGAGGTAGACTGGTTCGGGGTGGGTCTTGCGGTATTTCGTGATCTCGCTGCGGTTCAGCACTCGGAAGCCGTAGCGTTCGAATACCCTGGCTCCGCGCCTTGCTTCAAAGGTCACCACCTGACCGTAGACCTGGCGTACGTTCTTGCTGCGCAGATGATCCAGATAACTGTTCATCAGCTTGGTGCTATGGGCAAGGCCCTGAGCCTCAGGCAAAATATTGAAATGGAAGTGGGCACTGCGGCGGGGAGCCTGCGGAACCTCTTTCCACGAAGTGCGCAGGATCCAGCCGATGAAGTCACGCGTAGCCTTGTTGTAGAAGGGGTACTTGGCCATCCCGCGGGTGAAAAGGTGGATGTTGTTAAAGAAGTTGAAGAGCTGCTGGCGGAGGGGACGGTAGGAGCCGAGCAGATAACCCTTCACAATGCCCTCCTGTTCCAGCACGAAGGAAGACTCCGGCTCGATGTCGGTGTAGTAGCGCGTCAGGTAGTCGGCAAAAATCTCGCGATCCTGGAAGACCGGGTCGATCGCCTTACCCAGAAATCCGGTCTCACAGCAGAGACGGCGCACGGCCTCGCGATCACGTGACTCGTAACGGCGGATCAAGACCCCGTTCGTAAACGATGATACCGGCCGGGCCACAGTGGATACAGAAGACACCCTATGGGTTGTACGAGGCGATCACCTCTCGGTAAATCGCAAAGAGACGCCCGAAGACTTCCTTCCAGCAGTAACGGCCTTTCACGAAGGCGGAGGCCCGCAGGCCCGAGGCCGCAAGATCCTGATCCGCAACCGTACGGATCGCTCCGGCCAGTGCCTCCGCATTGTTATCCGCCGACCAGTTGTGCAGGCCGCTGAAGTTGATCGCGTCCATGTAGCTGCCGCGGATCCCGACTACGGGTGTTCCGCAGGCCTGACTCTCGAGGGTCACTAGCCCGAAGGTCTCCTTGACCCCGGGATGCACGAAGAGATCCGCCGCCCTATAAATGTCAGCCAGCTCCTGGGATCCATTGCAGTAACGAATCCAGCTTACGGCCTGCGTCTCTTCTTCCAGATGATGAAGCGCATTGCGGAGCATACCGTCGCCGACCACAACCAGATGAAAACGGCTCGGATCGTTCTTGTGCAGGAGAGCAAAGGCTTCGAAGAGCTTGCGGACGTTCTTGTCAGCATTGAGTCTGCCGACATAAAGAAGAATCTGTTTTTCGGATGGCCATCCGAGGGCTTGGCGGGCCGTATGTCCGCGCTCTTTGTCGGGGAAAAAGATGTCTGTGTCGACGCCGAGTTCAAGGGTCTCAACATTCTCCATGCCCCACGTGCTAAGCAGTTCGGAAAGGCCGGCGTTTGGGACAAGCGTGCGCTCGAAGCGGTTGTAGAGCGTGACAGCGTACTTCTTGCCGATCTCTGCGGCCATCATCACGGAGATGGAGCCGAAGTACTTGGCCACCGACCGGAGCACCGCATCGGGAAAATGAGAATGGTAGAAGCCCACGGTCGGAATCCCGAGTGCGCGCCCCGAGGCAAGGGCCTTCCAGGCCACCTGATAGGGATCGCCCGATTCGATCAGGTCCGGGTGTTCCCGCTCCAAGGCTTCCTCGACCAGGTTGAGATTGATCAGCGCACGGTAGCGGGCCGTCCGGGAAATCAGCGGCGACTCGATCGTGTAGATTGTCTGAAGTCCTTCAACGCAGCGTTCGGTTTTTTCGCCGGGAATGATCAATACATGGCGATCGCCCGCCGCTTCCAAGTGATCCGCCTTCTCCGCAACATAACGCCTCACTCCCCCCGAGAAGGGGGAGTAGAATTGGGTGAGGTCACAAATTACCACTGAGAGTGAGGAAGGGCTGAAGCCCTTGGTTACAGACCCGCTAGCCAGCGTTCCGCGTCGATCGCAGCAGCACAGCCCATGCCCGCTGCCGTGATGGCCTGGCGGTAGACGGAGTCAGCGCAGTCCCCGGCTGCGAAGACCCCGGGAATATTCGTGCGGCTTCCCTCGCCGAGAGTGAGGTATCCGGCCTCATCCATGGTGAGCTGTCCTTGGAAGATTTGCGTGTTCGGCGTGTGACCGATTGCCACAAACACACCGGCACAATCCAGCGTGCTGACTTCATTGGTCACGATGTTCTTCAGGCGCACTCCGGTGACGCGGTTTTGCGTGACATCCAGCACCTCTTCCACAACGGAGTTCCAAACGGGGGTGATCTTGGGGTTGGCGAGTGTCCGCTCGGCCATGATCTTGGAGGCGCGGAGTGAATCGCGGCGGTGAATCAGATAGACCTGCGAGGCGAACCGTGTGAGATAGCTGGCCTCTTCACAGGCCGAGTCTCCGCCTCCCACGACCACGAGCGGCTGGTTGCGGAAAATCGGAAGTGCCCCGTCGCAGGTAGCGCAGTAGGTGACGCCTCTGTTCTCAAGCTCATGTTCCCCGGGGACGCCAAGGTGACGGTGTCCAGCTCCGACCGCAACGATGACGCTGCGGGTCTCGATTGTTTTTCCATCGACCGTGACTTTCAGCGGACTGGAGGAGAAATCGACTGACTCCACACGGCTCAAATACTGGATCCGTGTTCCGAAGCGTGTGGCCTGTTCCTGCATCTCCATCATGAGCGCTGTTCCCTCGATACCGTTCTGGAAGCCGGGGAAGTTTTCGACGCTCGAGGTGGTGGTGAGCAGGCCGCCGGGCTGCTGGCCTGTGATCAGAAGAGGGTTGAGATTAGCGCGCGCGGTATAGATAGCGGCGGTCCATCCGGCGCAACCGGATCCGATGATGACGACTTGTTCCATCTGGGGATATTAAAACCCGAAACCTGAAAGCTGAAACCTGAAAATGGGAATGTTTCGTTAAACTTCTGGAGCAAACGGCTCGGGCCACCCTTTGGGTAGGCGAAGAGGCTTCCCTTCGGGCATCTTCACGAAGGCTAGCGCTTGCTGGCAGGTAATCATCAGCGCTCCGTCGCGCGGGCGCTTGATCTCGAAGTGGCACCAGAAGCGGGCAGGGGTAGCCTCACCGAGGCATCCGTGAACTTCGAGTTCGTCTCCTAGGATTGCGGGCCTCTTGTAGTCGATCTCGGTGCGCACCACCACAGGGTAGACCGAGGTTCGGGCCATCCGCTCCCAATCCATGCCCAGCTTTACAGCGAGCAGTGTGCGGGCCGTCTCGATGAAGCGCAGGTAGGCGATGTTGTGGACGACACCGCCGGCATCTGTGTCGAAGAACATGACCTGAACGGGTGTGACGATGGAGGGGGGAGAGGACATGGAAGGATGAAACTGGAGATCTGAAACCTCAAGGCGTGTTAGCGGTTCCTTAGGCGAGTTGTTCCTGAAGATGGCCTTCCTTGAGGTAGAGCTGACGGTCGCCGAGAGTGGCTAGAGCCGGATCATGGGTCACGGCGACAAAGGTCCGTCCATCCTGCCTTGCCAGCCCGAGAAGCAGCTCGATGATCCCGGCGCCCGTCACCGCATCGAGATTCCCCGTGGGCTCGTCGGCAAAGAGAATGCTGGGATCATTCACCAAGGCGCGGGCGATGGCCACACGCTGCTGCTCGCCGCCGCTGAGTTGCGAGGGGAGATGGTCGAGGCGTCCCGAAAGCCCTACCCGGTCGAGCAGGCTGCGGGCGTGGGCGTCATTTTTTCTGCCGCCCAGCATCGAGGGAAGCAGGACGTTCTCTAGGGCAGTCAATTCCGGCAGTAGAAAATAGGATTGGAAGACGAATCCCATGCGGCGGTTGCGCAGCAGGGCCTCACGATCTCCCTTGAGAGCAAAGAGCTGTTCGCCTTCGAACTCGACGCTTCCTTCCCTCGGATGCTCCAGACCCGCAAGGATATAGAGGAGTGTCGATTTGCCTGCACCGGATGCGCCACGGAGAAAGACCACCTCTCCTTTGGCCACGTCGAGATCGACTCCCTTGAGAACCTGGAGCTTAGCCTCTCCCAAATCGTAGGTTTGGCAAAGACCTCGGGCCCGAAGATGTGGAGAAGAAGTCATGCAGTAATGAGGGTACAAAAGGGATAAAAATATGGAACTCAGAATGCCGAGCCTCGGGAGAGGCTGGGATGGACTACCGGAGGTAGCCCCGAAGGGGTGAGGCGAGCGGGGGCAAGCGAATCAACCGAAGGAACATTTTTTCCCTGAGTTTGCTTGCCCGGCCATTGCTTCGCATCCGTTACGGCTGAGTTCCAAATTAATTTCTTCGGGTTTTTCAATCCCCGAAGACGATCGCGCGGGAGCCGTGAACCACGACGCGATCATCGACATGGAGGCGGACACCACGGGCCAAGGCGAGTCGCTCGCAGTCGCGTCCGAGACGCCGCATGTCAGAGGGAGAGTGGAAGTGTTCGATCGGAATCATCTCCTGATGGATGATCGGGCCGGCATCCAGCTCTTCGGTGGCGTAGTGGCAGGTGGCACCGATCAGCTTCACACCGCGGTCGTAGGCACGGCGATAAGGATCCGCTCCTGCAAAGGCGGGTAGCAGGGAGTGATGGATATTGATAACGCGGTTGTGATGCTCCTCGCAGAACCATCCGGGAAGGATCTGCATGTAGCGACAGAGAACGGTAAGCTCGCCCGAGACATCGCAGATGGCATCGCT
>JBAXXS010000046.1:0-15393 GCA_037127835.1 Verrucomicrobiota bacterium | reverse complement strand
CCATCCAGGATCGCGTATCCGGTGAAGAGAATGCCAACCAGGATGAACCAAATAATGTTCAGATTCAGGAAATGAAAGAGGTGGTGCATGGCCAGTGGAAGAAAGGGCTATGTATTACTTCTGGTTGGAAGCACGGCCCTTCTGGGTGAAGAGTCCGGCAGCTATGGCATCACTGACGCCGGTGGCCTTGGTATGATGATCCTGATCCTCATCAGGACCATGCTGGATCTTGCGGTTCAGCAGATAGAGGAAGGTGATGAAAAGCAGGATGTAGATCAGTGCAAAAAGAATGATCGAGAAGACCACTTGATTCGCATGCACAGCTCTGGAGAGGCCGTCGGAGGTCTTGAGCATGTTGTAGACGATCCAGGGCTGACGACCCATCTCGGCAGTGAACCAACCGGCTTGCATGCAGATCTGGGGGGCCGCCACTGCGAAGACATAGACCCAGAGAAGGGCCCGGATGAGCGGATTATCCGCCCTGAAGAGCCAGCCTCTCCAGAGGAGAGTGAGCGCTAGGAAGGAGAGACCGAAAACAGCAGAGCCGATCCCGATCATGAGATGATAGGTCTGGAAGACCGCTCCAACCACTGGCCAGTAATTTGGCCTGATTTTTGCAAGTTGTTCTGGTGAAAGGCCTGGATTACGGGCCGCAAGGAACTCATTACTTGGCATGGAAAGGAGTCCCTGAACGGGTTGTTTGAAATTATGAAAGCAGAGGAAGCTCAGTAGGGCCGGGATCTGCGGACCATGGACTGTCTGGTTCTTGGTGTCGACCCATCCAAAAAGGGTCATTGGGGTATAGTCGTGGGTCTCGTAGACTCCTTCCATCGAGGCCAGCTTGATCGGTTGGGTACGAACCACGCCACGAGCGGTGGAATCGGCGCTGATTGACTGAAGAACTGTCGTAAAGGCTGCAAAGCAAGCCGCCACAGTCATCGAAGCGCGAGCGAAGGCTGTGAAGCGACCCTTGAGCAGGTACCAAGCGCAGATACTCATGACAAGGAAAGCACCCACAAGCCAGGCACCGAAGACCACGTGACAGATCCGGTTCAGGGAAGAGGGGTTGCCGATCATCGCCCAGAAATTGTCAACAACCGCACGGACATGACCCATGTCGGAAGCCTGAACGATGTAACCCTCGGGAAGGCGGGTGTGGACTGCTCCAGTGATTTTCTCCAGATGGAATCCAGCAGGCGTCTGCATCCAGGAATTAGCGATCAGGATCCAGATGGCGCTGAAATGCGATCCAAGGCAAACCATGCACGTGGCGAAGAAGTGCATCTTGGGACCGACCTTGTCCCAACCAAAGAGAAGCAATGCCAGGAATCCAGACTCGAGGAAAAAAGCAAAGATGCCCTCTGCGGCAAGAGCGCTCCCGAAGATGTCACCGACAAAGCGTGAGTAGGCGGCCCAGTTTGTCCCGAACTCAAACTCCATGACGATCCCTGTGGCGACGCCGATGGCGAAGATCAATCCGAAGATCCGGGTCCAGAAATGGGCAAGCTGATGAAAGAGAGGATTCTTTGTCTTGAGGTAAAGTCCCTCCATAATCACCAGGAGCATCCCCAAGCCGATCGTCATCGGCGGATAGAGGAAATGGAAGGAGACGGTGAGGGCGAACTGGATGCGAGAGAGGATTTCTACGGACATGGATGTGTGAGTACCTACTGATCAAAAGGCCAAAGGCGATCTAACTTCAACCACGAAATCAAAAACAAGGTAATGCATTATATTATACACTAATCACCTTGCTAGTGAGGAAAGAAAGTAGATTGGGATGCTTCAGAAGAATTGGACTCAGTGCATGGGCAATCTTTGGGTGCTCGGAAAGAAGGCAGGTCAAGCGGTTCACGAGAAGTCCGCTCCGATAAAGATTCCGATGTCCTCTCTGATAAAGCTTTTCCTGACTTGCTTGGACCCTGGTGGAGTCAGATTCTGTCAAATTCAGGATATCGGCAAGAAGAGCGCCGCTTCTCAGGGCAAAGGAGATCCCTTCTCCAGTAAAGGGCTCGACGACACGCGCCGCATCACCACAGAGGAAAACACCATCACGGGCGACATGGCGCGCGCTTGCTCTCGAAATCGGGGTAATGCTCCGCCAGGCGCAGGCAGAAGTAAGTCCGTAATGAATCTCGGCCTCCTTGCGCAGTTCCTTCATCTCTCCGTCGTTGGCTACCAGACAAAGATTGGCAAGGCCGTTGCCAAGATCCGCCAAGCCACCGTAGCCATGCCGATAAATCCTCATTTCCAAAGCACTGTCATAACCCGTGGGGTGGGGGATATGGACCTGAAGGCCGATTCTTCCCCTGCGTCGTCTGGAAGTGTGCATGCCGAGATAGCGGGCCGTCACGGAGTTCCGGCCATCGGCCGCGACGATTCGCTTGCCAAGGTGATGATCACCCGTGGAGGTGGTGACTTCCCATTGCCCCGAGACCCTGCGCAATGCGGTCACCGGTGAGCCATCTTGGAAAAGGACTCCAGCTTCGACAGCACGCTCAACCAGAAGCTCATCCAGATCGCGCCGCCTGACCACCAATTCAGAGTTGTTGCCCTTACCCTTGGATTCAGGAGTGGGGATTTCCGTAGAACCGGCACCGGCAACGGAAAATCGGATCTTTTCCGGTGTGGTCGAAGTGAGCGCACGGACGCGCTCCGCTACAAAAAGTCGCTCGAGAACAGGCCACGCGGCGGGATTCAGGCAATCCCCGCAGACCTTGTCCCTCGGAAAGCGGGAAGCCTCCAGCAAGAGTACCTTATTGCCCGCCTCGGCACAGAGCGTCGCGCAGGTGCTGCCGGCCGGACCCGCCCCGATGACAATGACATCGAAGGCTTTCATACAAAGATCTCCGCTACCGTGTCGGCAAGAAGACGTCCTCTGGCCGTAAGGAGCCAACGGTCTCCCTTGAATATCACGAGTCCCTCTCCGGCAGCCTCCCTGAGTTCCAGCTCCCACGTCGAGGATTCCGAAAAGGGTAATCCTGAATTGGTCCTCATCCCGAAGGCGGCCCTCTCGCCAGCTTTTACTCTCTCGGAAACTTCCTCTTCGAAATCAACGGCAGTGCGACCCGCCATGGTGGTCTCGCTGTAGATTCCCGTTTCACGGATATTCCGCCAACGCTTGGATCCCACGGTGGAGAAAGCACTCGGACCGAGACCGATATAGTCGGAGCCCCTCCAGTAAGCGGAATTGTGCTGTGATTCCCGCCGAGGGAGTGCGTAATTGGAAACCTCGTACTGGGCATATCCGGCATTGCCCAACAGCTCTGCGGCCAGTTCGAACTGATCGGCCTCTAACCCCTCGTCAGGTGCCATTTCCCCGCGTCCCAACTTTGTGAAGAATTCGGTATCCTCCTCGTAGGTGAGTCCGTAGGCGGAGAGATGTTCGGGGGCCAAACGATGGCTCCTCTCCAGTGAGTCTCTCCATGATTCCAGGGATTGGCCGGGCACCCCGAAGATGAGATCGATCGAGAGATTATCAAATCCAGCTTTCCGGAGCGTATGAAACGATTCCTCCGCTTTGTCCGCATCGTGCGTTCGCCCAAGCGATTTCAGTACTGCATCATCCCAGGACTGGACACCCATGCTGATCCGGTTGATCCCAGCCTCCTTGAGCAGGGCTGCTTTGTCCGCCGCTACAGTTGCCGGATTCATCTCGATGGTCCATTCCTCAACATGACTCAGGTCTAGTCTCGCACGGAGGCCTCCCAGGAGCTTTTCGAACTGGGGAATAGAGAGCGCGCTGGGTGTGCCTCCGCCCAAAAAAATAGTTCTGGGCTTCAGCCGAGATGACCACTGCTCGGTCTCCACAAGCAGGGCGTCGAGAAAGGTTTCGACTCGCTCCCGTCCCGCTGATTCTTTGTAAAACGCGCAGTAGGGGCAGATATTCGGACAGAAAGGAATGTGGATGTAGAGATGCTCGATCATACTTCTTTTCTGTTCTTACTCTACTAAACCCGAATGCTTGGCTTCGCTCAAGGCTCGGACAACGGAGCAGGAAGTGATCGCGCGCAGAGCAACCTGATGCTAGCGTGTGACTACACTAGTGCACTATGTCTACCCCATGCACTTTGCGACTCTGTAACCCATGAATGCCTTCCGATTGATTCTTTTCACAGGAATCGTGATTCCGGGGATTCTATGCACGGGCCTTTTGGCGTCGGAACCCCGGAAGCTGCAAATCACATCAATGAAGCCGGCCTCGGAACTGATCTCAATTCAGGAGCCAGGCAAGGTGAATAGCGCATTACTCGAAAGGGTGTCCACACAGCCGCTTTCCATCGTGGTCTCTCTCTCCAAACAGCGCGTCTATTTGCTCGTTGGGGGGAAGGTTGCTGTTGATTCCCCCATCTCCTCGGGGCGCCGCAGCGGATGGACGCCGAAGGGTAACTTCTCCGTGCTCGAGAAGGATCCCAATCACCATTCCTCCCTCTATGGGAATTTTGTGAATGGTTCGGGACAGGTAGTCCGCTCAGGCGTCAGCAGCAAACACGATGCCGCACCCAGTGGCACCCACTTCAGCGGCGCTCCGATGAAGTTCTTTCTTCGCCTTACTCCCCAGGGTGTGGGTATGCATGCCGGGATCCTGCCCGGATACCCAGCCTCTCATGGCTGCATCCGCCTACCTCAGGAAATGGCCGAGATCATCTACTCCAGAGTGGGAGTGAACACCCCTGTTACCGTGGCTGACTAGAGCTTTGACGCTTGGGAAATTTTCCCGCAGAGACGCAGAGGCGCAGAGTTTTTAAAACTGAAGCCAATGGAGCAGCCCCATAAGGGGCGAGCTGCGTGGCATGCCCGAATTCAACGGCGCAGAGGAAAAGGGCCTCCGCGCTTGCTTGCCCGGCCGTTGCTTCAGATTTAAACTCGGTTTTTCCCAAGCCACTCGCCCCTACCGGGGCTGCTTCGCAGTCTTATCAGCTCCCGCCAGTCGCTGATTTGTTACGGCTTCGGGAGAATGGATGAATGATGAAGCTTGAAGTCTGAAGTTTTCGCTATTTTCAGTGGGTGGATGAGAGGCTTCCCCCATCTGGCCCTCGACACTCGACACTCGACTCGGTCTTCAGCTTTCCCTCTGAGCTCCTACTCCGTGGAACAGAGGAGGTCCATATCCTGCTCAAATTCCGAATCTGTGGAGACATAGGTTCCAGCTTTTCCAAACCCCAAAAGGTTTTGAGATCCCACGCCATGCAATGCTAGAAGGGCAACAGCTGCCAATCCCGCCAGAGGGATGGGCAACAGCCAGCGGAAGAGCAACGATTTAGTGTTCGATTGTCTGTGTGCCCGGACTTGAGCAAGCGTTCTAGCTGCAAACCAAGGGGAAGAAACTATGGGATGAGCTTTAGCATCAGCGGATAGAAGATTCCACAGAGTATCGTTCTGGGGATTTTCCAGTTCGTTTTGCTGGTGGTCAGGGTTCATATCCATGAATTTTCTGATAATTTTAACACCGAAGACGTGCGTTGGTTGCAAAAGAAAAAGGGGGCATGCGTGATGCCCCTTTTTTCGAAAATATGACGAAAGTTGCCGCCTCACATATCCTTCGGCTCGAGGAATCCCTCTAGCTGACGGAGACGGGTGGGGTGACGCATCTTGCGGAGAGCCTTGGCCTCGATCTGTCGGATACGCTCGCGGGTGACCTTGAACTGTTTGCCCACTTCCTCGAGTGTCCTGGAGTAGCCGTCGACGAGTCCAAAACGCTGTTCGAGAACCTGACGCTCACGCTCGGTGAGGGATTCGAGCACATCCTTGATCTTCTCCTTGAGAAGGACGATCGCCGCCATGTCCGAGGGATTCTCAGCCGACTTATCCTCGATGAAGTCCCCAAAGCTCGTGTCATCACTGTCTCCGACGGGCGCCTGGAGCGAGATCGGCTGCTGGGCCATCTTGAGGACGGCTTGAACGCGACCCACTGGAAGTTGGATTTCGTCGGCAATCTCCTCGGCGGAGGGCTCGCGGCCATACTCCTGGACGAGCTGCTTCTGCACGCGGATGAGCTTGTTAATCGTCTCGATCATGTGCACCGGAATACGGATGGTGCGGGCCTGATCGGCAATCGAACGGGTGATCGCCTGGCGAATCCACCAGGTGGCGTAGGTTGAGAACTTATAACCGCGGCGATACTCAAACTTCTCCACCGCCTTCATGAGGCCCATGTTCCCTTCCTGAATGAGATCAAGGAAAGAGAGGCCCCTGTTGGTGTATTTCTTGGCGATCGAGATAACGAGACGCAGGTTGGCCTCGACCATCTCTGTCTTGGCGCGGAGTGCCTCGCGAAAATGACGCTTCAGCTCGCGGTGACGATCGTGGTAGTTCTCGATTGTCATCCAGTTCCGGCGATGCGCTTCGTCGATCTGGGCAGCGAGGGAGCCTACATGGCGCTTGTGCTGGGCATCCTGCTCCTTTTTCGAAGCATGCTTTTGATGCTCGGCCCGAAGCGAGAGAAGGGTCTTCAGGTGGTCGTCGGCATGGGTGACGAAGTCCTCTACGATTTTAGATTTGAAGAAAAACTTGGGATAGATTTTCACGACCTCGTCGATCTGCTTCTCGAACACTGCCACATCCTTGGGAACTGGTGATTTCTTCGCTGGAGCGATCTTGCTGACGTAATGATCCGAGACGACATCGGCCAAGCGCTGGAGTTGCTGGCTCAGGCGTGGGAGTAGCTTCAGATAGCGCTCGCGGCTTTCGATTTTCTTGTCCTGAATGACCCGGTCGAAACGTTCGCGGGAATCGAGCAGGCGCTGGGACATGTCGAGATAGGCGTGAGCAATAAAGCCGAAACGATAGAGGACATCCTGCATCCTGATCTCGGCTTCCTCGATGCGCTTGGAGATCTCCACCTCCTGCTCGCGGGTGAGGAGGGGAACCTGGCCCATCTGCTTGAGATACATGCGGACAGGGTCGTCCAGGATATCGAGGCGGCCATCGGATTTCTCTTCCTTCTCTTCCTTTTCCTTGTCATCCTTCTCCTCGTCATCGGGACGCTTGGGTTCCTTGACCCTGTCGACATCGGAGGCGTCGATGATATCGATCTCGACTGCACGGAGTTGGGCTAGGATTGCATCAATCGTATCGGGATCGTTCATTCCCTCGGGAAGATGCTCGTCCAGATCCTCGAAAGTGATGTAGCCCTGTTCCTTGGCGAGTTTCAGAAGTTCACGGATCTTTTCCTGAAGAAGTTTTTGGGCTTCGACCGCGTTGGCGGGAGCCTGACCTGAAATGGAGAGGGAAACGCCGCTCTTCCCACCCTTGCCCGTATTCGCCTTAGCCGAAGGTTTTCCAGAGGCGACGGGAGCCTTGGCTGATGCAGGAGCTGTCTTGGAAACCGTTTTTACTGGAAGCGGCTTTTTGACAGGCGCCTTTGAAACAGTTTTGGCAGGTGTAGTCAGCTTCGGCGCAGACTTCTTAGCCTGTGCCTTCTTAGCTATGGGCGCAGGCTTCTTAGCTGCGGCCTTCTTGACTACTGGGGCTGGCTTGGGAAGAGGTTTTTTAGCTGCTTGTTTAGCCGGAAGTGGCTTTTTGACAGCTGCTTTTGGAGCAGGCTTGGTCGGCTTGGCCAGTTTAAGCGCGGGCTTTTTCGCCGGTGCCTTCTTGACTGCAGGAGTTGGCTTGACGGACTTTCCGGAGGGTTTCCGGGACGGGGAAGGTTTGGATTTTTTTTTCAACGTAGCTCAGTTGGTACCGAAGTCGCGGGCGCGGAAAGTTCGTTGATCTTGAGCTGAAGGTCAAGGATCTCTTTCTGGACAGAGAGCATTTCAGGCGTTTTGAGGGCTGGATTTCGCAGTTTGAGCGTTGCCGCCTGTTGTTTCTTCTTCAGATCGATCATACGCAGATTGCGGATTGCATCCTGGATGGCTAACAGAGGTGAAGAGGGCAATTTCTCCAATTCCCATCCACTCACAAGGGGTTGAAGCGAGGAGGGGATCAAAGCTAGGACGATCGCCGGGGTGGGGGTTTCCACTCCCTGAAGCGGAGGCAGGAGTTCATGTAGCAGGGCCAACTCCGGATCCAACTCCTCGGCACAGAACGAAGTCTCTGAAGAGATCCACTCCCGCGCTTCCGTGGAGAGTAAGGCCAGTCCGCAGATGAGTTCTGTGGAGGCCGACACTTGAGAATTTCCTCCGGCAGAAATTGGCTTTACTCCTGGGTCTTCCTGTTCGGGCAATGAAATGGCATTTCGCAGGGCGGCTTCGCGAAGTGCTGACTCGGAAATCCCTAACCTGACGGCCACATGGGTTGTCGTGGTCTCTCTGAGGGCCGTGTCGGATAAAAGGGCCAGGAATCCCCCGAGGCGCTGTGCCACCATGGCTTTCTCCCTTGGACCGAGAGTCCCTCCGGCTGATTCCGCAGCCCGATCGATGGTATGATCGAAGAAATCCTTGGCCCCGGAAATCCTCTGCGTAAATGCTTCCACTCCCTGTCCACGGATGAGTGAGTCGGGGTCCTCCCCGGCGGGAAGCTTCGCAACCAGAACGGCCAGACCTGCGCTCAGGAGCGCGGGAAGGGATTTTTCCACGGCATTCTGGCCGGCATTGTCTGAGTCGAAGCAGAGAATGACTTTCTCCACAAACCTCCGCAACAGGCGTGCCTGCTCGCTCGTGAATGCTGTTCCCTGAGGGGCTACCACGTTCTTCACCCCATGCTCGAAGGCGGAGATGAGGTCGATCTGTCCCTCCAGAACGATAGCGCTACCGGCTTCAATCAGGGGGCGCTTGCTCTTGTCGAGGCCGAAGAGGACGCGTCCCTTGGAGAAGATCGGCGTCTCCGGCGAGTTCACATACTTCGCCTCGCGGTCGTTGTCGGTGAGAATGCGGCCGCTGAAGGCAACCACTTCGCCGTAGTCATTGCGGATGGGGAACATCAGTCGGTCGCGGAACCGATCATAGCCCCCCTGGGTATCGCCTTCCTTGGACGTGAGGAGTCCACTCGACAGCAACTCCTCCCGCGTGAATCCCTTGGCCATGGCCCAGTTCCTAAGAGTCTCCCATCCGCCGGGAGCGAATCCGAGCAGCCACTCCACGGCGATCTCCTTGGTGAGTCCACGCTTTTTCAGATAGGCGCGTGCATGCTCGGCATCGCGGTTGCGAAGGAGATTGAGATGAAACCATTCGGCGGCTTCCTTGTGGAGTTGAAGAAGGCGGCTGCGCTGATCGCGCCTTGATTGCTCAGCGGGATCATTGTTCTCGATCAGGACAATGCCGGCACGCTGTGCAAGTTTGCGGATAGCGCTGGGAAAATCGATATGCTCGTAATCCATCACAAACCGGAAGACGCCGCCGCCGGCTCCACAGCCAAAGCAGTGGAACGTCTGTCGGGATGGATTCACATGGAATGAGGGGCTCTTCTCCTTGTGAAAGGGGCAGAGAGCCCGAAAGCTAGTCCCTGCGCGCTTTAGCGGAAAATAGCCTCCGATAATCTCCGCGATATCGCTGGCCTCGGCGACCTTCTGAACACTCTCTTCGGCGATACGGGGCATGGGCAGAGACTAAAGGCGGAAGGCGGAAGGCTGAAGGCTAAAACAGAGAAGATTGCTAGATCACGCAACGATCATCCGAAGGGCCACCAAGGTAGACATCACAAGCAACAGCCAGTCAAAGGAGGCTTGGGGAATCTTCCCGAGCAGGAAGCGTCCCAGAACCATTCCTGCGATCAAGGCCGGAAGAAGCATCAGATTCAGTTTCAACGAAGATGTTGAAATGAGACCGAGATTCCAGCTCAGGGGAACCTTCGTCAGATTAGTCAGGAAGAAGAACCAGGCACAGGTTCCTACAAAGGCCATTTTGTCGAAGTTCTTCGCGAGCAGGTAGAATGTCATGGCAGGCCCGCCTGCATTGGCCATCATCGTGGTAATTCCTGCCGCGAATCCCGATATCGTGCCAAGTACGGGATGATGCATGATTTCCGAGAGAATCCGACGATCGAGGCGTTGCCAGAATACAATGCCCATCATCGCCAGAATCATCCATCCCATGACGTGACTGAAGAGATGATCGGGGATTCTACTCATCATAAACCAACCGATTAGAAGTCCGACACAGGTCGTCGGAAGCAACCCCCGAATGATCCTCCAGTTCACGTGCTTTCTATAGACTCCGATGGCCATCAGATCAGCCGCGATCAGCATCGGCAGGACGGCGCCCGTCGATTCTTTGGCAGGCATGATCTCCGCCATGAGCAGGACGGCAATGAGTCCGCACCCGCTGAAGCCGGCTTTCGTCAATCCGATGCAGAGGGCGGCTAGGGATGCCATCCCCCAGAAAAGGAGCGGCATTTGGTGAAAGTGTTGCACCAGCGGTTCTCTAAGGAGAAGATTTCTCGAAGTCGTGCTCTAAGGTCCCCAGCTGTTTCTGCAGGAGAGAGGGTGATTTCTCCAACTCCCACACGACTCTCTTCACCAGTGCCTGCACGCTCTCGAGTACATGACTGCTGGCAGTCGCGCGCAGGAGTCCCGCTATCCTGCTCCCTGGAACGACGAGATTGGTGTAGCGGAGCAGCGTCTTCCCCTGGTGCTCTTGGACCAGGAGATTTCCCACTGCGGATTTGGAATAAGTCGAATGAAGAACATTCCACGAGATCTCATAATCGGAAGCAGAATGCCGTCTCAGTTCATTGCGGGAGACATAGACCTCGTCGGAAAGGAAGAAAGGCATCCCAAGAGTGTATTCGGCTTCGATGATCCAAGGGTGCGGTTGGTGGATGATGCGCACCGAGAGGCAATTGGGGATATAGTCCGGAGCCCGGTCACAGTTCCAGAAAACGGCGGCAACATCCGCCGGGGAGGAGTCAACCATCTGATAAATAATGAATCTCGGCCAGGCACTCTCGGGGACAATCTCTTCCACTACGACCGCTTTTCCTTCCAACAGTTCGGCCTGCTGCCGCTTCGTCAACGCACTCCATATCAGTTCTTCTGCTGAGAGCGATGCCGTTGCCCCGACAAGTAGTAACAGGAAGGCCATCGAACGGATCATGGTTGTGATCCTAGGCATCATGGGAATTGCCGGTCAACCTTCAGCGTTTCCCTAAAGCAACCTCAATGGCTTTCAGCTGAGCGGCAAGAAGTTGAGGGTTTTTTTGGCGCTCCGTTTCCACCTGGCGCACCAAGAACTTCACACTATCGACAATGATGGCCTGTGCTGGCAACCGTAGCAGGGCCGCAAAGTTGCTTCGTGGCTTCACGAAGTTCTGATAGCTGAAGAGAGCCAGGTCACCGTGAGGTTCGATCCGGATCGTGCCGTTGCATTCCTTGGAGTAAAGCGACTCCAGCACCTTCCATGAAATCTCGTAGACGTTACTCGAAGGGCTCTTGATCGTGATCCGAGAGACATAGAGCTCCTCCGGCAGGAACAAGGGCATCCTGAGGATAAACTCCGCCTTCTGCACATCACGTGATGGTCGGTCAAGAATGCGTACGGATTTGCAGTTCGGGAGATATTTTGTGTCCAGTTCACTGTTCCAAAAGACCGCAGCCACCTCGGCGGAGCTGCTCTTAACCAACTGATAGATCGTGAGATTGGGCCACGGGCTGTCAGGGACTTCCTCCTCAAGAACGACCTGCTTACCGGAACTCAGGACCATTTGCTGCTGTGGAGTCAGTCGTTCCCACAGAGGGAGATCGGAGGCAAGAAGGGAGACCGACAGTTTGGAAACCAGGAACAAGCCCAGAATCAAATGACACTTCTTAGCTGTCATGAGTGATCAGGCAGACATGAGCAGCTTTGCAGAACCAAGAGAGGGTCATCGTTGTTTTCATTATTGTGGGGAAACTCAGAATCGCGGAATAACCTAGTCGCTCCTTTTGCCGGACTGTTTTCTTCCCGGAGAGTTTCTCAATTTGCCCGCCCCCTTGGAAGGGGCACTCTTTCTCTGACGAGGAAGGAGCAGCGTGCGCCAGCTGGAACGGGCAAATGTTTCTCTCAGGAGGGCGAGATCGACTGTGGAGAGTTTCTTCAACTCAGCAGAGGCCTTGCCTCCGGTGATGAAATGACTCAGTGCGGAGAGGAAGATAACAGACTGCTCCTCCTCCATGATGCCGAGCTCCTCTGAGAATCCGGCGTCTAGGATCCATGTTCCGGATTCTGTCATCTGGGTTAATTCCTCCGCCCAACTCAGGATCGTTGCTAGCGGATCACCGCTGTACTGCTTAGCGACCAGACGCACGATATCCTCCCTGCGCTCGAGGTTAAGCAGCAGCGCCAGAAAGAAACGGTGCTCCACATCCTCGACGGTGGCGCGCATCGCGGTCAGGGCATCCCTCCTGATAATCTCCTCCAGAGTCGACTTCACAGGAATGGACAGACGGCCGTGCTTCCGCGCAAAGACGCCCCAGACCTGCTCCCAGGTTCCAAGATTGCGGAGATGGCCTATGCAATTCTGAAGAATGAAAAACCCGCGTTCGAAATCAAGCTCGCCGAGCATTTCCGCAACCAGATCGCTGTAATCCGGAGCCTCCGTTTGCTCTAGGACATCAAGCAACTGCTTGCGTCTTGTCGTGAGGCCATCCTCCTGTACCGGATCGATCGCGATATGGGGAGGGAGATAGGTGAACTGGGGACCCGTTCCCGGATCCGAGTGCGTGCGGATCACGATAGTCACCGAGGGCGTCTCCAGGTGAAAAAGCGAATGGATGGTATTCTTTCCCGAAATGATAGGAACCGTGCTCCCAGTCTCCAATTGAGAAACATGCATCAGCTTCAGGTCACCCAGACGGAAATGGGCTGTGATCGATCGCGCCTTCTCGAAGTCATAGGTCGCGTGGATGCTCGAGCCGGCCATGACATGGAATGCACCAGAGAACTCGTGCTGGTGGATGTCCGTCGTCCCGTCGAGCCAGAAGAGAGCCTGAATATAGAACTTTGGGTTGTCGTAGAGGATCAGCTCGGGCTGACCGAAGCCCGATGAGCTCTGGAAGGGTTGCTCGTCATTGAGCAGGAACCCGTGGATAAGATCCTGAAGGTCGACATTGTTCGAGGGGCTGCTTTTCTCAAGCGCCTTACGGGCGATTTCCGGAAAGAGAGTGAGATCGAAGTTCTCCTTCTTCCACTGCGCGTAAACCGACTCTCCGAGATTCTTAAAAAAGGGGTCCATACGGGAGGACTCTTTCGCAGGTCCATCCCAGCGACAAGAACCATTCCTCCCACTCAGTCTGCCCGCAGTTCATTGAGAGCAGAGTGGGAGGGTGCTGGGAGATAGTGACGGAACTCCAATTGAATCGGGGGCTAGCATCCCCGATTCAAACTAGATGAGCCATCTCCATAACCAGCCCTTTGAAGATCAAGAGATCACGAGGGACTACATGGCACTCTGGACAGCTCCAGCTCCTCTGCTGACACCGCGACCTGTGGCGCTGACATCCTGACCAACACCCCGGACCGTGTTGCAACCGGAAAGGGCCACGACAGCAAGGAAGGCTAGGGCAAGTAAAGTAAGTGTGGTTGTTTTCATAGATTGTGACCATCCCACATCTCTTGACCGACTTCTATTGGTAGAAGTGATTAGCTTTTCAGGATGAGATCCCTAAGCAATTTCACTAGTCGTTTCTAAGCATCTACCCATCTAGCTTAGAGGCTTTTCCGGGAGTATGATCAACCCATGAAAACAACCTCCATGATCGGAATCGCCAGCTTGATACTCACCCTAACGCTCACTTCCTGTTTCTCCTATAGTAGCACCCAAAGGGGACATCCCTACACCACGAGTGTGAGCCAGCAGACCAGGAGCACGCCGAACACGACCACCACGACGCGGTCCATGACTTACTGATTGGAGTATTTGATTTCCATTGAAGAGGCCGGGGGGTTCGATCCCCCTTACCTCTAAAACATCTCCAGAAGATAGCTTCTATTTCAGGCCGGAACGAGCCTTGGCGACAGCCGTTTTCTCCCTCACATAGGCCTCGTGGGTCATGACAGCGAGTTTGTGGCGCATGGTATCGTAGATGGCAAAGGATTTCCCATCAGCAGTGTTCCAGACCCCGTTGATCGAGTAGCAACCGGCAGGACTCCAGTCGGAGCTGGCTCCCTCGTTTTTCAGCAAGGACTGGATCCGATCAGCGGGGAGATTCTCAGGTACACCTGATTCCTCCTTATCGGAAAAGAGACTCAGCACATCGCATTTTCCCCTGTAGAAATGGGCGATTGCGCACATCCCGTTCTTTCGGAAGTAGAGTAACCCGCTCTCCTTGAGGGCATCACGCTCGGGCTTTCCATAACGGGCAATGCACTGTTCCTGCGTGGCCCCGATTTCGGCACGTAGCGAGGAGCCCCAGAACGTCAGAGAACCAAGGAGCATCAGAGGCACAAAGCGCATTGCATGCGATCATGATCGGAAAATGCCGTGCTTTGCACTTGCAAAAGATCTGCCTTAGGCCGATCACCGCATCATGGAATTCACCAACGCAACCGTTCACGCCAAAGCCAACATCTACTTCGAGGGCCGGGTCATCTCGCACACTGTCATCACTCAAGAGAATGAGCACAAGACCGTGGGCGTCATCCTGCCCGGAGCCTATCATTTCGGAACAGGCAAGGCCGAACGTATGGAGATCGTCGAGGGTTCCTGCGAGGTCGTTCTCGATGAAACGGATAAGACGGATTCTTACACCTCAGGTCATGCCTTCGACGTTCCCGCGAACTCCGGATTCACCATCACGGTGAAGCACGATCCCTGCCACTACATCTGCTCCTTCATCGGCTAAAGCCGACTTGGAAGTTGGAAGATCGAAGTTGGGAGTTTGGGGCTCATTGATTCCCATCTATCTACTATCTTCAATCTTCTGACTCCTAATTTTTGCATGAGCGAAAATTCTTCTGCCCGCTACGACCGTGCCTACTTCGACCGGTGGTATCGTGATCCGAAGACCCGGGTGAAGTCCGGATCAGCTATAGGCAGGAAGGCCTCACTGGCTCTCTCCGTGGCCGAGTATTATCTGGAGCGTCCCGCCCGTACCGTCCTCGATGTGGGCTGCGGGGAGGGGAACTGGCTGCCGGCCCTGCACTCACTGCGACCTAAGATCCGCTACACAGGAGTCGACGCCAGCAGCTATGCTGTGGAGCGCTTCGGGAAGAAGCGGAATATCCGTCTCGGCTCCTTTGCCACCCTTGAGGAGATCGGTCTTGCCGCGGAATATGACCTGATCGTCTGCAGCGACACACTCTTCTACCTACCATTGAAGGAACTCGAGCAGGGGATCGCCTCGCTTGCACACCGTGCTGCAGGTGTTGCCTTTCTGGAACTCTACACCGAAGAGGACTCGCTGATGGGCGACTTTCCCAAAGAGGGTCTCCAAAGTGCCTCCTTCTATCGCCGTCTCCTCAAGAGTCGCGGATTCCTATCCGTAGGTTCCCATTGCTACCTCGGTCCCGACATGGCCGAGCGCGCCATGCAGATGGA
>JBAXXS010000045.1:0-15569 GCA_037127835.1 Verrucomicrobiota bacterium | reverse complement strand
AAAGGGGAAACTAGATGCGGGGATGAGAGAGGGAAGGCTTTTAGACTGTTAGACTTTTAGACTATTAGACTGTTAGGGCAGAAGCGGAAGCGGAAAGGGGAGGTTCAGCAGATATACAGATAAAGGCTAAAATTCACAATTCAAACGAATTAGACGCGCTGGTGGGGGGGAAGGCAGAGTCGAGGGTCAGATTGGGGGAACGTTTGCTCCTGCGACGCAAGATAGCAGGGAGCGGAGAAGAAGGGTATTTGACATATGCTAGCCAGTTAGCTAGATTATATTTATGCAATCAATCAGTACTCTCTCACTTGGGACTTTTGAGGCTAAGAACAAGCTATCCTCACTCGTGGATCTTGCTGCAAAAGGTAGCCGGATCTGGATTACCAAACGAGGCAAGCGGGTAGCCCTCCTCTCTTCCGGAAATGAGCGCATCGGTAAGGCTGACACTGATCTGATTGCCTCTTTTCGCAGTATCCGAAATCGCTCAAAGGGCGGCAAAGATTCACTTAAGTCGCTTATCGAGGAGGGCCGTCGGTGAAGCAGGCTGTTGCGGATGCATCGTTCTGCGGAGCATGGATCCTGGCCGATGAGTCATCGGAGAGTGCCGATCAACTTCTCACGGAGATTGTGAAGGGATCGGTTGAGTTGGTAGTTCCGGCGCTCTGGCATTACGAGATGAACAATCTCCTTCGTTCAGCCCATCGCAGAAAGAGACTTAATGAAGAGGATGCACGCAAGTCACTGGAACTACTGAACCAAGTTCCACTCACGATCGAGGATCTACCTGAGGCCCCCGCACGGAAACGAATCCTTCATTTGGCTCTCCAATTTAATCTCTCTTCCTATGACGCATCTTATCTGGAGTTGGCCGATAGACATAAAATCCCCCTTCACACAGCGGATGCAAAACTCATGGTGGCAGCAAAGCAGCTGGGACTCCTTCCAATGTAGTTCTGAGAAGGCTGTAAGCAGATCTAAGTCGAGAGCCAGGAAATTGGAAACATGTTCTCACCCTCTCTACTTTTTACATTCGCACCTTTTACTTTTTCCCCTCCCTCTACCCGATTACCCTCAACTGAAGTCCTTTGATCTGCTGAAAATGCCTGACGTTCCGCGTCACCAAAGGCAGGGCCGTTGCACTACAGACCGCTGCGATCCATAGGTCGTTCTGCCCGATTTGTTTGTAGCCGGAAGTCTCTTGCAGGCCCGCACACAGGTGGGCATATGCCTGAATTGTTGGCTCGGTTTCTAGAATCGGTATGCCCAAAGCAAGGAACTCCGTAACAGTCACGGGATCATGACCGGCACGGATTGAACCGTGCCAGAATTCCCCAAGCACGACCCATGGTAAGCCAAGACGAGTTTGAGGATTATTTTTGGCAAATTGCGTCGCCCACGACTGCCCCCGCCACAATCCTACCAGAAAGGTGGTGTCAGCTATGAGATCCATGGATCACTTTTTGCAGTTGATCGCTGCTCAATCGTCGCCTCCAAAAGCTGATTCCCGGGCATGGTCGCAGTCTGGTGGGTCTCCGTGAAATTCACAAATGAGGCCAGAGTCCCAGGCTCGGGCAGGAGTCGCTTAACAACCTGAGAAAATGACTCTTTGGATCCTTTTTTCCAAGCTTTGAGCCTGGAGTATGCAACCTCATCAAGGGTGATGGTCTTCATTGTTCATGCATACACGAATGACCGCACGAAGTCAATTTGCTAGTGAAGGAAGGAGTGAAGGTCGAGAAGTCGAGAGCCAAGTCACCTGGAGGTGACACGACAGACTGCCGAAGGCAGCCCCAAGGGGGCGGCACCGCTTTTCGGGAGAAAAGTGCCGTCAAAAGGCTGATTGGTTACAGGTATGAAAGTAAAAAGTGGGGAGGTGGGAAGGTTTATGGCGGAAGAATTTAGCCACATAATGCACAAGAGTCACAGAGGGGAAGGGTGGAGTGAAGGAGGAAAAAGGCTTAAGACCTGATTGGTAACAGGTATGAAAGTGCCGTAACGGATGCGAAGCAACGGCCGGGCCAGCCAAGGTGGGAAGAGGGTAAAAAGCCATATATGCAGGAGACTACCGATCTCTACTCGCCAAGCTTTACCGTTTTCTTTTGATCAGTCTTTCGTATTCGGAATGATTTCCTATCCAGAACCAAATCACGGTATCTCCGTCCATGATTCCTAGCGCTCGGTAGTTGTCGGTGATGCGTGCAGACCAGTAGTTCTGTACTCGCTTAAACTTAACGGAGGGATGATTCGGGTCCCGAAGCCAGAGTCGATACTGCTTTGATGCGCTCCTTTGAATCTCCGCGTTTAATCCCTCTAAACAAGCCCAGAAGGAGCTAGACGCCCTACTCTGCATCACCCGGAAATGGCGCGGTCTTCCCGGCACGATGTTCCTCAAGAGCAGCTCGCGCTAGCTCGTCGAGTCTACCAGCACTCACATCATCCTCAATCTGTGCGTCCCAAGTCTGAGCGAACTTCTCAGAAAGCCACCCAGTGAGCAAAAAAAACTCCTCTCGAGGAAGTTTCTCAATGGCTATCTCAATTTCTTCAACAGTGCTCATGGTTAGCAAAATATCATGAAAGAGAGGTCAGGCAAGGGGGGAGGTGGTGAAAGGTGGGAAGGTGGGAAAAGGCGAAGCGTTTTGGTAAAAAGTAAGAAGGTGATATGCGAAGTCGAGAGCCAAGTCACCTGGAGGTGACACGGCAGACTGCCGAAGGCAGCCCCAAGGGGGCGGCACCGCTTTTCGGGAGAAAAGTGCCGTCAAAATGGGGAGTCGAGGGCGTGGGGGAACCAAGCCGATGGGGAGCAACGGCCGGCCAAGAAAAACCTACAACCTGGGGGTACTGAAGAAGCGCAATAAATGAGGGAGAAAATCAAGACAGCAAGACGCTTACATCCCTGAGTAGGCTAGGTAATGAGTCCTCGATAATACCCCAAACAATTCGATCCTCTATACTGTCGTAGCAATGAGCTAGGATGTTTGTGGATGAAATCATCTCTGGATTCCGCTCTTTGCGCTTCTCGATAATTGGCACCAATCGAAGTGCCAGATCGTAGCAATTGTCTACCGATGACATCCGCAGCCCTGCTCTTGGGAAGTGCATCAACCAGTGCAATGAGACGAACCGCAAACTCAAGAGTTCGCCGACTCAGGTCATTGCCATAAGAGCGATCTGCATTAGTTTGCACTATTTTAGCCTTTTTCCTTACGCCTTACGCCTTTTTTTCCTCTCCTGCTGGATCTCAGCCTCAAAATCATTCAACGCCTCTACCGGCACCTCAGGATGAAAACTCAAATCCTCCTCGGTTACCTTCATTAGCGTCACCGCTGGTCTGGAGCCACGCATGATGAGTACCTGCTCTCCCAACTCGGCCGCCTCTATCAAGGAGCTAAGCTGGGCTTTGGCTTGGGAAACATTGACTAGCTTCATAGTCAGAAAATAGGACTAGGATTATAGTCTGTCAAGTAGCTGGGAAGCGTTTAGGGACAAGGGGGAAGAAGAAGGGATGACTGCGTCGAGGGCGGCGATCAAGGAGGGGAACAAACCCCATCAATCCCAAGAAGGGGGGTCAGCCAAAGAGCTTATCAAACTCGTTGTGGGATCCAATCCAGACCCAGATCACGATCTCACCACGACGCTGTCCGACGGCTCGGTACTGTTCGTTAATTCTGACTGACCAGATATCCTCATATCCGGCAAGTTTCTTAAACCGAAGGGATGGGTGATCCGCGTTCTCTGCAAAGATCTTTTGGCTGCAATGCGTATTTTAGGGTCCAGATCTGCATAAGCCCGCCAAAAGCTGGGTCGCACCCGTGAAATCACAGGCTCTTCAGTTCAAGTAGTTCATCGACCTCATCAGCTGATGACTTCAGAAACTCATCCAAGCGAGGGCGACTCTTCTTTTCCGAGATTAGCTTCTCCCATTGATCGTCTCCCTGCTGAAGAAGAAGGAAACGAGCAAAATCAATCACCTCCAGCCTCTTCTCAACTGGAAGCGCTTCGCAGACTTCAATGATTTCAGCGGTAACTCCACTCATGTGAATAAGTTACCACAGGAGGAATTCAGGAGCAAGGGGGATGGGCTAAAGAAAAGGCTGAAAAAAAGCAAATCAACTAACCCATCAGTTCCCTAGCTTCATGGTCAGAAAATAGGACCATACCTATGGTCTGCCAAGAAGGGGGGGTACGAAGGGATCGGGAGATGCTAAGGCAAAGGAAGTGGCGTCAAAAACCGCCGTAACGGCTGCTTGCAAGTTTGGCTTTCAGCTTCCGTACACACCCTTGCCGCCGTAGGTGCCGTAATACTTATGGGAGTAGTAGTAGGCGTAGGAACCTCCAGAGGAGGGGAGGCAGTTCAGCAGCACTCCGGCGGGAGTGACATGGACCGCGGAGAGTTCTTTCATGGCCCGGCTAACCATCTTGCGCGGGGTTAGGAAGGAGCGCACCACGAGGCAGACGACATCAATGCCGGGGGCTATGAGGAGCGTGTCGCTGACTGCGAGGATGGGGGCTGAATCAATGACAACGCGGTCGTAGGTCTTCAAGACCTCTTCGAGGAGCTGACGGAAGGGTTGGCCGGATAGAAGCTCGGAGGGGTTGGAGGCAAGTCCACCGGCAGTTAGCACCTCCAGTCCCTCGATCCCGGAATCGTTCACGGCGTCCTTGAGCATTTCCTTCCCAAGGAGAACTTCGGTCAAGCCGGGCTTGCGATTCGCATTGAAGAAGATCGAGGAGATCGAGGGCTTGCGCAGATCGGCATCGATAAGGAGGGTCTTGAGTCCCTGCTGGGCGAGCACGGTCGAGAAGTTGGCGCTGCAGAAAGACTTCCCCTCGGAGGGGACGGCACTCGTGAAGAGAAAGGAGCGCTGCTTCTCAACGCGGTCATTCATGGCGACTGAGGCGCGAAGCGAACGGAAGGCCTCTGCCACGAGGCCGCTGCGATCCTCCTTGGCAACGAGCTCCTCGCTTGTCGTGAGATCCCTCCCCACTTTCCGACCGGAACCCCTCTTGGCATTCGTTACGGAGGTGATCTTAGGAATCGCGGCTACAACGGGTAATCCAGTGAGGTGTTCGATCTGATCCACGGTCTTGATGCTGGTGTCGAGCTTGTGGAGTCCGATGATGATGGCCAGACCGACGGCGAAGCCGCTCATGATCGAGTTGAGGAGTATCGCGAGGGGAGCCTTGCCCACGGGAGATGCTCCAATAGCCTTCTCCTGAAGCTGGACGGGCGAGTCGGAAAACTCCTTGGTCACGTCGACTTCCTTGATACGGGAGAGCACGGAATCGTAGAGGGCCTTGTCGGTTTCAAGTTCGCGCTTGAGGTCATTATACTCGATCGACTTGCTGGTGACCTGGAGAAGTCGCTTCTCGGCGATGTCACGCTGGAGCTTGGCGGATTCCTGCTGGACGATCAGGTTCTTCCTGATGGCATCGATGAGGCCGACCACGTCGCCGAGGACTTCGTTGAGCTGATTCTGGGCGAGGTCGATCTGGGTCTTGACATTGATATACGACGGGTGCTTGGCGCGGTAGCGCTGCTGGACAAGAACAAACTCATTCTTAAGGGTAGTCAGCTGGTTCACGAGGGTCGCCACTTTAGGCTCTCCTCCCACACTCGGGAGCCTGAGCAGGGCTTCTGTGTTGCCTTTGTTGTCCTTGGCAACCTGGAGGTCACTTTCGATCTGGGTGAGCTTGGTGTTGATGGCACTCTGCCGGGCGGAGAGCTCACTGATCTGGCCCTGGGCTTCTGAGAGCATGGATTCCATGGAGGCTGCTCTCTCCCTCTCACGGAAGGCCTGCATCCCTTCTTCGGACGCTCTCATCTTCTTGCGAAGGCGGTCGGCCTCGTCCATGAGGGAGGTGGTCGCCGCTTGGGCGGCCTCGCTCTTCTGGTCGTGAATGTAGCGGAGGTACTCCTCTGCATAACCGTTGGCGAGCTTCACGGAGAGGTCAGCCCTCGGTGAGGTGATGAAGATGTCAATGAGGCGGGTATTGAGCCGGTAGTTGCAGCTCACCATGCCGGCAATGCGACCCGCCGCAACATCAGCGCTGATGTCCTCACCCCTCAAGCCGAGCGCATCAAGGAAGTCACGGTCCTGGGAGAGCTTCATGTGCTTCACCACTTGGAGAGCAAAGGGGTAGCTGCGGATAAGGTCAACGAGGGTATTGATCATGTCGACGGACTTGATCTGGTCGTCGCTCACGCCCTCGAGCTTGCCGCTCAGGACCTTGTTCTTGGACTGCTCGATGAAGAGGACGGACCGAGCCCGGAAGGCCACGGTCCTGTGGGCCGCCGTGTAAACACCGTAGAGGGTGGAGAGAAGGACGCAGACAATCAGGATCCAGGCACGTGACTTGATGGCGTAGTAGTACTCGCGCCAGTCGAAGGAGGGGGCCTCGACATGGTGCGGGCGGGCGGGAATCGCCGGCGAAGAGGAATTGGGCGCTGATTGGGGTGAGGGAGGAATCATCGGAAGGGGATTGTCCAGGTCGGAATGTCGCTTGGGATCAGGCTCGTTTGTTTCTTTTTAATACCAGCTCTCTCCGATGGTGATGACATCGCCTGCCTGTATCGAGAAGGGATCCACTCCGGATTCGGAGAGTTTCTTCGCATTGACTTTCAGGGTACGGACCGACTCACCCTCGCGGCGCTTCACCACAACATGTCCCCTATCGGCGATTCTGGTGAACCCACCCGCCATGCCAATGGCCTCAAGCAGGCCGAGGCTCTCGCCCCCGCCGAATTCATAGGTGCCTGGCTTTCCAACTTGGCCAATGATGGTGAACTTGCGGGAAGTGAAGCCGGCGACATTCAGATAAATCTGGGGTTCGACAAGGTAGTCGGCATTGTACTTGCCACGGATCAAGGAAGTGGCGGCGCGGATAGTGAGACCGCCCAGCTTCACCTCCCCAAGCAGGGGAAGCTGAACCATGCCATCCTTTCCAATCTTGGACCTTATATTAAGATCCTGCTCACGGTAGACGACCATCTCGATGGTGTCGCCGGACGAAAGCACGTAATCACCATTGACCGCGGACTGTTGCATGGGCTGCGCGGACTGCTGTGAGGGCTGTTGATCAGACTGTTGCCCGGTCTGTTGAGAGGATTGGCCGGGGGGAGCCTGCTGGTACATCGGTTGGGCAACGGGTGCGGCGGGAGCCGAGGGCTGTGTGTTCTGAGGAGCTGCAGGAGCTGCCGGCTCGCTCTGGGCGGAGGCTGCCGGAATCAGCACAGTCGGAACGGATGCGACCATCAACAGGAGGAAAGCCAGCGGTAGTTGGCGGAGATACACGGGGAGTTGCAGGAATGTGTTGTTGGGAGGCGGAAAGATCACCTTTGAGTATATTCGTATTTGGGAAAAAACTACAGCGAGAAGTTCATGCTGATCTGATAAAAGGCCTGGGCCTGGATCTGGGCGGAACCATTGCCCCGGGTGGTGACACTCTGTCCTGAATTATAATAGAGGGAGTTATTCAGGCTCACCCAGTCGCGGATTTTCCAGATGAGGGCTGCCGTGCCGGTGAAGTAGTTGCTGGGAAGTTGCGAGGTGCTCTGCCCGGCTGTCTGGTTGGAGGAGAGTCCGATGTACTGTTGCTGTCCGTAGCCGCCACTGAGATTGAAAGTCACGTTGCTGAAGAGGTTCTGGGTGACAGTTCCGATCGCGCTACGGCTAACAATGTACTGGGCGCTGAGGGCATTGGCAAAGCTCTCGGTCTGGGTGACCCCGAAGGAGAATGTGGTCTTCTCACGGGGGTGCCAATTGAGCAGGAAGTTGAGCTCCGGCACGACATCGGTCCCCTGGAGCCCGGTACTGAAGGTGGCGGAGGTCTTTTCGGTCGGGGTGTAGGAGATACCAACTGCCCATGCGGGCTTGAGGCCGTCGTACTTGGCGTTGGAGATGCCCGTGGATTTCAAATACCTCGCTCCTAGGCTGATGTCGGCCACGGTCTTGGCGGTAAATTCGTACTTCACCTTGCCCATGAGCTGGGCGTACTGGCGCGAGGTTTGCTGCTGGCTGCGGGTCGGTACGTTTCCCGTGACCGCGGTGCCAGACTGCAGCGACTGGGAGGAGAGTCCGGCTCCGAGGATGGAACTCAGGTGGGTCTTGTCCGAAAGCTCGTAGATCGGGGAAAGATTCCCGTAGAGACTGGTGGTGTTGTTATTGGGGGTGGCAACGGAGCCGGAGGAGTTGAGCAGACTATATCCACCATTCGCAGAGATGGCGTTCTTACTGTTGAGGAGGTACTTGGCCCCGCCATTGGCGGCGAAGGCGGTCTGGGTGTTGTTGGCTCCAGAGGCACTGTCGTAGCCGGAGCCGGAGGAGGCGGTGACTGTGGTGTCGGCGATGTAACGGCTCATCTCGAGCTTGACCCGGAACAGTGCGGTCTGTGCAAGAGGGTTGCGCTGGGAACCGCTGCCGTTGGCGACGTAGTTCGGATTGGAAAAATATTTAAATCCAACCGAGTAGCCCGCGGAGACCGAGAAGGGGCCGTGATCGCGGTCGTACAGGATGGCCAATGCCGGAGCGATAAAGGGACTGCTACCCGTACTGTAGTTGTTACCCGAGTTGGTCTGGCCGACGGGGGAACTATTCGTAAGGCCCCGGTTAGAGATCTGCCAGCCAACACCAAGCGAGGGGTGGATCGCAAAGGGTAACTTGGCTTGGACATTCGCCATGGAGGCGTCCACTTCACGCTTCACCTCATCTGGCGTCTGCAGGGTGCCCACCACGCCGCCCAATGCATTCAGTGGAGTGATGGTTCCGGTAAGAGGAATCCGGTCAACTTGATCGCCAACCCACTGCGAACGGAACTGGGTCTCTTGCACCGTCGGAACACCCTGCGCCATCACGCCCCTCATACAACCCAGCAGTGCAGTGGACATCACTGCACCAAGTAGCAATCGCTTCACTGCGAAATTGCGGCGGGTACCAGACATCGGGAAAGGAAATTTGGAAAAGTGTCAGTGTGGAAGCTAAAAAAAAACGTGCAAGGCCCTGGAGTTGAGGTAGTGGCGCCAGCGGCGGCGGTGGCGGAAGGGCTTCGCCGGTGTCAAGTTTGCGGCTTCAAGGACTGAGGTGCGCTCGCCATCCACGCCCTTCAATTCAAGGTGAGCTGATCCAAGAGCCCCAGTCCAAGGGCCAAGAGGTCTAGAGCACTTTCAGAAAAGGTGTAACTACAAGATGCATGCATCTTGTGGCCATGACTCAACTTAATTTGGTCTAGCTCAATGCTCAGAGCTCTCCCCTCATATGCAAATATCCCAGAAGATCACCCAGGGCAGCCGTCCAATTCCCGGCACGCATCTCCATCACGGCCCTCAGTCGCATGGCCTCGGTTCGAGTGGATCCCTGCATAGCCTCTCCTAGCAGGCGAAGCGATGCTGCCTCATTGCCCCTCTCCATATAATACTGCGCGGCGGCCAGGGGCTCATCGGGGATGTCACGATCCGCACTCCGGAGCGACGAGGCTGGAGGGGCTTCGGCAGGAGTGGGATTAGGAATCGAAAAGGTATCGATCAGGAGCTTGCAAGCCTGCTCCCCTTGGGCCGATGAGGCGAGCCGGGTGGCCCTGATGGCGACCGTAGCGCGGTCATACTGCGGATGGCTGTCAAGGAATACACCCACTTCCTTCCGGTCGCCACGTTGCCACCAGAGCTCAATGAGACGACCCTGCTCCTTAGCGGAGAGATGACCCATGAAAGTAGCATCACTTGCAGCATCCGCGATCATGTAAAGAGGACAAGCAGGGGCATTCAGCCATGTCATGCGGAGCGCGATATCATCGGCGGCAAGCGCTGGGATTCTGTCCATGAGCTCCACCCTCACCCCTCCCTCGGAGATCATGGAATGATAGAGCGCCACGGTCCGTGCGATGGGGACTTTCGGAGAGGCATCAAGCGCCAGACGTCGCTTGAGGGCCTCATTCCAGTACGTTGCCGCCATCATCGGATCATAGGGGGCGATGGCCTTCCCCTGGTCGAAGGGAATCTGGGGCTCTTTGGGAGAGAGGTTCTGTTGCACCTCGAAGAGTTCCTCGGCCTCCGGGATGTTCTTTCCGTCGTCCGAGTGGAGGAGCATCCAGGCAAGCTGTGCATAGAGCGGGTGGGCCACCGGATACCGGGCGATGGCATCCCGTGCGTCAACAATAGCACGCTGCGCGGCAGCCGGGTTACGCATGTCGAAGGTGCCAGAAATCCGTGCCCCGATGGTGTTGAGCGCATAGGGAGGCATTCCCTCGGTTCCACCCCACTGGGCACGGATCATGAGGACGCCGATCACGAGCATCGCCACACCTCCCAGGACGAAGAAAATCCGCTGAACAAGAAGGTGCATCGGTTGGAGAATGCAGGATGCCGGAGAAGGGGTGAATCCGATCCCCCCGAGCAATAGGATCCACCATCCGAGCTCTGGCTTGTGCAGGGGGACATCGACAAAGCCGTGCAGAACTTCCGCAAAGAATGCCGAGAGGAACGCCCATCGTACCGGCCACTCACGCCCGGAGCGCGCCGCCAATCGCGGAATGCCCGCCGCAAGCATGACCACACTCCCAAGTACGAGGAGCATCGCGGGGATGCCCCCCTCGGCGCAGAGGGTCAGCCAGTCACTCTCTCCGTGAATGGCGGTCATCTCGCTGAAGCTCTTCTCTGAGTAGAATGGATAGACGAGCGCGTAGGTACCCAGTCCCGACCCGGTGAGCGGTAGCCCCTTGATCATGGAGATGGTATCGATCCAGATGGCTAGACGCGCATCGGAGGAGAGCTTGCTGTGGATGCCAGAGGCTGGCTCTACGGTCTGAGAGCCCCCCGAAGTGATGGGGGAAGTGGAGGGGGAAACGGTGCGGGCGCTGGCGAGGTCGGAGGGTTTCGGCTCCTTTCCTTGCATTCGCTCGAGCAACCCGCCACCGGAGGAGAGGAAAAGAGTGAGAAAGACAAGCCCCAGAGCGGCACTCCCTGCAAGAAGCCATCGCGAGCGGTAGCGGCCAAGCCCGGCGATCCAGATCACGACCCCTGCAACCAGAAAGATCAACCCACCGCGCGAGAGGGAGAAAAAGAAAAGTGCCGCCCCGAGGATGGCAAAGCAGCAGGCGGCAATGAAAGCGTGAACGATCCTCCCGCCGTTCATTCCGCGGTAAATCAACCCCAAGGAGACGATCGCACCACTGAGAAGGAATCCGGCCGTGTGGTTGCGATTGGGAAAAAATCCGAAAGCGGGCTGCAGCCAAGGGTCTTGGGTAAAGAAGGGGTAGTGCCACTTCGTCTGCCAAGCCACCCAGGCAACAACGGCATAGGCCGCGCAGCCCAAGCAGGCAGCAAGGGCCAGATTACTCAGTGCGCGGGGATCGACAGTCAGACCGAGGATATACAGTGCGATGAGAATGCTGAATCCCAGTAGGGTGACCCAGAAGAGGGAGTTAAGAAAGTCACAGGTGATGGTTCCGGGAAGCTTCAGGTGATGGAGAGCCTCAAGTTCGATCCGCCAGGCAGGGGTGGGGAGGAGCTCCTTGGGCAGGAATGAGGAGGCAGCCGCTCCCAGAACGAGGAGACCCATGAGCCAATACCACCACGAGGTTGCCCGCAATGTCGGCAGCGAGATCATCGCCAGACCACTCACCGCCAGGAAGAGACCAATGCCCCCCTGCTTGGGACCCCCGGCCAGAAAGACCGAGGCGAGAGCCCCCCCCAGCAGGAGCATCAAGGTAGCCTGGGCAAGGAAGAGCTTATTGGAACCGGGGCTGAGCGGTGCTGGTTGACTATCAGACGCGAGCGGAGACGAAGGGTGATGATCGCCTCCGGAGATCTGATGAGGAGATAGTGCCATGAGGGGTCGTTTGGGGGACCGTCAGAAGATGATACAGTGAAAGGTAAGTGAGCAAGATTTGCTTCTTCGCTATTTCCTATGCTTCCAGTGGGGGAGCTATTTCTCCCATAGAGGGTCGCTGATGAGGTGTAAACCCAGATTATGCAATGGAATCAGGGAAACAGAGAAGCCTTGTTCACCAATCGGTGAAGGGACTCAAGGCAGAGGGAGAGCCTGAAAATTCATCAGTCATCTCTGCCCTGGAAAATTCTGATCCTCGTGTCAGGTGCAGGTTACAACACCTGATGCAATTTTTGGGATACCCCCCCCGATCCTCTGGAGCGTCCGCCCGCCATGGAAAAAAACCCCAAATATAACGCACCGCTCTACAATCGCCAGATTCTTACGAAGTCGTTCAACAACAATACCAAACAACAACCCTCCACAAACTGAAAAAAAGAATAAAAAAATTTGACTGGCCCAAGAGTTTGAGCAAGATATCTACAGATCCAAAAAAGTCCCCATGAAATATTTACCACATCTTGCAACGCTCTCCTTGGCTGCTCTAGCCCTTACCCCACTGGCTCAAGCAGCAAAGCCACGCCCGACACCGGTCCCAACACCGACTCCGACACCCGTCCCAACCGCGACACCGACTAATCCTCCGCCGCCATCTCCGACACCGACGATTGTTCCGCTTCCGACGGCTGCTCCGACACTGGCACCTATCGATCCCGTCAAATTCAGCGGATAGGAGACTAGAAAAAAACTGAACGAATAGCCCCCTTAAGCTGTCGAATCATCAAATCACTTAAGAACTGAAAACTCTCCTCCCCTGTATCTACCCCCTAAATCAATGCCCCTTATGAAAACGATCAAACTAAAGCCCGTGAAACTCTTGGGGACCGCATTAATATGCTTTGGTTTTCTCTCCATCTCGAATGCAGGAGCTCAATTCAGCTACTCGACGGATTTCAGCGGAACTAGCTACCAGTCAGGCAATACCCTGCCTACTATCAATAACGTACAGACACAGGATAACTGGTTCAACCCATCTGCAACCGTAAACCCGTACACCACATTTATTGCTCCAGTTTCTACTAATGGGCCTACACCGAGCTACTTGAACATTGGTGGTTCCGTACTCGACGAATCGACTCCACCTACAGATTTTTACACCTACGCAATGCATGGAATCAACGTGCAGAGCAACAGCGTGCACTTCGACACAGTCTTCCAAATTAATCCTGGAAATCAAGCGGTGCAGGATAGCTTTGGATGGACCCTCTTCAACACAGCAGGTGAGCAACTTATCAGTGTCGACTTGAATGCGGCAGGTACCGGTGGAACGAATCTCGCAAGTTCCAGCCAATACACTCTCGGAGTGACATCATTTGCAAATGATTCCTCATTCAACAGCACTCCCTTCACCAGCGCAATGAATGCTCCAGCCACTGTGGGCCCAATTGATGGGAATACTTCCTACCATTTCGCCTTCAATGTCTATAATATCGGTCAGACTGATGCTACAGTGGATTTCTTCAGCTACAACTCCGGGAATAACGTTCCCACTCTTTTGGGAACGGCCCTCATCGAGGGCACGGATTGGTCCGGTGTGAATAACAACACCACGATCGGAATCTTAGGAGCAACCTGGGTACTTGCTGATAGTCCTGCAAACTACGGTAACAACTACATGGCCATGAATACTCTGACCGTGACATCCGTACCTGAGCCCAAGACTTATGTGCTATTCGGCATCGCTGGCTTGATTGCCGTGATTGCTCTCCGCCGCAAGAGCAACGCTTAATTTCCAGCAGTCAGCAAGTACCCTCTCCAATATAGCAGTACCCTTCTAATTTCTGCGTCCCAAAAAAACTGATGAATCAAAGATTGCACATCACTTTAATTACTGCATCGGTGTTGACGGCTCTTGGAATACTCGCAACCGCAAGTGCATCCACTGTCTACTACACCACGGATTTTAATGGACCAAATTACCAGCCCAACAACAGTCTTCCTGCTGATAATTATCTGACGACTCAGGATAACTGGTACAACCCTGCCGCTACCTCCTCCCCATTCTCCACGGCAATCGTGGCAAACGGCGGAGCCAATTCGCTCTACATCGGCGGATGGGCTCTCAGTAATGCAACTGCTCCGATCAGCCCCTACACCTACGCCATTCAGGGAGTGAATGTGCAGAGCAACAGTGTCAGATTCGACACCATCTTCCAGATCAATCAGGGAAATGGTCTCAAGGATAACTTCGGGTGGACACTCTTCAACACGAATGGAGCGCAACTCCTCAGCATTGATCTCAATAGTGTCTCCACCAACCAGTTCGCCCTTGGGGTGACTTCCTATGGGGTCTCGGGAACAAGTTCTGCATTTAACAACAATGGCTCTTCCCTCACCAATTTAAATGTCAGTACCTCCTACCACCTTGGATTCAGCATCTACGACATCGGATTGGGATCTCAGAAGGTCGATGCTTACAGCTACAACCGTGGCCCCACCGGCGACCCAACTTATCTGGCAAGCGCATCCCTAAACGGTTCCTTCTCGAATACCACGGTCGGACTTATCGGTGCGACTTGGCTTCTCACAGATACCTCAACCGATGGATCCGGACGATACACTGGCTATGGCAATAACTTCATGGCCATGAATACTCTGACCGTGACATCCGTACCTGAGCCCAAGACTTATGTGCTATTCGGCATCGCTGGCTTGATTGCCGTGATTGCTCTCCGCCGCAAGAGCAACACATAAAAGATAAGAGCTAGATCAGACCTTAATTCATTTCATCAGGGCCACACCTTTACCTTCGGGTAACAGTGTGGCCTTTTTAGTTTTGGCTCCTCGCTGTTTTCAGTGGGTGAAGTGAATCAAGAGGTTAAAATATGGAACTCAGGATACCGAGCCTGGGGAGAGGCTGGGATAGACTACCGAAGGTAGCCCAGAAGCGGTGAGACGAGCGGGAGCCAGCGAATTAAACGAAGGAACATATCGAAGGAACATATGTTTCCTGAGTTGGCTTGCCTGGCCGTTGCTTGCCTCGCCGCCTCCTGACGGCCTCGTCCTTCGGACTGCTGCGCAGGCTACATCGTGCCTCCCGGCACTCGATGTTCGCAGCCGTTGCATCTGAGTTCCCTATTCAAAAAACCCTGTTTGGTTCTTCTAAATCCTTTTCCAAACCAAAGGCCTAGGCGCTGATTGTTTTCGATCCAGCAGATTCACCCATTCCAAATAGCGGAGAGCCATAGATTTTCATTATTCTCTGTTTGGTTCCGGGTTAAGAGGTAAACAACCGGTGCGGGCAGCCATTGTTGGTTTGATCCACCGGACGGAAGCTTGCTGTCAGGCATTCGGGTTCTTGCGCACCAGGATGGTGCTTTCTGCCATGGTTCAATCACAGAATCGAGCAGTTAGCTCAGTGCATCTATCGCTCCTTTGGACCTTCGGCCACCCGAGCGTGTTATAAGCACTCCCGGATTCCGTAGGGGACATTGGATCCAACCTTTCGTTCTGCCCAGCGCCGGTTACTTGCATGACTTCATGCCGTCACAGGGGAAGGAACTCAACAAACACCCGGTGCGCCCAGGAAGTCCCTTATATGCCTTTTGTGCAGCTTGTGGCCGTTCTCTTGCATTCTTAAATGAGGTGGGTTATGTCTACTTCGTGGCGGTGGACGACCGCTGGGAGCAATCCTGGAGGAAAGTCCGGACACCACACGGCAGCATACCGTGTAGAACACGCGGGAGGCAG
>JBAXXS010000044.1:0-15823 GCA_037127835.1 Verrucomicrobiota bacterium | reverse complement strand
TCAGGTTTCAAGTTTCAGGTCTCATCCCACTCTTCCACCCATGCCCACTCCACTTGTGAATCCTCTCCGTGAGGGGATCGCCAACCGCATCTCTCCCGAGCCCTGCACGCTTGTCATCTTCGGAGCGACCGGTGACCTCACCCATCGCAAGCTCATCCCGGCACTTTACAACCTTGCTGCCGAGGGAGCGCTGCCACCGGCCCTCACTATCATCGGGTTTGCCCGACGAGAAAAGACCTCCGAGCAGTTCCGCAAGGAGCTTGAGGAATCGACACGCAAGTTCTCCCGCACTCCGCTTAACGAGGAACTCTGGGCGCAGTTCGCCTCTTCGATCATCTACCACCAGAGCCCATTTGATAAGGCTGAGGGTTACACGACGCTCGAGACACAGATGGATGAGGCGGATCTCAATCGCGGGACCGGTGGCAACCGCCTCTACTACCTGGCCGTTGCACCCGATCAGTTCCCGGTCATTTTAAGCCACCTACGTGAGAGCGGATTGAGCACAGCCACCCCGGGAAGCTGGGCACGCGTGATCGTGGAGAAGCCCTTCGGCAAGGATCTCAAGAGCGCACAGCTTCTCAATACCCTTGTCAGCGAAGTCTTCCCAGAGTGCGACACCTACCGAATCGACCATTATCTGGGTAAGGAAACCGCCCAGAACATCATGGTGATGCGTTTCGCTAATTCGATCTTCGAATCTCTCTGGGATTCCAATCACATCAGCCACGTTCAGATCACGGCGGTCGAGCCGCTTGGCGTCGAGGGACGCGCCGGTTACTACGATACCTCCGGGGCAATGCGTGACATGATCCAGAATCATCTGCTCCAGCTCCTCACCCTCACGGCCATGGAGCCTCCTACCAGCCTGAGTGCCGACGCGATCCGCGACGAGAAAGTGAAGGTCTTGCGTTCCCTCAGACCCCTCCGTGGTGATGATGTCTTCAAGCATGTCATCCGGGCTCAGTACACTGCGGGATTGATCGATGGCCAAGCTGTCCCCGGCTATCGTGAGGCCGAGGGTGTTCCCAAGGATTCGACAACCGAGACCTTCGTGGCCCTTCAGGTAAACATCGACAACTGGCGCTGGGCGGGAGTCCCCTTCTTCATCCGTACCGCCAAGCGTATGCCGAAGGGTGGCACAGAGATCGCCATCACATTCAAGAGCGTGCCTCCCGTCCTCTTCAACCGCAGCGGCGAAGGCCTCGATGAGAACGTACTCGTGATCCGCATCCAACCCGACGAGGGTGTCTCCCTCCGCATGAGTGCGAAGATGCCAGGCTCCAGCCTGCGTATCGAGCCCGTGAAGATGGACTTCCATTATGGAACCTCCTTCGGCAAGGCAACCCCCGAAGCCTATGAGCGACTTCTTCTCGACGCGATGTCGGGCGACGCCACCCTCTTTGCACGACGCGACGAAGTGGAGGAGGCCTGGGCCTTCGTGGACGGGATCGAAGAGGCTTGGAAAGCACGCTCCGACGACCTTGCCTTCCATACAGCCGGGTCCTGGGGGCCCGCAGAGGCGGCCGACCTGGCAGCACGTCACGGTGTTACCTGGAGGAGGATGTGAGCTTTATCCCCGGCATCCCGGTGCCGATTGGCGGCATCGAAAAAGCACTTGGCAAACTCTGGGAAGAGAGCGGCGAGAGCAAGACTCGCGCCTCGCTTATCAACCTAGCCATCTATAACGAGAAGCCCGGTTCCCTTGAGATGAACACGGAGATCACCCGTGGCATCGCGGGTGAGCATGCGATGCGCGCCATCCTTATTGAGGCTGATCCCAAGGCCGAAGGGAGTAGCGCCGAAGCGTGGATAACCATGCACTGCTACCTGCGAGGGTCCAAGGGGGGCTCCGTCTGCAGCGAGCAGATCTGTTTCCAGCTTGCCGGCATGGCGGCACATTCGCTTCAAAGCGTTGTTTTCTCGCATCTTGATTCTGACCTGCCGCTGGTGCTCTGGTGGCAGGCCGATTTTCATCCCCCGATCAACGGCAAGCTCTGGCGGTGGGTTGACAGACTGCTCTTTGACAGCAGGCACTGGAAGAATCCCAAAGAGCAATTCGGTTTGATCCGACAGATTGCCGGACTAGCCGAAGCCCGTACCGTGCTCTGCGACTTAAACTGGGCCCGCTCACTGCCGGTGCGACAGGCCCTGGCGGCCATCTTTGACATCCCCGGCAACTTGTTCGAGCTTCAGCTTCTGCGGAAACTCGAACTCGATTATGCCCATGGATCACGCACCACAGCCCTGCTTCTGGTAGGTTGGCTGGCTGACCGCCTCGGATGGAGTCTCTCCAATCCATCGGACAATCCTGAGGTCCGTGATGCCCATGACAATATCGTTTGTGTCGAACTGAAAGAAACCGAGGGTGCCAGCATCTCCCGCATGAAACTCGTTTCCGAGAATGCGGAATTTTATCTCCTGAGAGAATCGGGATCCGATCTCTATGTCACCACGGCACAGGGAACAAATATTGCAACCACCAGCAGAATGGTCCGCGCACCCCGTGAAGAGACCCGTGAGATCCTCCTGGCCGAGCTCTCCCGCGGAGGACGCCACCCGCTCTACACCAAGGCGGTGAACGCAGTCGAAGAACTCTGGGCTTAAACAATCGTCTACTTAAAACTCCGCCGGTTTCGGGGCGGGAATCGTCATAACGGGCGCGGCACTCGGCAGATCCATCGGCCGGACGGCTTCCGCTTTCCTGACCTCTTTTTCACCGACTGGCAAAGCAACGGCCACATTCGTGGCACCTGCCGTCCCAGCCCCTCCATTTCCGTCGGTTCCGGGATCCTTACCATCCGGTGAGGTGGCACGAGCTACTTTGATATTCACATCCTCGGACCCCACGCTCAGGGTCGGATTCACCGCACGGTAGAGATCATTCTGGGCCAGAAGCGTCGGGGCATTCACGGGAATGGGTCGGACACGTGTCAGATCGACAGCGGCGGCAGCCCTGGGCCACTCGGCCTGATCGATATCCCGGTTGTAACTCCGCATCCCTCCCCCATGGATATCGCAAACACCGGTAGGCATCTCGGCTTCCGTGGCATACTCGGCAGCAACCATTCCCGGGATCTTCCGGCATCCCTCGGCGGGAAGCAGCCCTGAACTTCTGCAGATCTGGACCTGCTTCAAGCCCGCTGGTACAATCAGATCCTTGGAGGGAAAGGATCCCACCGAAGCGTTCATCACCTGGGCCCAGATCGGAAGGGCAAGATCCTTGCCGAAGGCTCCGCGGTAGATCTTCTGAGGCTTGTCGAATCCGACCCAGACCCCGCAAGTCACAGCGCTTGAGTAACCCACAAACCAAGTGTCGGTGAAGTCGTATGCCGTGCCTGATTTGCCCGCCAGCAATGTATTCGTTGAGATCCCGGAGGCAGTCGCTTCCTGAGCACAGGCCTTGAAGAGGGCATCCTGAAGGACTGCATGCACCTGATGGGCCGCCTCTGCAGGCAACACTTGGACCCGGGTCACGGGATTCTCATAAAGGAGGTTCCCCTCCTGATCGGTGATCCGAGTGATCGTGAAGAGCTTGGCTGGACGCGTGCCTCGACCAGGAAAAGCCGTGTAGGCAAGGGTCAGTTCATCAAGGGACATCTCGCTGGAGCCGAGATAAGCATTGGCGACATCTCGGAGGGGAGAACGAATGCCGGCCGCCTTGCAGAATTCGTTGAGCTGATCGAGACCGGTTTTATAACCGAGACGGACGACAGCGGCGTTTTTGCCGCGAGCCACAGCCTCACTCGAAGGCATCGGCCCCTCGTACTCATTGTCAGCGCGTTCCACTCCCCATTCACCAAGGATGCCGTTAACTCCGCCGATCATGACGAAGTGATTGTCGATGCAGTCATCGTCGACAGGCTCTCCCGGGAAGAGTCCGTTCGCATAGGCGGCGGCGGCCACCATTGGGGTGAAGAGGGTTCCGGGAGGACGGCGTCCCTGGAGGGCCCGGTTGTATTCGCTGTGCAGGAAGTCGCGTCCGCCAGCAACTGCGAGGATGCCTCCGGTGGCGTTCTCCACGGCCAGAACCGCACCCTGAAGATAGCCGGGAGGGGGCATGGTGACAGGCTCTCCACGCTGCGCGGCCTCTTCCATCTTCGCGTTGATCTGGTGGTACTGCTGGAAGGTGATGTGAGCGAAGCCAGTTTGGCCCTCAACTTGTGTAAGATGGCTTTTCAATGCGCGTTCCGCCGCCATCTGGAGCTTGGCATCGAAGGTCGTCTCTATCTTCACCCCCTCGTTCATCGCCGTGTCATATCCCAATGCCGCAATAGCCTGTTGGCGGACCAGGTCGATGGCATAGGAGACCCTGTTGGGATTCGTCCTCTTGCGAACTGAGAGATTCAGTTCCACGGCGCCCTCATATTCATCGCGCGTGATCAGGTGCATCTCCCGCATGCGCCCCAGAACGAAATCCCGGACCTTCTTAGCACCCGTCGGATTGTTCCAGGGAGAGTAGTAATTAGGGCTCTTGAGCAAGCCCGCTAGCATGGCGCATTCTCCGACACTCAGATCCTTGGCAGCCTTCCAGAAGTAGCCCCTGGCTGCAGCCTCGACCCCGTAGAACCCGCTCCCGAAGTAAACGCGATTCAGATAGTACTCCATGATCTTCTCCTTAGTGAGATGATCCTCGATGCGTTCGGCTAAGAACATTTCCAGGAGCTTGCGGCGATAGCTCTTCTCATGGAGGTCGAACGAGTTTCGTGCCAACTGCTGGGTCACTGTACTGGCTCCCTGCTTCACCTTCCCCTGGTGCCAGTTACTGACCGCCGCACGCAGTACTCCAAAGTAATCGACGCCGTGATGATCGAAGAACCTGTTGTCCTCCTCCGCGACAACGGCATTCACCATCTCCTTCGGGATCTTGTCATAGGAAATGGGAAGGCGGTTCTGGATAAAGATTTTCCCCATCTGCTGGCCGTTGCGATCCAGGATGACGCTCGCCGACTCCATCTTGGGGATCTTAGCCAGATCAAAGGATTCAGCCTTGGCCTTGAACTCCGAAACCAACCATCCATAGACAATCAGGGCCCCCAAGGCGGCGAGGATCAGTAGTGTTACAGGCACAAGAAACCAGAGCCGTAGAAACCATGGTTTCCGACGACGTTCCCTACCCTCTTCCCAGCTGTAGCGATGGCGTGCGATCAATTGTTTTTCCCATGAAAGCCCTCTTCGAGCAAGTCTTCGGACAAGAACTGCGGTCGAATGCCGGAGGAGTTTTACCGACCCCTGCCACCGATCCAAACTCCCTTGATCTCCCAGCGACCATTGAATCGGATCAGGTTGGCGGCTTTACCCTGAGCGAGGGAACCAAGCGTTTGCTCCAGACCGAGAGTCTTTGCGGGAACAAGGGTCGCCATTGCCACCGCCTCTTCCAGCGGCACGCCAACCGACTCCACCATGGTCCGAATACCATCGAAGAGCGTTGCCGTACTTCCGGCAAGTTTGCGCTCAGTTTCCTCCCCTGCCCGTGTCTCTGCCCAGGCTGCCCCTCCCTGGACACAGCATGAGAGGCCTCCCAGCCCGAACTCCTCACCCTCCGCCAGACCGGCGCCGGCCGTAGCATCCGAGACCAGTACGATTTCTTTCCATCCCTTGACCAGCCATGCCTCGCGAAGCAACTCTGGGGCAACATGCACACCGTCGGCGATCAACTCACACACGATGCCGGGTGTCTCCAGCGCAACCTCGGCCAGCCCGCGTCTCGGATTGGGTGCTGTTTTGCGGAGTGAAGACATCGCGTTGTGGAGGTGCGTCACCTGGGAGATTCCCGTATTGAACCCAGCCAGAGCCTCGTCCTCCGTGGCATCCGAGTGACCCGCGCTGACTGTAATCCCGTTCCTGCGCAGTTCCCGGATCAGATCCAGAGCGCCGGGCAGTTCCGGGGCAATGGTCATGCGCCGGATCAACGTAGCATAATTCAGAAGACCAGACGTCTCTTCAGGGGAAGGATGACGCAGCATCTCGGCGCGATGGGCTCCCATCCGATGCGGTGAGAAGTAAGGGCCCTCCAGATGAATCCCGACCAATCGCGAGCTGTCCATCCCCATCACCGATCGATAGCCCTGCGCGCACCCAAGTACTGCCAGCATCTCCGGAAGCGAAGCCGCTACGGTAGTCAGTACGAGTGCCGTCGTTCCGCAGGAGGCATGATAGTTCAGGATCTTATCGAAGGCCTCCGGCATCGCCTCCATGGCGTCGCGTCCCACGGCTCCGTGGCAGTGGATATCCACCAGACCAGGAGCGAGATAATCACCGTCACAATCGATCACGTTATCGCAACCAGCAAGTTCCTCATCAAGCGAGCCGATGGCCTTGATCATCCCCTCCTCCACCAGCAACCATCCGTGGAGAATCTCCTCTCCGGGAGTCAGGATTAGTCGCGCGTTGCAGAGAAGGAACTTCATCTCCACGAGAAATGTTCAGGGAGCGTAGCGTACTTCGGGAAGCGAGCGTAGACGATCCGCAGCCTGCTCTGCCGTGAGATCGCGCTGACCCTCGGCAAGCATCTCATAGCCCACCAGAAACTTCTTCACCGAGGCCGAACGCAGAAGCGGTGGGTAGAAATGGGCGTGAAGCTGCCAGTACTCGTCATAATTTTCCTTCTTCTCAGGTTTCTCTCCATCAACCGAAATGAAGGGAGCCCCATGCCAACCCATCGAGTACGGGAAGGAGCATTGGAAGAGATTGTCGTAGCGCACGAGGAGTCGGCGCAGCGTCTCGGCCAGATCAATCTTGTGACTCTCCGGCAACGAGGTCAGTCGGGCCACATGCTCATGTTTCGGCAGGAGCAGCGTCTCGTAAGGCCAGAGCGCCCAGTAGGGAACCACAGCGAACCAGTGCTCACCCTCGACCACAGTGCGTGAGCCGTCACGGAGCTCCTCCGCAGCGTAGTCTAGCAGCAGAGGGCGCCCATGCTCGCGGAAATACTCCTTCTGCGAGAGATCTTCCTTGGCCGGTTCTTCCGGAATGAAATCCCCGGCCCAGATCTGGCCATGAGGATGGGGATTGGAGCATCCCATCGCAGCACCCTTGTTCTCGAAGAGCTGAACCCAGCGATTACGGCTTCCGAGATCGGCCGTCTGCTCCTGCCAGGTTCCAATGACATTGCTGATCTCCTCTGGGGACATCTGAGCCAGTGAGAGATCATGGCGTGGCGAGAAGCAGATCACACGGCACTCGCCGGAGACTTCCCTTGATTGGAAAAGCAATGAGGAGTTTGAGGGCGAGACCGCCTTCTCCATAGGGGGAAGAAGCGACGGGAAGTCGTTTTCGAAGACAAACGTATTCTTATACTCCGGATTGACCTCACCACCCACGCGCTTGTTGCCCGGACAGAGCGTGCAGCCCGGATCGTATGCGGGACGTTCTTCACTGACTGCTTCTACCTGACCCAGCCACGGACGGGAGGCCCGATGGGGAGAGACGAGGAGCCACTCACGGGTGAGAGGATTCCAGCGGCGATGGGGACGAAGATCAGACATTTATTCCCAACCTGGCAGGGTCTTGATTCCATCGACCATCCTGCAGGAATGAACGGCGTAGTTCTTGGCGTATGCGGGATGACTGCGCGGATAAGCAGTCTCCACTGCAGAGCGGACAGCCGCCTCGCTCTCGCAGAGCACCAAAGCACCGCTGGCTCCGCGGTCACCACCGCCGAGCATACGCTCGCCGAGGACGCCCGGAATAGTCCTCACGATATCGCACATGGTTTCAAGTTCCTTGCCGGAGATCTGATAGTCGTCACGCAGACCGAGACCATCGGCACGGAAGATCTCGCCCACCGTCGTGATATCACCTTCACTCCAGGCTCGGAGCATCCGTTCGAACCGCTGCTGGGCATGGTAGATGTAGTCGAGACGCTTGCAGAGATGGGGATAGTTGGCGCCGAATTTTGCAAGGATCGACCGGAAGAGTTCCTCAGAGCGGACATCGCCCAGTGACTGGATCCCGAAGGGGTCGCGGCAGAGATCGACCATTTCCCTGCATTCCGTGTGGCGAATCTTATAGGTCGACTTCTCCAGTCCTGGCCGGATCGTCCCAGTATCGAGGCTCATGATCCGAAAGTCGGGAGCTCCTTCACCAAGCGGCACATGGCGGATCGAGCGGTCAGATGGATTGTAATGTGTCCCCATCCCCTCGCGGGCGAAGAGGATCATGATCTGGTCGAGGTTACCGCAGGGGGAGCCGATATACTCGTTCTCCACGGCCTGAGCGAGATCGACGATCCCCATCTCGGAGGGAAATTCGATGCCGTTCACCTCGGCCAGCGAGATCAGGAGATTAAGCGTCAGCGAGGCCGAGCGGGACATCCCGCCACCGGGAATGTTCCCGTACAGCACAGCATCCATACCCTTCTGAAGCTTGTATCCTTTTTTCTTGAGAATCCAGGCAACACCAAGGGGAAAGCGCGACCAGGAATCGGGAGCTGTCCCGGGCTCGGGAATGGCATCAAGGGCCACATCGATCAGGCCGTCCTGTTCGAAGTTCCCGCTGTAGAGACGGAGACGGCCGGAGTCGTTAGGCTTGAAAGCCATCCAGATGAACCGGTCGGTGCCGACTCCGAAAAGCTCAGTCCCATTATAGTCTCCATGCTCGACGCCGAGACAGAAGCGCGAGGATGAACGCCTGATATTGCATCCTTCCATTGAGAGTCCTGCCGAGCGGGCAAGTCGTGAAAGGAGATCCGAGATTTTCCCATCGATATCGCTGGTTTTGTGAGGAACTTGCGGCATCGGTGGATTAAAGAGGTATTTTGAAGTCGTTTAGCAGAGGTTCGTATGTTAAAAGTTATAGCACAATGAAACAAGAGCTCAAAGCCAATGCTACTGAGGAGAGTAAGCGGTACTGGGGATTTGATTTAGGCGGCACAAAGATCGAGGGGGCGATTCTCGATCCAACCCAACCCGAAAGGGCTTCCCATCGGCTCCGCCTCCCCACCGAAGCATCCCAAGGCTACGATCACATCCTCGGCCAGTTTTCCAAGTTGATCGCCTTGCTTGAGGCAGACTCGGGATTAAAGCGCCCTAAAGTAATCGGCATTGGAACTCCCGGCATCACGTCCCCCTCCACCGGACTCCTCAAGAACTCGAACACCGTTAGCCTTAACGGCAAACCGCTCTCCGCCGATCTCTCCCACATCCTGGGAACAAAAGTCATTCTCGCCAACGACGCCAACTGCTGCGCCCTCGCCGAGGCCACTCTAGGGGCCGCCAGAGAATACAAAACAGTCTTCGGAATCATCCTCGGAACCGGAGTCGGAGGAGGCATCGTGGTCGATGGAAGGGCGTTGACCGGAGCGCACGGCATCTGCGGCGAGTGGGGGCACAATCCGATTCCTGGTGAGTTCATCCCCTGCTACTGCGGCCGTGCTGGATGCGTGGAGTCTGTTATCTCGGGACCCTCTCTGGAGCGATACTACAGGGAACTGGCAGGAAGAGACCTACGCCTACCGGCGATCATGGAGCTGGCAGGGAACGGGGATCCTCAGGCCAAGGCAACCTTGGAAAGACTACGGGAGAAGTTCGCCGTGGCATTGGGCGCTGTAATCAACATTCTCGATCCGGACGCCATCGTGATCGGCGGCGGCGTGGGGAATCTCGATCTGCTCTACGAGGAGGAGACTCGCACCGCCGTGCTGAAACATCTTTTCAATGAACAGTTCCGCACTCCGATCCTGCGCCCGGCTCTGGGAGATAGCGCGGGGGTCTTCGGAGCAGCCATGCTCACCGCAACCTCTAACGCTACCAAGGCATAAGCCCCAAAAGGTTTACTTATTTCTGGAGGACAGAAGGGCGGATCCCCACATGAGAATCCCAAAAAGGAAGAGTACCGTACCCCAGATCATGTTGATATTGATGCCTAGGGAAAGCTTATCGGGGCACATCAGTCCGGTTCCGGCCAAGAGGATTCCAATGAGGGTAAACATCATGCCGATAGGATAGCGGATATCGAGGCCCATGATTATAATAGGTTATAAGGTTAAAGTGATGAGTTATGGGGAGAAAACAGCTCCAGAGGCCTACCAGAAGATGTAGTTCAGGATGACACAGACGACCAGAAGAACAATGCCGATCGTTCCGGGACGCGCATACCAGACTTGGTCGACCGTCCGCTTCGGAGTAAGGGAGTAGACGAGACCCTTAAGCTCCTCATCACTCTTGGTACGGCGTGTTGACAGCGAAAGCAGCACGGTGACCACAAAGCAGACAATGAAGGCGAAGCTGGCAAGCCAGAAGTTCTGAGCCATGTCACTGGGCAGCGTCCAGAAGTTGTGGATGTAACCGCCCTTCACCCCGGGAAGATTACCCACCGAAATGGTACAGGCGTGGAAGAGCGCCGAGGCGAGTGTGCCGGAGATCAGTCCCACAAAGGCACCGGTACCGGTCGTGCGGGACCAGAACATACCGAGCAGGAAGGTCGCGAAGAGTGGCGCGTTAACGAAAGCGAAGACCAGTTGGATAATGTCCATCGCGTTCGTCCACATGCTGGCGAAATAGGCGGCGCCTATGGAGAGCAAGATGCCGGCCACCGTCACGACCCTCCCCATCCACGAGTAATGCTCGTCCGATTTGTCAGGGGCGATGTAGGCCTGGTAGAGATCGTAGGTCCATACGGTGTTGAATGCGGTCACATTCCCCGCCATCCCCGACATGAAGGAGGCGAGCAGGGCCGTGAGAGCCAAGCCGAGCAGACCCGTCGGGCAGTAGCGTTTCACCAGGGAGAGGATGACTCCGTCGTAGTCGTTCACCACGGCATCTTGGATCTTGATTGCCAGTTGGGCGTCAGGTGTAGCAGGGAGCACCTTGGCGGCTTTGAGCAACTCCTCGACTTTGACGGAATTCAACGAGGAGCCAACTGCCGAGGAGAGGGCCTTGGAGGCCATGACGGCATCGGACCCGGAAGCGGCCGACTGACGGATCGAGAGGATGGCCGCGTGCATCTTAGCCTCGGCGATCACTGCTTTCGGGAACTGGTACCCCTTGCCCTCGGTGGCCGAGAGAGCAAGAGCGATCATTCCGGGCAAAATGACCAGAAGGGGGAAAAACATCTTGGGCACAGCGGCCACGAGCGGGGTATTGCGAGCGGCCTTCATGTCCTTGGCGGCCATGGCACGCTGTACGACCAGGAAGTTCGTGCACCAGTAGCCGAAGGAGAGTACGAACCCTAGGCCGAAGACCATAGCGAAGAGATCGATCCCCATCGGGTTGGCCGAGGGCCCGCCGAGGAGAGGCTTCCAAGCACTTGTCCAAGCATCGGAATGGAACGTCGTGGAGGCAGAATCTGCTAGATTGTAGGTCGAGGGATTGACGGCCACGCCGGAGAGCTTCTGCTTCACAGCACCCCATCCGCCCACATCCCTAAGTCCGAGCCAAACCACCGGCGCAAAGCCGAGGACGATCATGAAGAACTGAAGCACCTCCGTGTAGATCGCCGAGGTGAGCCCTCCTTTCAGAACATAGAGGAGAACGATAAAGGAGCAGACCCAGAGGGAGATATTGTATTCCCATCCCAGGAGATTATGCAGGAGCTTGGCCAGAGCATTCAGGGAGATGCCCGAGGCGAAGATCGTCATGATGGCGAAGGAGACCGAATTGAAGGCGCGGGTGCGCTCGTCAAATCGGAGCTTCAGATACTCTGGGACGGAGCGGGCCTTCGAGCCGTAGTAGAAAGGCATCATGAAGACCGCCAGAAAGATCATCGCGGGGATCGCCCCCACCCAGTAGAAGTGACAGGTGGCGATGCCGTATTTGGCCCCGCTGGCAGCCATGCCGACCAGTTCGAGTGCACCGAGGTTCGCGGAGAGGAAAGCGAGTCCCGTCACCCAGGCGGGGATATTTCGGCCCGAGAGGAAGAAGTCGGCCGAGGTCTTCATCTGCCGCTTCAGCGCAAAGCCGATACCGATGACGAAAGCTACGTAGAGTGCTAGGATCGAGTAATCGATCACTCCGAGATGGATGGATGCGGATTGGGGGTTCATGAATAGCAAAAAATCAAAACACAAACATCAGCTAGCGGAAAAGTCTAAAACGAACCTTTTGTTTTCAAATTCAATGTTGGATCAATCATCGATCACTCTAGAATTGTTCTTTGGCTACTGTTCCAAAGCCAACAACACCATTTACCTAATGTTAGTTTAGCTTCTTTCTATCAATTTTTTCATATCCAACCTTGTCAATGTTAGATTGAAGGGGATCCATCTCCTTCAATTCTTCAGAAGTGGGACCACCACCAAATTGATGCCAATAATGTTCCTTAAACGGGTTTATCTTGGGGCCAACGGCTTTTTCGTTCACTAGCATTGGTTGAATATCATTCCACCACTGATTGTAAGCTTTGCGCAACTTTTCGACCTCTTTGGGATGATCCTCAATGACGTTTTTAGTTTCTCCGTAATCGCTTTTCAGATCGTAAAGTTCTTTATCGTTCACCAGCGTGAAACGGCTGTCTCGAATGGAACAATTCAAATACTTGGCCTGCTCCGCCTCGCCACGAGGCCAGCGACCGACATGAGTGACTAAAACACGATCCGGCCATTCGGCTTTTTCATTCTCTAACAAAGGCAGAAGACTGCGGCCCTCGACCTGCCTCGCCAGATCACCGTCAAGCGGCACTCCGGCGATGGCGGCGAGCGTTGGGAAGATGTCAATATGAGCACTGAGCGCCGGCACATCCCGGCCGCCTTGGAATTTCGCAGGCCACCTCCAAAAGGAGGGGGCACGCGTGCCTCCCTGGTATGGAGTCACCTTGTTACCTCGCATTCCCGCGTTGAAAATCTGGCAGGCCGGACCATAGCCTCCGTTGTCTGTGCCGATGAGGATAACAAGAGTGTTGTCCTCGATGCCCCATGCTTTGAGTTTAGCGAGCAGGATTCCGAAGTTGCGGTCAGCCGTCTGGATCATGCCGTAAAACTTTGCGACCTTCTCCGGAACTTTGCCGGCATAGAGCTGATAATCCTCCTCCGGACATTGCAGCGGCTCATGGGCAACATTGAGCGGGATGTAGGCGAAGAAAGGAGCATCGCCCTTGCGCTTGCCGTCCATCCATTTGATGGCTTGATCGAAGAACACATCGGTGCAATACCCCTGTGTCTTCACAAACGTTCCGTTATGCAACATCGTGGGGTTCTGATACATATTTCCCGGCACATCGCCGCACGAACCCGGAAATGTTTGCCCGATGCCGCCGCCGCCGTGGATATAGACTTCATCAAACCCTCTCTTGTCAGGTTGGTAAGCTGACTCGTCACCGAGGTGCCATTTCCCGAAAATGCCCGTAGTGTAACCCGCAGACTTCAACATCTGGGCGAGCGTGATGGTGCTCAGCGCCATGCGCTCGCGCTCTAATATGGTGTGAGTAACCCCGTTTTTGAACTCGTGCCGCCCGCTCATCATAGCTGCCCGCGTAGGCGAACATGTGGGGCTGACGTGGAAGTCTGTAAAACGAACGCTCTGCTTCCAAAAAGCATCCGCTGCCGGCGTCTTCATCACCGGGCTTCCAAGGCACGAATAGTCGCCGTATCCAAGGTCATCGGGCATGACAAGGATGATGTTCGGTCTGGCGGCAGGTTTTGATGCATCGGCGGCATGCAGTGCGACAGGCAAACAAAAAGAGACAAGGAGGAGGCTAAATGTTTTCAAAGGGAGGTGTTTTGACTAAAAAATGAGGCTATCAGCCTGTCAATAACCCGTCAATGCCCCCAGGCTTTTATGGTTACGCTACCTCGGTGACCGCTGAGTCGCTGCCAGAAAAGTCCGTAAAGGGCCACCACGGCAAATCTGATCAAGGTAAGCACGAAACCTATCTTCATGCTGGAGAGATCCGCGATCTTGCCCATAAGAGGGGGCGTATCCCTTCCGAACCGACCACTTCAACCCCTCATCAGAAACTGAAATACAATGAAAATAAGAATAGTAGGTGATAAAATCTGAACGAGTTCTCGTGGCAAGCAAGGAAAACTCTGTCTTCCCTGAGCCAAAAAGATGCCTCTAAAGGATCTTTAATTTACCGGTCATTCCCAACCAGCCATCTCCTCCGCAACTGCTAAGGAGACTCTTGACGTCACGTGCTCCCGCACCCCGACGTCTCCACGCGGGATGCCTCGGGCAGTCTTACTCGTCGCTTCCCTGCGACCTGACTCACCTCTGCATTCGTACGACGAAGATCCCCTTCCATCGATTCTTTTTATCTTTCCAACCACAATATCTTGTGGTGAATTTGAAAAAGATTCGTAGTTTAATACAATGCTTTGTCCCAAGTGCTCCTCTCAAGACGATAAGGTCATTGACTCCCGTCTCTCAAAGGATGGCACCAGTATCCGCCGCCGCAGGGAATGTATAGCCTGCGAAAGCCGCTTCACTACATACGAACAGATCGAGCGGGTAGAGTTACTAGCTGTTAAGCGTGATGGCAGACGCGAGCCATTCGATCGCCATAAGCTCCTCGGGAGCCTCATTAAGGCCTGCGAGAAGCGCCCCATATCGCTCGATATCATGGAGGAATCGGTCCATGCGATCATTTTGGATCTGGAGTCTGGACAGGATCGGGAAATCTCAACCAAGGCCATTGGCGCCAAGGTGATGGAGCGTCTGCATGCGGTGGATCCGGTAGCTTACGTTCGCTTCGCCTCGGTCTATCGGCGCTTTGAGGATATCGGGGAGTTCATCGAGGAAATCCAGTCTCTGGAACGCCGTGCCCCGGTCTCCAATGATCAGAAGGAGCTTTTCAACAAGATCCCCACCTAAAATTCCAACATCGTACTCCTCCCATGATCGCCCTCCTCGATGGCATGCCTCTGGTGACTCTTCCCGATGGAAGGAACACGACCTTCGACAAGCGCTGGATCACAGCTTCGATCATGTTTGCGGCCGAACAGGCCGGACATCATCGCTGGTGGCTCGCGGAGCATATTGCCGAGAGTGTCTCAGTTTATTTACACCGTGATTTCGAACCCAATACGGTGGAGATTCCAAATCTCGTGGAGGCTGTCCTCCATGTCCTAGATTCGCTTGGTTTCCATGATGTGGCAGCGCACTTCCGCCTGCCCGATCCACCGGTCTGCCTCTCGCTTACCGAACTTGCCCGCGAGGCCGGAGATGGGTATGAGCTGGCCTTCTTTGGCCTCCTGGGGGAACGCCTGCAGCGGGCCGCAAACTCCAAGGCCGCACGACTTGAGATTCATGATCTCTCGGGATGTGTACGTCTCATGGGCATGGGCAGGCGCCGCAAGAGTGTGCAGAGTCTCCGCGCAGAGATCGTGGGATTCATCAGACAGCATGGGCAGGCGGCCGGAGTGTCACGCCTCGGGGAGCCATTGGAGATACAGTTGAGCTAGGCAGCGACATTGAATTTACAAGTTGAAGTTATCAGTGGAAAGGAGTGAAGAGTTAAGAAACCTGATCCTCTATTAGATGTTCCTCATCACCCTATTTTCATGACTACCTTCCAGAAAATCGCCTCGCGTGAAATTCCGGCAACAATCATCGCAGAGGGAGAAGATTGGATCGCCTTCCGTGACATCTCCCCTCAGGCTCCTGTCCACTTCTTGGTGGTTCCTAAGCGCTGTATTCCCCGGATCAATGAAGCAATGCCTTCCGATCTGGAACTCCTGGGCACTCTGCTTGCCGCCGCGGCATCAACGGCCCGGCAGGAAGGACTCGCCGAAAACGGGTATCGCATTGTTATCAATAATGGTCCCGATGGTGGAGAAACGGTCCCCCACCTGCATCTCCATGTACTAGGCGGCCGTCACATGGCTTGGCCCCCGGGCTAAGTCGCCCTGCGCTTAGCCAAGACCGTTGGGCTGAAGGCTAATAAACTG
>JBAXXS010000043.1:0-16027 GCA_037127835.1 Verrucomicrobiota bacterium | reverse complement strand
CTCCTCCGCCCCCGCCTTCACCCCGTCCCCCGCCAAAACCACTTCCCATGCCTCCAAGGAAGAAGCCCGTAGCAGCAGCAGAACCGACACCCATTCCACCGCCAGATCTCGGTCCAACATCACTGTGGTTCCGGCCAGTAATAACTAGGACAATCATCACCAGCAGGAAGAAACCGAGCGGGGAAAAGAGAAAATCCTTCAGCGTCGTGGGCTTTCCGTTGGCATGACTACTTCCCTTATACTCCCCCTTAGTTGCCTGCATCACCGCCGTGATTCCCGAGGCAAGACCGGCACCAAAGTTCCCGGCACGGAAAGCAGGTGCCATTGTCTCCCTTACGATTCTGGTGCACAGCACATCGGGCATCGCACCCTCCAAGCCATACCCGGTCTGGATCCAGGCCTTGTGGTTCTGGGTACAAATGATGATCAGTACTCCATTGGAGGTTTTTTTCTGACCAATATGCCAGGCCGAGTAAAGCTGCTGCGCATATTCCTCAATGGATTGCCCATCGGCCAGCTTGGGGTAAACCACCGCCACGATCTGATTCGAGGTCTGCTTCTCGAATGCTGCGAGCCGCTGATTAAGCTGTGAAAGCAAGCCCGGTGCGATCACCCCGGCCTCATCCGTCACATACTGCGTCGGCGCCGGAGGAAGCACCTCAGCCGATACCTTCCCTAATCCGATCCCAAGCAGGAATAGCAGACCGAGGAGAAGGTTTCTCAGCATGAGGATCAAATTACTTTGCCGGTGTCGGAGCGGCACCAAAATCAAACTTCACAGCGGGTGGCGTTTCGGCACCGGCAGTAGCCTGGAAGTAGGGCTTCTGCTGGAAGCCAAGCATTCCGGCAAAGAGAACCGTCGGGAACGTGCGGATCTTCGTATTGTAGGCCTGCACGGCGCTGTTGAACCGGCCGCGTTCGACAGAGATGCGATTCTCCGTCCCCTCAAGCTGGGCCTGCAGGTCGCGGAAGTTGGCAGTCGCCTTCAGGTCAGGGTAATTCTCCGCCACCACAAGGAGGCGTGAGAGGGCGGAACCGAGCTGACCTTGGGCCTGTTGGAACTGGGCCAACTGCGCAGGATCGGTGGGTGCCTGATTCTGGTTGATCTGGACTTTACCGACAGAGGCGCGCGCCTCGGTGACCTGAACAATCGTTGACTTCTCGAAGTTGGCAGCTCCCTGCACAGTCTGAACCAGATTCGGAATCAGGTCTGCCCTGCGCTGATAGACATTCTGAACCTGAGCCCACGAGGCATCGACAGCCTGCGAGTTGCCGACAAGGCCGTTGTATGTGCCGACGGCACCTAGAATCAGAAGGACGATGACACCGAGGATGATGAGGAGTGTTTTGTTCATGGGATGATTGGCTATGGGTGATAGGGAATTGGTTATGGGTTTTTGTGTGCTGAAATTACTCAGGTTTCAAGTTTCAGACTTCATGTTTTAAACTCTTGGCATATCGACGCCTGGTGCGGTCTGCTGCATCACGAGCACGCGGTTGATCGCGTTCACATAGGCACGAGCGGAGGCCTCGATCACATCGGTGGAGGCTCCCTTGCCGGTGATGAGTCGCCCATCTCCAAAATCGACTTTCAGTGTAACCTCACCAAGGGCGTCCTGGCCCTCGGTGACCGCCTCGACGAGATAGACGGCTAGGTGACCGGTCTTCTTCACGATGCGGTCGATCGCCTTCATGGCCGCATCGACAGCACCATTACCGGGGCTCGCTTCCTCAAGAGTCCCCCCGTTATGGCGCAGCTTGACGGTAGCTGTGGGAACAGTGCTTCCACCGCAGACAACATAGAGAGATTCGAGCGCATAGGCACCCGTCTCTCCGGCAACGGCATCTCCCGCAAGAGCGACCAGATCATCGTCGTAGACAAATTTCTTCTTGTCCCCAAGCTCCTTGAAGCGCGTGAAGATCGGAACGATCTCGGCCTCCGTGAGAGTCAAGCCCAGTTGCTCAAGACGGGCCACCATGGCATGGCGACCGCTGTGCTTCGTGAGAGGTAGATCAGTGCCACCCCAACCGACATCGCGCGGATCCATGATCTCGTAGGTTTCACGCATCTTCAGGATGCCGTCTTGGTGGATTCCTGATCCATGGGCGAAGGCATTCTCGCCTATGATTGCCTTGCTGCGGGCCACCTGAAGTCCGCTCAGGCGGCTGATCAGACGGGAAGTCTTGAGGATCTCCTTGGTGGCTATCCCCGTGAAGAGTCCGTCATAGACATCGGGGCGCGTCTTGATGGCCATGACCACTTCCTCGAGGGCAGCATTGCCGGCACGCTCGCCGATGCCATTGAAGGTTCCCTCGACCTGGCGGGCTCCGGCTTGGACCGCTGCCAGGGAGTTAGCCACCGCCATGCCAAGATCGTCGTGGCAATGGACACTGATGACCGCTTTCTCAATGTCGCGAACATGCTTGCGCAAATAGGTGATCAGATCGGCGTATTGGCCCGGCATAGCGTAGCCGACCGTGTCGGGAATGTTCACCGTGGTGGCTCCAGCCTCGATGGCAGCCTGAACGACCTCAGCCAGAAATTCCGGCTCGGTCCTAGAGGCATCCTCGGGCGAGAACTCCACATCAGAGACCATCGATTTGGCCTGACTCACTCCCTCGACGGCTAGTCGGATGATTTCCTCATTGGCCTTCTTGAGCTTGTGCTCGCGGTGGATCTTGGAGGTGGCTAGGAAGACATGGATGCGGGCACGGTCACCCGCTGGAAGCAGGGCACGTCCTGCGGCATCGATATCCTTGGGAACACAGCGTGCAAGCCCGGCGATCACCGGTCCCTCGATCTCGCCGGCAATAATCTTCACGGCCTCGAAGTCTCCGTCGCTGATCACGGGGAATCCCGCCTCGATGATGTCGACCTTCAGGCGCGCAAGTTGGCGGGCGATCTCCAGCTTCTCGCGCAGGTTCATGGAGGCGCCAGGGCACTGCTCGCCGTCGCGGAGTGTCGTGTCGAAAATCAGGACTCGATCGTTGTTCATGTGAAAGGGATCCGGAACGACCGGATCATGGGCCGCTCCGGAAAAATTAGAGGGCAAGAAGCAGCAGAGCGCCAGCGCGGACTGCGCAAGGGATGGGATGAGCCCTATTCATTGAGCTGATGTTGCCACACTGCAGCTACCTTTGCAAATCGTTGCTGATCATTTGGCAAGAGGGATGTCGGGCATCCATTGAAGCCAATCCTTCTTGGGAGAGTTAAAGAGAGAATAGACATGGCCGGGTTTCACCGGATCCCCCATAGCCACCCCCTCGGGAGTTGCAAAATCGATGCATGTCAGCGCGCTCGACTCGAGTGCCGGCGCACGCACATTAAGAGAAATCAGACCACCAGAAATATTCACTCCGCTGGAATCCCAGAATCGGCTGTTCTCATGGAGCAAGGGAGCATACTGATTGTCGATCGTGAGCGTCAGGCTGATATTCTGACCATCCGAGGAGAGCGCTTTTTTGATGACTCTTCCCACGGTGATCCCCCTGTAGTGGACTTCCGAACCGACGCCGATCTTCGTGGAGGGAGAGTTCAAAACAACCCTGAATCCGGGATCTCCCGGCTGGATGAGGGCTGCCTGCTCCTGTGAAATACCTTTGAAACGTTCCATAGAGGGACCATTTGCTCCCGGGATGCAATCGATATAGATGCCGCTCACAAGAGTTTCTAGGCCGGAAACTTTTTGAAGCGAAATAACGGGCCGAGTCACGGAGAAGACCGATCCTCTACTCCTGAGGTTTTCGTATCCCGGCACCAACCTTGCAGTCACGATGGCCTTTCCGGCGGCGGCTTCCACCTTCTCCACAATTCCAACGGGCACTCCCAAGTAGCGCAACTGAGTTTCACCCGGCAGAATTCCTTGGGCGTTGTTAAATTCCAAAATGATCGGCGCGGAGTTGGCGCGTGCCACAATTGCATTGGGATAAAGCTGGAACTCAGCTCCAGTGCTGACCTGATCCCCCATATCTCCGAAAAAGTCAAAATTGATGGCGCCGAAGAGCAATGTCTTTAGTCCTGAAAAATCGATTTTTAAAACGCCAGATCCAATTTTTACATCTGTAGGGGACGTGACCCAGAACCTCGCGTTGACCCTCAAAAGATCCTCATATTGATCGTCGATCAGGACATCAAGATAGGGGATCTTGTGATCATCTAGTCCCTTTGCTTTGACGACGCCGACATTAACCCCCCTGAAGTACACCAGCGAACTCGCCTCCAGATACGGCGCTATAGCGCCTCTGAGCCTAATCAGATCGTGCTCCTTGTTGGGAGAAACAACAGGAGCGTTTTCGGATCCTTCGAACCGATTGGAAAAGCGTCCTTCACCCATCGATGCCTGAATAGAGTTTCCGTTGATCAGGGAGTCGATACCCGAAGCTCCGCTCAGGCTGATCACTGGCTGATCGATCCAGAACGTCGATCCCTCGCGGGCAATTCCCTCGGCGGACTTTTTCAAACGAACATGGACCTCAACCTTTTCAAGTTTTGGATCGAGATCCACCCCGTCAACCTCACCTGCCACCACCCCTCGGTAGATCAAAGCCGTCTTGCCGGCCCTGATTCCGGGAGCATTTAAAAAATCAATCACGATCTCAGGTCCGCGGCTGAAATATTCATTAACAAACATGTATCCTGCGGCCGAAGCGGCTAGGGCAGGAAAAAGCCAGACCCAGGAGATCTGAAAGCGTTTCTTCGGCACGATAACCCCGTGGTCTTTCTGTGGATTAGACGGAGTATTCATGCGATTTATTCGGAGGTTATCCAAGTATCCTCCCAGATCAGGCGGGGTTTGTAAATTTCAGCGGCGACAAGACTACAAAGAAGCACCAGAGCAAAAACAACGCACCCCGGCTCCGCCCGTACGGAGGCCAGGGCACCCAACTGGCCAACAGCGGCAAGAACGGCAATAAGGAAAATATCGATCATCGACCAACTTCCGATCATGTGGATGATCTTGAATACCCTACACCGTTCACGCCGCAAGGCAGGTGATCCATGCAGGAAAAGAACCCAGGCCAACGCCGCCAGTTTTGCAAATGGCAGGATGAAACTGGCCAGAAAAACCACCCCGGCAATCAAGGGAAGGCCGGAGTCATAGAGTTCATGAACTCCTCCCAAAACCGTTAAAGGATCCACCTTCCCAACGATCGACATCGTCATGACCGGCATGATGTTGGATGGAATATAGAGAATCAACCCCGTGACAACCAGTGAGCGGGAGAGATTCACGCGCGATCGGTCTGACAGGCTCATTCTTTCTTCATGACTCCCATTTTCTTCAATTGTTCGAAGGCCATTTGCCTATTCGAGATCTGCTCGCACAGGATCGACATGACCGCCACTCCAAGAACGTATCGCGCCCCCGGCTGCCAGGCCACACTTCCAAGCATCTCTAGTTTGACCACCGCAACCACTGTGGCGATTGAGTAAACCGGGATCAGATTCCAGGGCCTCACGGCACGGGCGATGGTACTGGCCAACTTCAAACCCGGTGGCCGCATCTTGAGGACGATCGCAAACCCAAGATAGAAAGCACACAAAAGAAAAACGGCGGGAGCAATGATCCCGCAAAAACAGACCAGAAGAGCAATGAGGTAATATCCCTGACGGCATAACTCGATGATACCGGTGATCATGTAGTCCGACTGGGATCTTCCCACGACTTCGAACGTTAGAATGGGTGTTGTATTGGCAAGAAGTAGGAGAAACAGACCGGTAAGCGAAAGAGCAAAGGGAGGCTGCAGTGACCGCTTGGCTATGTGAATCAACACCGTTGTATCGCACCGGCTACAGATGAGTTCCTGACCCGGGAGAAGTTCTCTCGCAAGACAGGGAGCCTCGCAATAGGGGCAGGCGATCCACTCGGGGCCGATGGTCGACAGGGACTTCATTGCAAGGGCGAATTGTGTCGAATGTTCTTGCGGATCTCTTGAGATCGACCGAACTGCAACATAAGAATCGCGGTGGTGACAGCCACGGTCAGCATGCCTGAAAGTGCGATTACGACCGTGATGGCGCTACGACCGTGCTGAAACGGATCAGAGCCAAACCCGAGGGTAGTGTAGGTACTGCCACAATAGTAGAGAGCCGTATTCATCGAGGGAATCAGTCCTGTCATGACCAAGGAGCTAGCCCAAATGACAATCTCCATAAGATGACCCACAACCATGATCAGGATACATAGATAGCCGATGACCCGTGCGTGAAATGCTCGTCCTTTCTTAAGCAGTGGATCCATGAATCTCCCATGGATCGAGAACACCAACTCGGAGAAAAGGACGTGATTGATCATAACAAGAATCAGGATCAGTCCGGCAAATCCGACCGGAGAAAAGAATCCGGCAATCAGTTCCGAGTCCTGAACCACCGACGACTCTTTAAATGCCTGAACCAGGGAATCTTTCATCTTCCCGTGAGAGGGATAGTTAGTGAGCCGGGGCTAGGAAGCCCGTGCGTCAAGCAGGGCCACTTTGCCAAGACGACGCAGATGACGCGACTCCTGGCTGTACTCGGCATTAAGGAAAGTCTCCACGAGATCCCAGGCCACACAGGGGCCGACTGTCCGTCCTCCCATGCAGAGGATATTCATATGATCATCCTCGACACCCTGCTTTGCGGAGAAATGGTCATGGATTAGGCAGGCATGAACTCCCTCGATCTTGTTGGCGCAGACCGAGGCCCCGACACCGCTTCCACAGATCGCAATGCCGCGCTCCACCTCTCCGGCCACGACCGCATGGGCAAGAGGAACAACGTAGTCGGGATAGTCATCGTCATGGCTAAGCTGATGGGCCCCAAAGTCTACAACCTTATGCCCGGCAGCCTTGAGCTGGGCTACCAGCTCTTCCTTGAGTTCGAATCCCCCATGGTCGGTTGCAAGTCCTACAAGCATGAATGAAGTCTATTTCTTGTTACCATCAAGGCAAGGGAGAAGCTTCGCCATCAGATGGGAATAAGCCTGTTTGTGGGCACCTTGGGTTCTTCGCCCCGGATGTATTTAGGTGTCCACCAGATGAAGGCGTAGCGCATGGCGAAAAGGCCCACAAAAATACCGACAAGACGATCTCGGATCACCGTAAACTCCGTGGTGGCGTGAGGGTCCTGGGCGACAAGCATCACGAAGGCCAACCCCATCTGGACACCGATATAGGAATATTTCACCCGTCCCATGCAGACCCAGGCGCTGACCCCGGTTCCGAGAGCCATGATGAGCAGGACCCCCATCAGATTATCCATGTGGGGGATCAGGAACATGGCAAGGAATCCCATCAGTCCTCCGATGGATGCTCCGATGATGCGGAGTCGCTGCTTGAAGACCTGGGAATCAACATTGTTCATAGCCGAGACCGCGCAGGTGATCATGCAGGTATGAATACCGCTCCAGTCGGTCATGCTGGCAAACATGTAGCAGGCCATGGTCGCCAGTGTCGCCCTGGTGGCGAATTCCGCATCGGTGAAATCTTTCCTCTCGACCACGGTGTGTTCCTCGGGAGTTGTTTTTGAGGACAACCCGCGCCTATCCCCCTTGGCGTCGAGGCAGGCCTCGGCATCCAACAACTCCTGCATGGCTTCGGACAGTCGCGCGTTCCCGAAGGAATGGGTATCGAAAACTTCACCATCCGCAATTTGCGCGCGATGCCACTCCTCCCCATGCAAAAGACGTTTCCTGAGTTGATCTAGGTGCCTTGCAACGTTATGCCAATCATCCCGATCGGAGGCACTGGGCGGAACGGAGAGATCCCCCTCGAAGGCAACCCGGTCGATCTCACCGAGCGCCGAGACGATCCGGGTACAATTTTCCCTCTGCAACTGGGTTAGGCCTCCGAACTTCTGGATCATTTTGGCCTGATCCAGAGCAACACCCGCGTTCACCCCGAGCTCAAGCGGGGAGAGTTGTCCCTCGGCTCTTTTCAGACAATGGATCTCGATGCGGTCCAGGCCCCTACGTACTTCCGCCCTGAGCAAATCCAAAGCGCCAGGCGCTCCGAAAAAATACTCGACTAAGAATGACCCCATGATGGTTAGTCCTATGGCACACCAGACCCATCCCAACTGACTGATCAATGTGTTGGGATTAGGATCCTGATCAAAGTTGAAACAAAAAATCGATGCAAAGCTGATCGGTAGCATGAAAACGACACTCAGCTTCGGGAGCCTGCTCATCAGGTAATAATTGACCCAGAACATACCCCCCCAGAGAAGAATCCTGAGCCAGGAGATATTCCAGGAGAGATAAGCGATTCCGAGAATCCAGAGCGATGCCACTATCAGGGCAATAATCACCAGAATAGCAACGAAACGCGTCATCATCTTGTTCCTCTGCAAAAAAATGAAAACCATGAAGACACCCATATCCCCCATGGGATTTCGGAATGTCAGGACAACGACCCAGATCAGAAGGCAGGCGCTGACCATTCTCATCGTCCCGCCGAACCGGTCGGGCAAAGGCCTCAGCTCCTCTAGGACCTGACGGAAAAACGCAGCGACATCCACGCCTCCAATCACGAAGCGAGCCATGGTCCCAATCCCTGAGGGAGTTCCCATGGGAATCAACGGCTGGCGTGAACAGTCGCGGTGGCGGTGGCACCTACGCGGAGGATTTCCTGCGGAACCTCCTCGGAAAATTTAATCCTGACAGGAAAACGCTGTTCCAGTTGGACCCACTCAAGGGCTTGGGGAACGACCGGCAGGATGCTTTTCTGGAGCGCCTGGGGAGTAGCACCCCATCCGATGCTCTCCACGGTACCCTTGAAGAATTTCCCGGCGGCGGTCTTGAGTTCCACCGTGGCTGGATCCCCCACTTTCATCCTCTGGATCTGCCCCTCGCGGTACGGCTCGCAGACCCACCAGGAGTTGATGTCGATCAAGGTGAAAACCTGTTGTCCCTCCGACGCGAACGCACCCCGGGAGATCGACATTTGCGAAATCAGCGCGTCGAAAGGTGCCTTGACGGTGCAATACTTAAGATTCAGCTGAGCCTGGGCGAGGGATGCAGTAGCGGAGTCTCTCTTGGCCTGGGCCTCGGCGATACTGAGAACGGAGGATTGGGCGGCGAGCACTTGGGCCTGCGAGGCGGCGACTCCTGCCAGAGCGGCCTGCATTGAGTTCTTCGAATCACTCACGTCCTGGGCACTCGCATAGTGCTTTGCCAGAAGTGGGGCGATCCGTTCGTAGGTGTCCTTTGCCGTCGCGAGTTTCGCCTGAGCCTGATCGAGGGAGGCCTCGGCGGACTTGACTTGAGCTTCCTGGGCGGCGATCTGCAATCCCGCGTTCTTAAGAGCCCCCTCGGCCATGGCAAGATTGGCGGTCGCGGACTGCACGGCTAGCTCATAAGGGGCGGGGTTGATCTCATAGAGCAAATCCCCCCTGTGAACCAGTTGGTTATCCTTGATCGGGAGTTCCTTGATCGGACCGGAGACCCGAGGGGCGATGCCTATCATGTCAGCCATGAGCACCCCGTTGTTGCAACGGGGATTCTTGGAGTTCCAAGCATAGGTGATCACTGCGGCACCGATCGCCAGGATGACAAAGCTCCAACCAATCACGGCCCCCAAGATGCCCTTACTGGAATGGCGTTCCGCTGGGTTTTCAGCAAGTCCAGTGGGATTCTTTTGCTCTTCGGTAGTCATTTCATTCATTGGGTGAAAAAGATAAGGTAGATCAACATAGTGAAGAAAACCCCCAGACAGGGGTAGCCGATTGATCGGGGGCGAATCCATCCGTCGATGCCGACCTTAATTAAGATGAAGCGAGAGATCAGGGAGAGCGCCCAACCAATCAGAATCGAGAGAAGCCATGCGGGAAAGTAGGCCCCGCCGATTTCCTGGATGCAGGAACAACCTGAAAGAAATCCGGTCGCACCCAAGGCGGCTACAGAAAGAAGGTGCCGTTTCATCGGTTCGAACGTTAGGGATGGCATGTCAAGAGGAGCAAGGGGAAAACCGAGCTCGACAGCCTCTTCGGATCCCTTTTACTTGCCCATTCGATGAACATCTTCCGTTTCTCCTTAGCCATGGCAGTAGCTATGATCTGGACGGCTTTTGACACCACCCTCAATGCCTCTTCCCGGGAGACCTCGAACTCCGTTTCCATCCCTTCCTCCAAGGACAAACAGGCAATCATTCCCTCCTCGGCAGAAATGACCCGTCAGATGGAACTCATGGCTAAACTCCATGATTACAGCTTCGTCGATGCCAAGAAGAGCTACACGCTTCCCGAGCTGGTCGATCTGGCACAGCGCCACAATCCCTTGACTCGTATTTCCTGGGAGATGGCAGTCCAGGCCGCCGCATCGACGGGGATGACGGAGGCCCAGTTCTACCCCACCCTGACCGTGGTGAGTAGCTACGGCGGGGGCTACTGGAGTCAGGACCTGACCGGAGCGAAAAGCCAGTCCGGCATCGTCGTCCCCGTGAACTTCAATGACCATGCTAGCGGCGACTACAGCAACCTCAGTGCCGGAGTGAACCTGCGGTACACCCTCTTTGACTTCGGACAGAGGATATCCAGCACCAAGGCTGCCAAGCATACCCAAACCGCCTCCAATCTCTCCTTCAATGCAACCCACCAGCAGATCACCTTCCAGGTCACTCAAGCTTACTACACGCTGGAGACCGACCGGCGACTCATAGAGACTGCCGAGGTTTCCGCAAAATCGGCAGAAGACGTCCTGGGATCCACCCAGGCCAAGTATGATCAGGGGCTTCTGACCGAACCCACGCTGCTTCAGGCGAAACAAGCGAAAGCCCAGGCGGCCTTCGACCTCGTCAATGCCCGCTCCAACTGGGAAGTGGCACGCCTCAATCTGATCCAGGTGATCGGCGCCGAACCGGAATGCGGCTTGAAGGTAGCACCCTACGACTTCTCCCATCTCGATAGCCGTCTTCAGGCACCGCTCGATCAATTTGTGCAATCCGCGATGAAGCAGAAACCAGACTTGCTGGCCAAGGTCGCCAAGGCTCAGGCCGCAGAGCAATCTTTTCGCGCTACGAAAGCAGGCACCCTACCTCAATTCTCCATCAAGGGGGTTCAGAGTTACCAAAATTTCAATACCACGATCAACGGGTCAGCTATCCACAATGTCGGTTTGAGTTTCCAAAACTACGGGGGATCGGTGAATGTCGAATGGCCCTTCTTTGACGGGGGCCTGAACAGGAATAAGGTCAAGCAGGCCGATTCATCCTGGCGTGAGGCCAATGAGGCGGTCCTTCAGGCACGCGATGAATCCGTTGCAACTGTCTGGCGCTCCTACACCACCGCCAAATCGTCGCTTCAGAGAAAACAGTCTGCAGATGAACTCCTAAAGGCCAGCCAAGCCTCCTACGACTCGCTGATGGCAAGCTTCAATCTAGGCAGAACACAGATTCAGGATGTACTCAACGCCCGCACCTCTCTGGCCCAGGCCATGTCCACCAAAGCCGAGTGCGACCAGTCGATTGCCGCCAGTCTGGCAACGCTTGCCTACGCCAGTGGGCAGCTTTGAAAACCATCGGCTTCAAAAGGTATCTCCATAAAACCCAAAATTGCCAGCCGAGGACTCTGGGGATAGTTTTCCCTCCATGCAACGCCGCTGGATCCTTCCGACCATTCCCGATGCGATCCTGACGCATCGCCTGGCGGTGGAACTCGGGATTCCCGATGTGGTGGCAACCCTCCTGAGCGCCAGAGGATTCTCAACTCCCGATGAAGCCACACTCTTCCTGGATCCGAGACTTGCCAGCCTGCGTCCACCCGAGGAAATCCCGGGAATTACCGAGGCTGTTGCCCGCTTGGTCGAAGCGATCCACTCCAAAGAACGGATTACCCTCTACGGAGACTACGATGTCGATGGGGTCTCCTCATTGACCATTCTCTGCCGCTATCTCCGTGCGGCCGGAGGAAGCGTGGAATGCTTTATTCCTGACCGCTCTGCCGAGGGATATGGACTCAGCACGGCAGGCGTCGCGCGCTGCCTCCGGGAAACAATCCCTAGCCTTGTTGTGGCGGTCGATTGCGGAACCAACTCTCGCACCGAGGCGGAACAGCTCCGTAAAGCAGGCTGTGAACTCGTCGTGCTCGACCATCACGAGCCCGATCCAGAAACCGTAGGGCCATTCTCCACCGCTCTAGTAAATCCCAAATTAGGAAACGATTTTCACTATCTCTGCAGCGCTGGGATCGTTTTTAAACTCTGCCATGCCATGCAGAAAGCATCTCCGGTGGAAGGACTCGACCTTCGCGACTTCCTCGATCTTGTGGCCGTGGGGACCGTCGCCGACATCGTCCCCTTGACAGGCGAAAACCGGATCTTCGTGAAGGCTGGCCTCCTCCAACTGGCCCGCTCTCGCTGGGCAGGCCTTCATGCCTTGCTCCATGTTTCGGGTGCTGTCGCGCCCTATGATCCCTCGGATATTGGATTCAAACTCGGACCCCGGATCAATGCAGCAGGCCGCCTCGGAAGCGCCACCGAGGCTCTCCGCCTTCTACTCACCGACGATGCGAATGAGGCGACGAGAATCGCTTCCGGATTGGAATATCAGAACAGGCAGCGCCAGACCGTCGAGAGGGATGTCACCCTTCAGGCTGAGGAGTGGGTTGCAGCACACTTTGATCCGAACCGCCATGCGACCATCGTGGCAGGAATGAAGGACTGGCATCAAGGAGTGGTCGGCATCGTCGCCTCGCGTATTTCCCGTCGCTGGCATCGACCAACACTGATTATCGGGTTTGACGACACCGGTTCCGGCAAGGGAAGCGGACGTAGCATCGAAGGACTGCCCCTCGTCGAGGCCCTCGGCCGATGCTCTGAACTGCTGGATGCCTATGGAGGCCATGATATGGCAGCCGGTCTGAGTCTTAAAGAATCGCGGTTAGAAGAATTGAGAAATCGCTTCGAGATTGCGACCAGGGAGATCATCTGCGAAGAGGATCTGATCCCTAGGCTCCGTCTGGATGCCGAACTAGACCTAGGGCTTGCTGATGAGGACTGGCTCGAGACCCAGGACCGACTTGCCCCCTTCGGCACATCGAACGCTCAACCCCTGCTGTTTTCCCGAGGAGTCACACCCTCCTCGACTCCCCGTGTCCTCAAAGAGAAGCACCTGAGACTGGAACTCAGCAGCAGTGGAAAAAAACGGGCTGCCATTTGGTTCAATGCCTCATTGAACGAACTGCCCCGGCCCCCTTGGGATGTAGCCTACACCGTCAACCGCAACACATGGCAGGGACGCGATGAGGCGCAGGTGCAGATCGTGGCTATCAGGAGCGCCTCGGGTAACGCATAAACGTCGATTCTCAAATCCACAGAATAAAAATAATTTGGAACTCAGGAAATCAAGAATAGTAACAGCTTTTACCAAACTTTATTTCCGCTCCTTTCCTGAATTCCTGAGTTTCATATGAATACTTCCCCGGTTGATGCTACTGAGGAAAAAAGCAAGAAGGTCCTTAAAAGGAAACCTAGAATCAGGAAGGAGAAGAAGTCGGTGTCGCTTCCTCCCCATGATCCCCAAATCCGGCTTGAGGAGCTCGCCTGGATCAGGAGGCCACAACTCACGGCATTGGGCAAACTCGGTATCACCAGCCTGCGCGACCTCCTCGAACACTATCCCCGTCGCCACGAGGATAGGAGGCGCTTCGACTACTTCCCCGATGGGGAGAGCGAGAGGGCTTACTGCCTAAGCGGCATCGTGGGGAAGACAGTCTTCCGTCGCTTCGGACGAATGCGGAGCTTCGAGGCCGAGATCGATGAGACATCCGGATCCCCACTCTCGGCGCGAATCATTCTTCGCTGGTTCAACCTCTTCCATGTGCAGAAAACCGTCACGACCGGCGTACGGGTGATTGTTTATGGCAAGGTCCGCCTTCGCGGGAAGCGCCTCTGCATGGAGCATCCCGAGTTTGAGGTGGTGACTGATGAGGATCGCCAGAGCATTCATCTCGACCGGATTGTACCCATCCACCCCGCAGGTGAGGGCATCAGTGTGCGAGTCATCCGGGGGCTGATTCACCGCGTGCTGTCAGAGACCGATTGGGAGAAGTGGAGTGACCCTCTTCCAGAGCGAAACTGTCGCTGGGACAAGGCCCTCCGGGATATTCATTTTCCCGAGGATTCCGAGCATCTCGAACCATCGCGCAGAGAGCTTGCCCTGCGAGAACTGCTGGGAGTCCAGACGCTTGTCACCCTCCGGCGCAACGAGGCCCGCAAACCCCGTGGCGTGGCTAAAAGACCCGCGGGTAAACTTCTCGAGACATTCCTTCGGCATCTACCCTTTAAGATGACAGAAGCACAGCAGCGTTCCTTGGCGGCAATTCGGAACGATATGGCTCAGGACCACAGGATGCATCGACTCCTGCAAGGTGATGTCGGCTCAGGAAAGACCGTGGTCGCGGCCTCAGCAATGCTACTTGCGCTCGAGGCGGGCCATCGCGCCATTCTCATGGCACCGACCCAGATCCTAGCCGAGCAACATTACAGGAATTTCCTGGCATGGCTTACTCCCCTCGGTGTCCCGGTGCACTTACTGACCGGGGCCAGGAAGAGCAAATCTTCCCCCTTACCTGCTGCAGATAAAAGACCCACGGCTGTGATCGGCACCCATGCACTCCTGCATGATGACAAGACATTGGCAGGGGCCGGATTGGTCGTGATCGACGAGCAGCACAAGTTCGGTGTCCTCCAGCGAACGCACCTTGCTGCCTTATCCTCAGCCCCCGATGTGCTTGTGATGACCGCCACTCCGATTCCTAGAACACTCGCTCAGACTCTTTATGGTGACCTTGATCTCTCGATCATCAACGAATTGCCGACTGGCAGGGGAACGCTACGCACAGCAGCCCGTGACCCCGGAAAACTCCCCGAGATCACATCTTATCTCAGAGGGCAACTGGAGAAAGGTCGTCAGGCTTTTATCGTCTATCCCCTGATTGAGGAATCGGAAAAACTCACAGCCAAAGCCGCGGAGGCTGAAGTTGCCGTATGGCAGAAACGAGTTGCCCCCTACCACTGTGCGCTGCTCCATGGTCGTATGGGAAAGGATGAAAAGACTTCCGTTATGGAAGATTTCCGCTCGGGAAAGACTCAAGTCTTGGTGACCACATCGGTCATCGAAGTAGGTGTCGATATTCCCAACGCCGCGTTCCTGCTTGTCGAGAATGCCGAACGATTCGGCCTCGCTCAACTTCACCAGCTTCGCGGACGCATCGGACGCGGTCCCTACACCTCCACTTGTGTCCTAATCGAGGGAAGCGGCAATTCCGAGGCAATGGAACGGTTGCGGATTCTGGAAAAGAGCACCGATGGATTCGTCATCGCAGAGGAGGATCTGCGACTGCGAGGTTCGGGTGATATTCTCGGGACCACACAGAGCGGCCTTCCCCCACTCCGAATCGCCGATCTCTACCGGGATGCTGACCTGATTTCTCTGGCTGGCAAAGAGGCCTCCAGAATTCTCATGGAAGATCCCTCCCTCTCAATACCCCGGCACGGCACGCTTCGTCTTCTCAGGGAAAGTCATGTGCTTCGGTTAGGGTCTTTAGGAGCCCTCGCGTTTACAAACGGTTAAGGAAAACATCCTCCTGCTCCCCTACCCCTTCTACTCTGCCTCTCCATTACCAACCGATCAAGCTCCTCATTGTGCCCTGTCCGATTTGTGTTTAATCTGAAAGTAGTTCATGGCGGGGTAGCCAAGTGGTAAGGCCGGGCTCTGCAAAAGCCCCATGCGACGGTTCGATTCCGTCCCCCGCCTCCACCTCACGGTCTCTCACAACTTTTGCAGAGACAGAACGTTCTTCGTATCGACAGAGGTCGGTCTTTTTGGCATTTCTAAAGCCCTATGAAACACCTCCTCTCCTTCTCACTTCTTGCTATCGTTGCACTTTCGCTCTCCTCTTGCCACACTGTCAGTGGTGTTGGTCAGGATGTCAGTGCTGCAGGTCGCGATGTCACCAAGGCCGCCAACAAGGTCGAGCAGAAGATCAATAACTGATTTTTCCTGTAGTATTGTTAATTTCAGAGGCCGCATTGGGCAACCAGTGCGGCCTTTT
>JBAXXS010000042.1:0-16346 GCA_037127835.1 Verrucomicrobiota bacterium | reverse complement strand
ACCGATCTGCGCTTCAGCATCAAGGGGATCGGCTCGGTCATCTGCGGCGGCGAGCACAATATTCCCGACGGCGAGGTCTTCTCCTGCCCGGTGAAGGATTCCGTGGAGGGTCATGTCACCTTCAATGCACCGACGCTGAACCGCGGGATCGCCTTCGACAACGCGCGCCTCGAGTTCTCAAAGGGGAAGATCATCAAGGCGACTGCCAACCATACCAAGGCGCTGAACGAGATCTTAGACACGGATGCCGGAGCCCGCTTCATAGGAGAGTTCTCGCTAGGGTTCAATCCGCATATCCTTCACCCGATGCGCGATATCCTCTTCGACGAGAAGATTGCCGGATCGTTTCACTTCACCCCCGGCCAAGCCTATGACGTCGCTGGCAATGGCAACAAGAGCGCCGTGCACTGGGACATGGTCTGCATTCAGCGCAAGGACTATGGCGGCGGCGAAGTCTGGTTCGATAAGAAGCTGATCCGTAAAGACGGCCTCTTCGTACCACCGGCACTTCAGGCCCTCAATCCCGAGCGACTCCTTGGCAAGAAGGCCGCTCCCGCCAAGAAGCGGGGATAGTAACAAGCTGGGTCTTGGAAACACAGCGATGATCCTTTGGCGCTATATTCAAGAGATTGTCCATAAGTTCCATGAACTGCTGGATGCCAAGGATGCACCCCATTCGGTTGCCGGCGGGACGGCCATCGGCGTCTTCTTCGGTTTCCTGCCCATCTTCGGAATCAAGACCCTCAGCGCGATGGGAGCCTCTTGGATCACCCGCTGCAGTGTGGTGGCCTCGGTGATCGGGGTTTCCGTGCATGATCTGCTCCTTCCCATTTGGCCGCTGATCCTTCGGTGGCAGTTCCAGATCGGCTTCTGGCTCTTGAGTCACCCTCATCATTTCGCGCCAAAGCTCACGCGGGGAGACTTCAAGCTTTCCGAAATCTTTCAATGGGACAATTTTGTCGATATTGGCCTTCCCTTGGTAATTGGAGGAACTGTGATTGCGGTCCCCATCTCGGTGATCTCCTACCTTGGGGTGCTGGCCATTATGCGTTTCCGACAGGCTAAAAAAGCACAAAGGGCATCCAACATCGAGCCGGCGGATAAAGCCTGGTAAAAGCCTTGAACTCTTTCCTATCAATCACGATCTAGAGCTGTGTCTATTTAGTTATCGCTGCTGCAGCGATAAAAAGTATTCTGGGTTCAGGAATGTAAAATACAGTGTTTCGCGCAGAGGAGAGAAGAGATTGAAGGCATGCATTCAGTAGGGAAGTGCCTTTGGATTCTTTTTACAGATGAAGCATTTAACCAAACCAGAGCCGCACCAAAACCCTGCTCTGCGCGAAAACTTTGGGTTTTCTGGGAGTCTTACGCAAACAGATCCTTAAGGCGCTCGGTGAAGCTACGGTGAAGCGGTGTATTATGATCGCCACACAGTTCGGCGAAGGATCCTAGCGCCTTCCTCTGAGCATCATCGAGCTTGGTCGGGACCTCGACTTCGAGCTTCACGTGAAGATCACCCTTGGCATGACTCTGAAGACGGGGCATGCCGTGTCCCTTGACCCGGAAATCACTCCCCCCCTGCGTTCCTGCGGGGATCTTCATAGTCACGGTTCCCGCGAGGGTCGGCACCTCGATCTCGCCACCCAGCGCAGCGGTTACGAATGAGATGGGCATACGGCAGTGAAGATCGGAGCCGTCGCGCGAGAAGATGGAATGCTCCTTCAGATGGATCACGACATAGAGATCACCCGTGCCGCCGCCACGGCTGCCGGCCTCGCCGCCGCCGGAGGAACGCAGGCGTGATCCCTCGTCAATACCGACCGGAATAGTGAGCTTGATGCGCGAGGTTTTCTCGACACGCCCATCACCCCGGCAACTTTTGCAAGGCTTGTCGATTGTCTGTCCTGCCCCATGGCACTGGGGACATGGCTGGGCGACTTGAAAGAAACCCCTGGAGGCGACCACTTGGCCGCGTCCCCGGCACAGTGAACAGGTGGCGACCTTGGCGCCCTTTGAGGCACCCGAGCCGCTGCAGTCTCCGCAGGCATCGAGTTTGCGGAGTTCGATCTCCTTCTCGCAGCCGCTGAAAGCCTCTTCGAACGTGATCCTGAGGTCATAGCGCAGATCCGAGCCACGACCCTCCTGAACCCCGCCTCCGCCGCCGAAGAAATGGTCGAAAACCCCACCTCCGCCTCCCGAAGCTCCGAACATCTCACGGAAGAGGTCAAAGGGATCGTGCATACCACCTCCCCCTCCTCCACCCATGCCGCCTTGGAATGCAGCGTGACCATATCGGTCGTAGGCAGCGCGTTTCTCTGAGTCGCTCAGGATATCGTAGGCCTCGGCAATCTCGCGAAAGCGCTCCTCGGCAGTGGAATCGCCGGGGTTCTTATCCGGATGATGCTTGACCGCGAGTTTACGGTACGACCTCTTGATCTCCTCGAACTCGATGGTCCGGGTGACTTGGAGCACTTCATAATAACACCTCTTTGCCATAGCGAACGAACCCTTGTGGAAAATCAGGTGAGCTTGTTAACGATGACGCTGGAGGGACGGATCAGCCTATCGGCGAGCCGATATCCGCGTCGGAGCTGACGGAGAACTACTCCATCGGCTTGGGCCGCATCGGTCTCGTGGCCAAGCGCCTCGTGGAGCTTTGGATCAAATGGCTGGCCCACGGCATCAATGGGCTGAAGCCCACTGGATACCAAAAAGTCACCGAGCTGGCGATGCACCATCGCGAAGCCATCAACGATGCCCTTCGATCCTTGGGCCAAGGCATCTCCGCGAGCGGCGTCGAGTCCGAGTTCAAAATTATCTAGGATCGGCAGGAGCTTCTCGAGCAGGCCGGCATTGGCAAAACGGATCGCCTCCTCCTTCTCACGGATCATGCGCTTGCGATAATTCTCCAGATCCGCCGCAGCGCGGAGAGCCTGGTCGCGGTAGCGCTCGACCTCTGCCTGAAGGTTCGGCTCCGGAGCGATCGGAGCGGAATCCACCGCTGGCACGGCGTTTTCTCTTGGAATCTCTTGCGGTGAGGTTGCCTCTTGTTTGCTTGTGGGATCGGGTGTCGGATTCTTTTTCACGATGGTTGATTATTAAAGCGTCAGAGCTTGCGGAGCGCAATCAGAGTGATGTCGTCATGCTGCGACTCATTCCCGGCAAAGGCGATCACGGACCGAGAAAGCGTGTGGAGCATCGCGGCAGCTCCATCCCCGGCGTTCGCCAGAAGCTCGTCGCTAAGCCGTTGAGCCCCGAACTCGTCTCCCGATGCATTCAAGGCTTCCGTCAATCCGTCCGTGTAGAGAAGCAGCAGGTCGCCACTCTCTAAACGGAAGGGAAAGTCGGTACAGAAGCGGTCGAAGACCCCCCCACTGTCAATTCCGACTGCCATTCCCTTTGGGTTGAGACATTCGATCGTCGTGCTTTCCCTGCGGAAAACGAGCGGAGCATCATGCCCGGCACGTGCAAGTAATGCATGCCCGGTGCGCAGGTTCAGAACAACATATGCCATGCTGATGAACATATCCTCCTTCATGTCGGGATAGAGCTGCCTGTTCACTCCCCGCAGGACTTCTGCAGGAGAGAGCTTTCCTGGAGCCTGACTACGGAGGGCACTCCGACACATCGCCATGATGAGTGCGGCAGGAACACCCTTCCCCGAGACATCTGCGATGACAATACCAACGTGGTCCTCGTCGACTGCGAGGTAATCAAAATAGTCCCCGCTCAGCGTGCGGGCCGGGAGGTTCAGTCCACTGATCTCAAATCCCTCCACATCGGGCGCATCGGAGGGAAGCAGGATCTTCTGAATTTCTCCAGCGATCTGGATGTCATGGTCCAGCGCGTGCTTCTCCCCGGCGGCCAGGTGAATTGCCTGATTGAACAACGCAAAGGCAGCCTGCTCCTCGATGGCCTTGAAGAGATCAATCTTTGTATCGCTGAAGGGATCACGGCCCCGCTTCCTTGCAAGGGCAAGCACTCCAAGCAGTTTCTGGCGGTACACGAGAGACCCCATCACGACGGAGCCCAGTCCCTGGGCCATAAGATCCTCCGGAATGTCTCCACGGCGCCTCAGAAAACGCGGTTCTCTCCACTCACAAGCCTCGCCAAGAAGCCCCATGCCGACCCGGACGGATTGGAGGCGAATAAAACTCTCGATGGCCTGGGAATGAACTCCCTCTCCCGCAGCAACTTCCCCGCAGAGGTGGGCGGGTAGCGAAACGAGCGGCGGGCACCCTTTGGAAATGAAAGCCGGCAGAAGTTGTTGGCCAGAGCGATCGGCAAGGTAGAGGGATCCCCCGTCGGCCTTGAGAATCAGTTGGGCACCCTCGACAAGAAGGCGGTGCAGTTCCCCAGCGGGCACACCCTCGGAAAAGGCAGCTCCCAATCCGTGTAGAAAGTCAAAGACGCTTCGTTCTTCTTGATGAATCTCAGCCGTGGTCCGCTTCAGTTCGCCAACCCTGCGTCGTGATCCGAAGACGACAAGTCCAAGCACGCCCATAGCCACAAGGAGGGCGACAATGACGACAGGCTCTATGCTCTGAAGGATCATAGCCAGTCATCATGGAACGAAATCACGACAAAGGCCAGCACGGCGGCATCACGCGCGCCCAATTCATTCCTTCGGACTTCAATGCCCGGCACTGCCGTGCCCGCCATGTTTCAGATACTCCAGCACATCGTGAAACCGGTCGGCATTCGCGGGGTTTGCCGCGATCAAGGCCTCGTGCGCGGAAAGAATAATATCTTTCTCCATGGTTGTATCGACGGGAAGTTGCATGAGGCTCACCCCTGTCTCGGCGGGAGTCCTTATTATCTGGCCGGCAGCCTCGATCCCGAAGAGAAAGTTGAGTCCGAGATTTTCCATGAGGTCGACATTCCGTGGGGTGACGTTAATCACAAGCAGGGAGCCTTGTCCGAGTTCGCGGAGTTTCTGGGAAATCCCGGTGAGCGTTCCCATGAAGGTCGAATCCATGTGATCACAGGAGGCCAGATCGACCACGAATTGTCGGCGACCACGCTGGATCATGGCCTGGACAAATTTTCGAATCGATCCGCTGCTCTGAAAATTACCGCGACCCTCGACCCTGATCCAAACCTCCTGGTCGAAGCATCCTGCGCTGACAATGGCTGGCGTGAGCATGGTGGTGACTTTAGAAAATGAACCTCATTGCATTCGGGGATAGCTTCCACAGACTTTGGGAGAGTATCCGCTCTCGCTGAGCAAGGTTACGACATGCAAGAGGGATTCGTCCCCGGCATGACCCTCTGCCTCCAGAAAAAGATGCATCCCGCCTCCAGGAACTGGACCGCTGTGGATCGAGATGACATTGACACCGGCTCCACGGAAGGGTTCAAGGGCGGAAGCCAAGGCTCCAGGATGATCGGTGAGATAGATAAGCAGGGCAGTCTGGTCGTCGCCAGAGCGTGCGTTCAGGGCTTTCCCAAGCACAAAGTAGCGGGCACGACAAGATCCCTCTTCCCCGCCTAGTACGATCTGGGAAGCGAGCTGAGCATCGCTTTTCATCAATAGTTCCAAAACCGTCGAGTCGGGCCCCTCATCGCCGGAGGGAATGACCCCGCAATCGGCTTTTCCAGAGATGACCGCCTCAAAGAGATCGGCCGGATCGTCGTGGAATGTGTAGCGGACTGAGGCGCCGAACTGCTGCTTTGCGGCAAAATGAGTGCGCCCTGCGACGCATCCCTCGCAGGCGATGACGGTATCCTTCTCGAGAGCAAGTGAGGCCGACATGATCTCGCGGTAGATCGCACGAATCGCCTGTTCCTCCAAGGGCCCGGCACTCCGCTCGACAAGACGACGCATCAACTGCTCGGCACGCCCTGCGGCATAGACGGGAGCGCCATTGCGTTCCTTGATCCGGCCGATCTCCTGGGCAAGTCGTGCGCGCTCGTTCATAAGATCGAGCAACTTTCCATCGATGACATCGATCGCCTCGCGAAGTTTTGTAAGATCTTCCATGGGGAAAGGTAACCTGTTCAGCGTTCCGCGTGGCCGTCCGGAGATTCTTCGGATTCTTCCTTATCGACCTCGACCGCAGCGTCGGCGTCGAAAGAAACCTCCTCGAAGACCACCGACTCACGGAGTTCAAGAATCTCTGTCACCTCAACCTCTTCAAGCACGGCGGCTTGTTCGGCTTCTTCGCCTTCTTGCACACTCTCCAAGACACCCCTTGTCACCTCTTCAGGCACGGAAAGCACTCCTGGCAGTTCGGCAGTACCGCTCTCATCAACCGGAGCACTTCCGGGTTCAGGAGTCGCCTTGGGGAGCGGTATGTGTCTCAACTCGGCGGCATTGGGAAGCTCATCAAGAGTTCGAAGGCCGAAGTGATCTAGGAAATACTGGGTGGTCGCGTAGAGGAGTGGACGGCCTGCCGCCTCGGCGCGACCAGCTATCTTCACAAGGCCTCGATCCAGCAGTGTCTGCATTACCCCATCCACGGAGACGCCGCGGACGGCTTCCATATCGGCCCGGGCGATCGGTTGGCGGTAGGCGATGATGGCGAGGGTTTCGAGGGCCGAAGCGCTCAGGCGGGTAGGCTTGGCCTCCGGATAAAGAGCGCGCAGCCAAGGCGCAAAGCCCGGGGCGCTGGAGAGTAGCCAGCCGGTCGCCGTTTCACGCACCTGGTAGGCGCGACCCGAGGCGGCGACTTCGGCCTGCAGGTCGACCAGGGCATCACGAACATCTCCTTCCTTGATTCGGGCAAATGCCGAGGCCACCGAAGTCGGCTCGGCAACGGCCGCACTCTTGAGATGGGCCATCAGTTCTTTGGGCAAGACAGCTTTCTGGGAGGCAAAAAGAATCGCCTCCAGCACATGGGAAAGCGGGGGAACCTCACCCGTGGGCACCTCGGCACCAAGTAATTCCTCAGTCACAGCTTCGGGAAGAGAAGCATTCTCGACCTCGCTGGGCAGAATTTCCTCAATTTCCACATCAGGGCTTTCTTCAGCGGATTCCACGATCGTTTCCTCCGAGGAGGGTGTTTCCGGAACCTGTTCTCCGGTTGGCTTGTTCTTGGATGATTTCTTACTCATGAGATTGTTCGATCAGAGGCTCTGAAGGGATGGTCTCCTCATCGTCCGAGAGGGTGCGATCCAGCCAGATTTCACCGAATTGTTCCTGCTGACGCACGCGGAATTGTTTCATCCGGATAAGTTCAAGGATGGCTAGGAATGTAACGACCAGTTCGGAACGCGTGGAGGCCTGTCCGAAAAGCTCCTCGAAGCGCATCGAGACGCCCCGATCGACAAGTTTCATCAGGTGGTTGATCCGATCCGTGACGGTGAAAGTTTCCTCGTGGATCTCTCCCTGCTTTTCCTCAACCGGAAGGCGCCTGAGCGCTCGCTGGAAAGCATTGATGAGGTCGAAGATGCCGATATCGCCGATCAGCAGATTGTCATCGAGCAGGGGGGCATGGGCAGGATCGAGCGAAACGGCACGGGGAAACAGAGCCGCCTGAAGATCTTCCTGGTCACGGAGATGGGCCGCCGCCTCCTTGAACTTCCTGTACTCAATGAGTTGGCGGATGAGCTCCCATCGCGGATCATCCTCTTCAGCCTCTTCCTCCGGCATTTGCTGATCCTTGGGGAGCAGTGTCCGGCTCTTGATGTAGAGCAGGTTGGCCGCCATGACCAAGAATTCGCCGGCCACCTCGATATGCAGAACCTCGAACGTCTCGAGATATTCCAGATACTGGGTGGTGATACGCTCGATCGAAATATCGTAAATGTCTACCTCGTCCTTCTTGACGAGGTAGAGCAGCAGGTCAAGAGGGCCTTCGAAGGCCTCCAGCTGGACTTTGTATTCCGACTCCATCACCGAGGCGATAAACGCTAGCGGCGGTAGCCGTGGCGCTCGATCTCCTTGGCGACTTTGACCTTGTGCTTGGCCTTCTCCTTCACCTTGGTCTTTCTCTTGCGCAACTGCTGGACGAGCTTTTTAACAGTCAGATCGATTGCAGAGTAGAGGTCGTCCTCGGCATCCTCGGCATGAAGGTCGGGACCGGGAAGCGCCAGATGGATCTTCACCAAGAAATCTTTTTTCTTGGAACGGTGTTCGTCGAAAAGAAGCACCACGTGCGCGGCAAGGATGCTGTCGGTGTATTCCTCAAGATGAGCAACCTTCCCTGCCACATGGGCATGGATGGCTGCAGTGAGTTGGATATGGCGTGGACTGATGTGGATTTGCATGGGTTTGTGTCTCTATGTCTCTTTTAAGGCCGGATGTGGCATCACGCCACCAAAATGCTGAAGAGGTCGAATTCGGGTGATCAGAGGCTTGGGTTATAAAAATCCCGGATCGCAGCCACCAACCCAGGAATGTCGTGCTGGGTTGCTTCCAGATCGATCGGAAGTCCGAGTTTTTTCATTTCCGACGATGTGACGGGTCCGATGCTGGCGGTCTTGAGTCCCACGGGCAGTGGAAGTCCGAGTGCCTTGAAGTGATCCGCCGTTGAAGCACTAGTGAAGGTTATCATATCCGCCCCCTCCTCCCAGAAGCGGTGGATCCCTCCGGAGACATCCTCCGTTTCGGGAACGGTCTGGTAAACGGGCACGTCATCCACGATGGCTCCGAGCTCCTCAAGCTGGATTGCCAGCATTTCACGGGCCCCGGCAGCACGCGGGAGCAGCATCTTGAGGTTTTCGACATTGAGCTCCTTGAAGGATTTCAGCAACGACTCGGCCACGAATTCCTCCGGGATCAGATCCACGGCATAGTGGTACTCGCGGACTTTTTTGGCGGTGCCGTTGCCGATCACGGCGATGCGCGCCCCGCCGAGGTCGCGGGCATCGTCATGGGCTGCGAAGAAGGCCGTGAAAAATGCATCCACACCGTTCGGGCTGGTAAAGACGATCCAGTCGTAGGTGCGAACATCGAGCATCGCCTCGATGAAAGCGGTCTTGTCGGCGGGAGGCTCGATCCGGATGGTCGGAAGCTCATAGGCATCGGCGCCGAGTTCCCGGAGCGAGGCAAGCAAGCCGCCAGCCTGCTGGCGCGTGCGCGTCACTGCGATGCGTCGACCAAAGAGAGGGCGTGTCTCGAACCAGTTCAGCGTCTCCCGGAGATTCACGACATCGCCGAAAACCGCCACGGCGGGTGCTTTGAACTTTTTCTCCTCGGCCAGTCCGGCAATGGATCCCAGTGTCCCGACTAGGGTCTGATGACGCCCTGTCGTCGCCCAGCGGACAAGAGCCACAGGGGTCTCCGTGGACATTCCCGCCTGCGCAAGCTCCCCGGTGATGGCGGTCAGGCGCTCTACACCCATCAACATCACCTTCGTGCCTGGCGCAGAAGCGATCGCCTTGTAGTCGATACCCGAGGTCTTTTTGTCCGGCTCCTCATGGCCGGTGAAGATCGTGAGCACTGCATTGCTTGCGCGATGGGTGACGGGGATGCCGGCATAGGCCAAACCCCCTATTGCGGAGGTGACCCCTGGAACGATCTCAAAGCGAAGGCCAGCCGCGGCGAGTTCCGCGGCCTCCTCTCCTCCACGGCCAAAGAGAAAGGGATCACCGCCCTTAAGACGCACCACCCGTTTTCCCTCCCGGGTGAACTTAACCAGCAGCGCATTGGTCTCCTCCTGCTTCAGTGCATGTTGTCCGGCTGTCTTGCCTGCATAGATCTTTTCGGCGGAGGCGGGGGCAAAACGAAGGAACTCCGCATTGCTCAGGTAATCGTAGATCACCACATCGGCACGCTCCAGACACTCGCGTCCCCTTAGTGTCAGTAGTCCCGGATCTCCGGGGCCGGCACCAACCAGATAACAGATTCCCTCGATAGGTTTTGTGGCAGGGGAGGGCTTCTTGGAGGATTTTTCGGAAGGTGTTTTCATGATGAGAGAAGTTGATCGGCGACCATCCTTGCCACTTGGGCGGGAGTTGGAGCCACGTCGCTGGCAGTCAGAGGTCCAGCGTCAGAATTGGGATGAGGTATGAAGACGGCGTTCAAGGCGATGCCCTCCGCAGTCTCCGTCGCGAGAGCCCCAAGTGCCAGATGACATCCTCCCCCGAGATGCCTGAGCACAAGCCGCTCAGCCTCGACACACCGGGACGTGGGCCCATGATTCAGCACCGAAAGCAAAGCTTCCGCAGCATCGCCAACCCTGCACTCCACGGCGATAGCCCCCTGGCCTGGGGCCGGGAGCATCCATTCCAGGGACTCCAGCCACAACGTCAACCCCTCGATCTCCAGAATGCCAAGGGAGAGATCGTACCCGAGGCGGCCAAGTCCGGCCGCGGCCAGGATGGTGGCATCGAAAGGAGATCCGGTAGCCACCTTAGCCAGACGGGTGGGGACATTGCCACGGATCGGCATGAGATTGAGATCCGGACGACGTGCCTTCAGGAGCAAGGCCCGGCGGGGACTGCTTGAGCCGACTGTTGATCCCGGGGGAAGTCCCGCAAGACCACCAGGATGACGGGACACCAGCAGATCATCGACGGGGGCCCGGGGCAGAATGGCGGCAAGCGTCAGTCCGTCAGGCGTCTGGACCGGAAGATCCTTCAGACTGTGGACGGCAAGATCGATCTCCCCACGGAGCAGTGCCTCCTCGAGTTGTTTAGTAAAGAGTCCCGCACCCTCGGCGGTCGGCTCGTGGAGAGGCATTGCAGTCCGAGCATCGCCGGTGGTGGTGATAGTCTTGAGCTGAACGGAAAGACCCGGATGGGCTTGTTCTAGAGCCGCACGAACCATCCTGCTCTGGGCTAAAGCCAGATCGCTTCCCCGTGTTCCGAGGATCAGGGGCTTCAAGTCTGATTCTGATGGGGGATTCATACCATCACACCGCTCTTCCGAAAGTATGGGACTCAGGTGCATGGATACTCCTCATCCAGCTGATAAAGCCTCCGACATGCTGCTCGATGAGTGATTCGCATCGGACGACTTCCTGGCGGCGAATGTCGAGAGACTGGGCGGCGATCTGCTCCAAGCTGTCGATGTCGTAGAGAAAAACCCCCTCCATCTCGTTGATGGCGGGATCGGCGTCACGCGGCACGGCCAGATCGATCACGAAGAGCGGTGCACCGCGGCGCAGCTTCAGCAGTGGCGCGAGCTTTTCCGGGGTCAGGATTGCATGGGGGGCATTGGTGGAACTGATCAGGATGTCGATATCGGCAAAGGATTTTTCCCAATGGTCGAAATGCAATGCCATGCCACCAATCTCGGCCGCAAGCTGAGCTGCTCGCTCGTAGGTGCGGTTGGAAACGATGACGCTGCGCACTCCGCGGGACTGAAGGCTTCGGGCCGTACGCTCGCTGATCTCACCGGCTCCCAGGATCATGACGCGGCGGTCCTCCAAAGATCCGAAAATCTTGCCTGCAAGCTCCACCGCCACGGATCCGACCGAGGTGGGACCGCTGGTGATCTGCGTCTGAGTCCGAACCGACTTGGCTACACGAAAAGCGTGCTGGAAGAGCTTGTGAAGGGGGCGTGTCGCCGCTCCGGCATCAGCAGCCACGGAGTAGGCTTTCTTGACCTGACCGAGGATCTCCGTCTCGCCTATTACCATCGAATCGAGACCACTCGCGACCCGGAAGAGATGCCTCACAGCCTGGGTCGTGTCGTGATAATAGAGGGGGGCTTCCAAACCCGCGCGCTCGGCAAGGATGGATCGGAATCCCTCCAAGGCCCTCAAGGGACAGAGGCTTGAAGCATAGAGCTCGACCCGGTTGCAGGTGGAGAGCATGACGGCACCAGAGACTCCCTCAATGGCACGTAGTCGTCCAAGCAACCCTTCCATTTCATTTTCGCGCACGGCAAACCGCTCACGTACGTCGAGATGCGCGGTACGGTGATTGATGCCAGCGCAGAGGATATTCATGTGGAGCTTTCTTGCGACCCTAAGAACGACCGGAGAGATGCTCGATCACGGGAAGCAAGATGAGAGCGAAAAGGAATGCTAACGAGGAAGCCCATGCAAAGCGCCTTCCAGAGAGAAAGCCGGACTTGGATCCGAAGAGGATGGCGGCATAAAAAAGCCAGATGAAAATTGAAAAAAAGAACTTCCCGCCCGCGACTGCAAGATGAGCCAGTAGACCCGAGGCGAAACTGAGGGAGAGAAGCAGGAAGCCGAGCCAGAGCAGACGGAGGGTCGCCTCCGAGAGAATATTGATGGGGGGAAGATGATGGAAGATAGGTGATGGACGTCGGGACTTGAGCTGATCTTCCTGCACTAGGAACATCAGTCCCGCTACAGCAGCTAGGCCGAAAGCCCCGAAGGCTACAAGCGATAGAGCGGCATGGGTTTCCACCCACGGGTTGGGACGGAAGAATCTGGCATGAGCCTCGTTTGGAAGCAGGAGCGCCACGATCTGGAGAAGCAGAACTAGCGGGGCGGTGAATGCCCCCATGAGTGATAGCCGATAGGTCGCCCCGATCACCAAATAGATCAGGGAGATCGACCAAGAGAGGAAGATTAATGTCTCCGAGAGATTCCCGATTGGGCAGGCATGCTCCGCAGCACCCCGCATCGAGAGATACCATCCCTGAGTTATGGCCCCTAGCGCCATGGCGATGAAATTAAACCTTCCAGGCCGGAATCGTCCCGCCCCCAGTGCATAGAGCGTGTGCCCAAAGCTGAAAAGGTAGAAGAGTGTTGAGGTAAGCAGGGCGATGCGTTCCATAAGCTAGGGAAATTGTTTTGTTTCGCTCTAGCTTACCCCATCGCGGGAGCTCTTGCGCTCGACCAGCGCATAGGCGTTGTGATTGTGAATCGACTCGAAATTCTCCGCCTCCACCCGGTACCAGAGGATATTGGGATCCTGCTCCGAGCGACCGGCAACATTGCGCACCAGATCCTCGACGAAGACGGGATTCGCGTAGGCCCGCTCCGTGACGAATTTCTCATCGGGACGCTTCAGCAGGCTGTAGAGCTCGGAACTGGCAGAGTCCTCGACCAGACGGATCATCTCCTCGATCCACATCGGCTTGGCACAGCGGACGGAGTAGGTCACATGACCGCGCTGATTATGGGCTCCGGAATCACTGATTGCCTTCGAGCAAGGGCAAAGCGTGGTGACTGGCACGACCACCGTGACCACAAAATCGACCTTTCCCTTGGGGCCCCCCGTCAGCGTTGCGCTGAATCGAACCGTATAATCGATTAGACCGACAGCACCCGTGACCGGAGCCGGCTTCTCGATGAAATAGGGAAACTCGAAGGCAACATGCGCCTGATCGCTCTCCAAACGCTCCGAGAGTTGCACCAGAATATCGCGGATATTGCGGACATGGAGGACCGGTCCATGCGAATTCAATGCCTCGACGAAGCGGCTCATATGAGTCCCCTTGAAATGATGAGGCAGGTCAACTGTCAGCTGAACCATGGCGATTGTCCCCTGCTCCGTATGGTTCTTGTCACGGACACGGATCGGATAGCGCAGGTCTTTAACCCCTACGCGGTCGATCGGGATTTGCCGATCATCGGGCAGATTCTGCGTGTCGGAAAGGGATGCATCGAACATGAGAGAAAAATGCTAAAGGTTGGAGGCTAAAGGCTGAAGATTAAAAGAGGGGACTCTCACCGATCCCCAACTCCCTATACCCCAGAAGTTTTTCCCTTGGCGAAAAACTTCCGTGTCGCCCGATGACGAGCGATGAACATTGCGGTAAAGACCAACCGCATCACCGTCAGATCCAGCAGCAGCCCAATCACGCCAAACGGCAGGGCATACTCCACTCGGTCGGTCATGATTGTCCCATCGATCCCGCCGTTGATGTCGGCGACATTGGCCTCGAAGAGATGATGATGGCGCCAATGACGGAAGGGGCTCTTCTTTGCCCCATCCACCAGTCGCTCATTGGGCACAGCTTCCTCCCAGAATCCGATCCACTCCAGAGGAAGGCTGAATTGCCTGATGCGCAGGAGGAACTCGTCGCCAACACAAGCAGGAACCTTGCACTCGACCCTCTCGACCTTGAGCGAAGGTGGGGAGATCTTCGTGATATTATGCGGATCCTCGTGGAAGGCATAGACCTCGGCGGGCGAAGCATCGAGCCGGACACTACGTTCAAAGAGTGAAAAATCAGCCATGATGCACGCAGGGGAACACATCGACAGCGAATTGGGTAGGGAGAAAATTATTGCCAAGACCCTCTGCGCTCTTTACTCGTGCACAGGTATCCGTTAACCACATCATCATGTCTGAAAAAACCATCGAAGAAAAAGTCCGCGACATCATCGTCGAACAGCTCGGAGTGACCGCTGAACAGGTCACCATCAACGCCTCCTTCATTGAGGATCTCGGGGCCGATTCCCTCGACACCGTCGAGCTCGTCATGGCCTTTGAGGAAGAATTCGGAGTCGAAGTTCCCGACGAGGATGCTGAGAAGCTCCAGAAGGTCGGCGATGTCGTGAAGTACATCGAGGGGAAGCAGGCCAAGTAAGCCGCTTTTTCAAAATCCCTTTTCAAAAACGCCGCATCCTGAGGATGCGGCGTTTTTCTTTTGGCAGATCATGTCCTAGCATTTCTGCGGAAGAAGAGGCTTGCCCATCGTAGCGGAATAAGGGATTTTCACTCACCCGCGTTAGAAACGGGTTTGGTAATACATGGCTAAGTAGCTCAGTTGGTAGAGCAGAGGACTGAAAATCCTCGTGTCGGGGGTTCGATTCCCTCCTTAGCCACATCCCTTTGATCGGTTCTCGAGAGGGGATTCCTCCGTGACTTCCTCAAGCCTCGGGGTTCAAATGAGCAGATTCTCCTCCTTCCTTGAATCATTGCTTCGTGAAGAAAATCCTTTTCCTGTCGTTGGCCTTGCTTCCCAGCGTAACGGCCCAGACAACCAGTCAGGGCACCTTATTGAAGGAGGTCAAAATGGATCTCCTTGCGGATGGACATTCTATTGGATTTGCCAAGATCCCGGCAGGCACTCGGGTCCTGATTGTGACGACCAATTCCATTGGTGAGATCCTGGTGAAGCGCACCCAAAATGAGAGCCCATTTGTCGTGCCTAGGGATGCCGTCTTGATTGAAGCCCCAGTACCAGCACCTGCCCCTCGGGCAGCACCGATCCATACTGCAACTCTGACTCCAACTGCGGCGCCGATCATGACGCCCACTTCAACGCCTGCAAATCTCGGCACCAAAGTTCCGACTACCCAGCAGGTGAACAAGGCCCTTGGCATTTCCCTGTTCGGAAGCCGTCCTCTTTGGGAAGAAAACGACGCGATGGTTGCGGGCCGACTCGACTGGCCGGCGGAGTCCAGGACCTCTTATGAGACGGGCTACAGATGGTATCCCTATACGGACAATTCCGCGATAACGGTTCTCGGAGCCAGAGCGCTCAGCCTCTTCCTGCAGGGAATCAATGACAAGGTGGCACGGGTCTCCGTCCTCTTTGCCAACAAGGGGGACGTCGCATTCTACAGCTCCGCGCAGGAAGCAAAAGCGCAGGCCGCCATTACCAATCAACCGCAGATGGTGACCGACAATATGCTCAAGGGCTGTCAGGACGCGATGAGGCATGACAAGACCACAGTGGAATCAGCTTTGAAAGCCCTCTTCGGGGAATCAAAACCGGCCAGAATAGGACGCTTCGCCTCTACGACGGAATCGGGCCAGCGTTGGGACTGGAACGGTCACACCTTTGTGCTGGTTGCCCCTCCGAATGAGTATGTTGCCCTGCGGATACTGCCTACCGCGTCGATTGACGATACCGATGCGGATAGGAAGGCCTTTGCCGCAGCCAAGGCAAACCTTTCCCAACGTGTGAAACATAAGGAAAACGGGGATGTGGTCATTACGGATCTCCCGATGATCGATCAGGGGCGCAAGGGATACTGTGTCCCAGCGACCTTCGAGAGAATCCTGCGCTACTACGGACTTTCGGAGGACATGAACATTCTCGCCATGGCCGGCCAGACCAAGGCGGGCGGTGGGACCAGCGTGAGTGGCATTGAGGGAGCCACCTACACCACGCTCCGGGATGCGGGAGCCAACATCACCAAAAAAAACTTTTCTGGCAGCATCCAGGAGATCAAGTCGGCCATCGATGCAGGCAAGCCGATCCTCTTCACCCACTACAGCACGGAGGAGTTCAATAAGCGAGTCAATGAACGGATGATGCACCGCATCGCCGTGACGAACTGGGAGGACTGGAGCACCCGCTTCCTCCCTTCCCTCAAAAAGACCATCCCGCTAAAGCCCGATCCCGAATACGCCCATATCTGCCTCATCATCGGCTACAATGAGAAGACCCGCGAAATCGCCATTTCAGACTCGTGGGGACGTGCGGCTAAAGAACGCTGGATGACGGAGGAGGAGGCCAAACAGATCCAGCAGCCCGGCGCCCTCTCGGTCATCGAATGACCCGCGCACAATGCGTTCAG
>JBAXXS010000041.1:0-16821 GCA_037127835.1 Verrucomicrobiota bacterium | reverse complement strand
ACATCGGCGAGGGCCTTCACTCCGGCGCTGCAGTTGATGTAGGCAATGACGAAGTAGTTCTTCTCGGCATGCTCCTTGAGATAGGCCTCCAGTTTGTCGGCTGGGCAGGAATCGGAGAGGGAACATCCGGCCTCCATATCCGGAATGACGACAGTCTTCCCCGGACTGAGGATCTTGGCCGTCTCACCCATGAAGTGGACCCCGCAGAAGACGATCACGTCGGCATCAGTCTCGGCAGCTTTCTGACTCAGGCCGAGGGAGTCTCCCACGAAATCGGCGACCTTCTGGATCTCCTCGATCTGGTAGTTATGCGCCAGGATTACGGCATTCCGCTTCTGCTTCAGGCGGAGAATCTCGGCTGCTAGGTCGGTTGGATTGGAAAAAGTGCTCATATGGGGGAGAAGAAAAATTAATCTGGAACTCAAGAACTCAGGAAAAAGATAGACCCGAAGATGGTGTGAATTCTCTACCCACCCGTTTTATGGTCGCAGGCATTGTAGAGAAATTGATGATGATGCCCGATTCAACGCCAAGAGCCTTCATGTAGGATCTGACAGTTGAATAATGGATTGGATCCAATGATTGTACCGCCTTGAGCTCCAGAACAAGCCTGCCATCCACTAAGAGATCGAGACGATGTTCACCGATCTTACGACTGCGATAGGTTATTTCTACTGTTTTCTGGCGTTCGTAGGGAATCCCCAGAATGTCTAGTTCGATGGAGAGAGCCTCTTCATAAAAAGACTCAAGAAATCCAGGGCCTAAGGCTTTATGAACTTCAATCGCAGCACCAATTACTCGTTTACTAAGATCTCTGTCATTCAGTTTCTCCAAAATTCCTGAGTTCTTGAGTTCCAGATTAAAATCTTGGTTTCAGCTTTCCTCTGCCCCCTTACTTCGCTTCGTTGATCAGTTGGCGGAGGATGAAGGGGAGGATGCCGCCGTGGCGGTAGTAGTCGACCTCGATCGGGGTGTCGATACGGACCTTCACAGGGACTTCTTGGGTGCTTCCATCCTTACGGGTGATCCTGACGGCCAGATCCTGACGCGCCTCAAGATCTTCACTGAGCCCTATGATGTCGTAGGTCTCGGTGCCATCGAGGCTGAGGCTCTGGGCGTTTGTTCCCTCCAGGAACTGGAGAGGCAGGATACCCATGCCGACAAGATTGGAACGGTGGATGCGCTCGTAGCTGGCGGCGATAACGGCCTTCACTCCCAGGAGGCGGGTTCCCTTGGCGGCCCAATCTCGGCTGCTACCGGTGCCGTATTCCTGACCTGCGATGATGACTAGCGGGGTCTTCTCCGCCTGATACTTGTGGGAGGCGTCGAAGATGCTCATGCGCTCGCCCTCGGGCTGGTGGAGTGTCTCGCCACCCTCGACACCGGGAAGCATGAGATTCTTGATACGAACGTTGGCAAAGGTGCCGCGAGTCATGATGCGGTCATTGCCACGGCGGCTTCCGTAGCTGTTGAAGTCTTCGTGGGTGACACCATGCTCGCTCAGGAAACGGCCTGCAGGGGACTTCTCCTTGATGGCTCCTGCGGGAGAGATGTGGTCAGTCGTGACGGAGTCGCCGAAGATGCCCAGCGCACGTGCTCCTGAGATCGAAGTGATCGTGCCGGCCTCCATGCCGAAGTTCTCGAAGAAGGGAGGCTCCTGGATGTAGGTGCTCTTGGTATCCCACTCATAGATCTCTCCAGTTGGGGCGCTGATTTCGTTCCACTTCGGATTCTGTCCTGCGAAGTTGCCATAGAGGGCTGTGAACATCTCCGGCGTGAGGGCACTGCGGAGGGTGTCGCGGATCTCTGCGAGGCTCGGCCAGATATCCTTGAGGAAGATCTCCTTGCCATCCTTACTCTTGCCGATCGGCTCTTTGACGAAGTCGATATCGACGCGGCCAGCGAGGGCGAAGGCGACGACCAGGGGAGGGGACATCAGGAAGTTGGCCTTGATGTTCTGATGGATGCGAGCTTCGAAGTTGCGGTTTCCAGAGAGGACCGCCGCGGCGATGAGATCGTTGTCGGTGATGGCCTTCTCGACCTCGGGATTGAGGGGGCCGGAGTTTCCGATGCAGGTGGTGCAACCGTAACCGACGGTCTGGAACCCAAGCTTGTCGAAGTAGGGCTGTAGGCCGGTCTTATCCAAATAGGCGGTGACGACGCGTGAGCCGGGAGCCAGTGAGGTCTTGACCGTAGGATCCATCTCGAGACCGAGTTCCACGGCTTTCTTCGCCAGGAGTCCCGCGGCGAGCATGACACTAGGGTTGCTGGTATTCGTACAGCTGGTGATGGCGGCGATGAGAACGGATCCGTTCCGGATGGTGCTCTTGCCCATGTCATCTCCATGATAGGGAGACTCGGGCATCTGATTGACGGGATCGGGCGTGGGACGGTCGCTGATCATCTCCTCCTCATCGGCAGGAATAGTCGGATTACGACGGGCAACCAGAGCCTTAGCGGAAAGGGCTCCCTCGTTTTTGCCATATCCACCCTCGGCGACCGGCTTGATGAGGAGTTCGTGGAAGGCTGAACGAAGCTGAGGGAGATCGATGCGGTCTTGAGGACGTTTCGGTCCGGCAACGCTAGGCACGACGCTTGACAGATCGAGCTCAAGATCAACGCTATAGTCGATTTCTCCCTTGCGAGGCATGCCGAACATGTCTTGGGCCTTGAAGTAGTTCTCAAAGGCGCTGCATTCGGCCTCGGTACGACCTGTTGCGCGGAGGAAAGCGACGGATTCCGCATCGACCGGGAAGATGCCCATGGTGGCTCCGTACTCGGGAGCCATGTTGGCGATAGTAGCGCGGTCGGGGAGGGGAAGGGACGCCGCACCCTCGCCGTAGAACTCGACAAATTTACCGACGACTTTTGCAGCGCGGAGCATTTGGGTGACGCGGAGTGCGAGATCGGTGGCGGTGACGCCCTCGCTCAGATTGCCGGTGAGATGGACACCGACGACCTCGGGAGTGAGAAAATAAACTGGCTGGCCAAGCATACCTGCTTCCGCCTCAATGCCGCCGACACCCCAACCGACGACTCCAAGACCGTTGATCATCGTGGTGTGGGAGTCGGTGCCGACAAGGCTGTCGGGGTAGTAGAGGTTGCCGGAGGCGTTCTTGGAGTGGAGGACACCGCGAGCCAGATACTCGAGGTTCACCTGGTGAACAATGCCGATGCCGGGAGGAACAACTCCAAAGGTCTCGAAAGCCCCTTGGCCCCACTTTAGGAACTCGTAACGTTCGCGGTTGCGCTTGAACTCCATGTCGAGGTTCAGCTTCATGGCGTCTGCCCAGCCGTAGTAGTCGACCTGCACGGAGTGATCGACCACGAGATCGACAGGAACCAATGGCTCAATGATGCCGGGCTTCCCGCCGAGGCGGGCCACCGCACTACGCATAGCAGCGAGATCGACGAGCAATGGAACTCCTGTGAAGTCCTGCAGCACGATGCGCGCGACCACGAATGGGATCTCCTCGGGGGCCGGTGCCTTGGCGTTCCAGGCAGCAAGGGCCTTCACATCTTTCTCATGGACCTTCTTATTGTCGCAGTTACGCAACACCGACTCCAGTACCACACGGATCGAAAAGGGAAGGCGCGAGATCTTGCCAAGGCCCTGTTCCTCAAGTGCCGGGAGGGAGTAGTAGGATGAGCTTGTCCCTGCGGATGGTTCAAAGCTACGGAGTGTCTTGAATGGGTCGGTGGTGGGCATGGAGAAATAAGGGCTGTTGGGCTTTTAGACTATTGGGCTTATGGGTTCAGGAATCTCAGATTTTTTGTTTCGGCGGTTGCTGGCCAACAGTCCAACGGACCAATAGCCCAACCCTCGTTTCCATTACTTCAGTTCGGCAAGCTTTGCCTGGATCTTGGCGAAGTCGGGGAGTTGCTTCGGGTCCGCGCTCGACTCGGCGTACTGGATCACGCCGGAGCGGTCGATCAGGAAGGCGGAACGCTGAGCGACTCCACCCATGCCAAGACCGATCTCAGGCAGGAAACTCTCGTAAGCGATCCCGTAAGTCTTGGCGACATTGTGCTCGTAATCGCTCAGGAGAGGGATGGTGATGTTCTCCTTCTGGGCCCATGCCTGCTGGGCAAAAGGGTTATCACCACTAATGCCGTAGACAGTGCAGTCGAGGGAATCATAGGCACCGATGCCCTTGCTGATCTCACAGAGTTCCGTCGTGCAGACACCGGTAAAGGCCATTGGCACAAAGAGGAGTAGGATATTTTTCTTTCCGATTTCGGCTGAGAGGGTGATCTGCTTGGGTCCCTCGGAGGTGGCGTTTGAGAGGGTGAAGTCGGGAGCTTTAGTGCCGGTGGTGATCATATGAGAAAGGTTGAAGGATGAGGGTTGATAAGATTAGGCATGAAAGCTGAGACCTGAGACCTGAAATTCAGGAGACGAAGAAACAGGAGACAATTACAGGAAAATAATCCGAGAGGTGCCTTGGGAGAAAGGCTGAAATCACTGGGGAGATGCCAAGGGTGAGGGTGACGAAATCTGCTCAGGAGGATTTGTGACGGATGAAGAACTCGTCTGCGAAAGTGTTTCCGCTGAGGGTGAGGAGGTCGGAAGCGGCGAGGGAAGTGGTGTGGGTGTCGGAGTAGGAGTAGGCCATGGTTTCTCTAAGGAGCTCCACTCATGCCATGACGCTGTGTCACTGCCCCCGAATTCCTTCCAGAGCTGATGGCAGCGCTCAGACCAGTGTGCGTAATCTGGTGCCGTGAACGGCTTTTCCGCAGTCCCAGGGAAGACAAGATAGATGACTTCGGGGCGGCTGACAGGGCGTCGATCCGCTCCCGATTCCGGGAAGATCTCTCGACAGATTCTCAGCGAGGCTTCACCGATCTTGGAATTCGGTCCCAGATCGCCCAGTATCGTCGGGTAGAGGATTCCTTTTGCGATTACGACAGCGTAGTCGCCGATGGCGGGTTGATCGGGAGATTTTCCCACCATGAACGAGGGTAGAACAATGAAGGGATCGGATGTTCCCGCAAGGAAGCTCCAGCGTTTCAATTCGGCGATTGTTGCCTTGGCGGCGTCGCGGCGTGCCTCAAGGGTCTCTCTTTCTTTCGGTGTCATGGTGCCGCTGCCAAGTTCGGCCTCGGTAAGGGCAAGTTGTGACACTTCATCGCGAAGGCAGATGTTTGGACGGTCGCTTTTCTTTGCCCATCGGTAATTTGTCTGCGGTTGATAGGTCGAGGAGGGCCGGTCGATCGGGAGATTTCTGTCCCCGTCAGATCCGTCGGTATTCACGTTCATGATGGCCTGGATAAGGAGAGCGCGTCGGGAAGTCGCGGGGTAACTCAGGTCGAGGATGGTCTGGCAATCGAAAAGGGAGTCTCGGTAGGGAAGGTGCTGGAGTTGGCCCAGGTTAGCCCGGAGCGATTTTTCCTTATGAATAATGAGGGTCGCAAAATCAGGTGATGGGGAAGCATTGGTGAGCAGGGTGTGTAGATCCGGAAGCAACTCGGAAACCTCCGGTGTGGCGGCCTGCAAGTCTGCCATGTTAGTTGCAGCTTTAGGCCACTGGACATGCAGGTTGATGTCCATCTTATAAGAGTTGCTGTTAGATATGGCCGCTAGTGTGGTTTCCTGAGAAGAGATGCTATCAACGCTACTTTTGAGAAAAATTCCGTTGAAAAGCTTCGCTGTATCGTAATTCTTACGCGGAAGGACGGGGATTGGCGTTGGATGTCCGTTCTCCTGTTTCAACGCCTGTTTTTTGGAGCATCCGAGAGGGATGAATATTAGCATCAAGATTGCTCCCATGCATGCTCGGATAAAGAGAGTTTGCAAGGCATGCATGAGGTTAAATCAACGACTACCTAACTCTGCTTAAAGATAGGCCAGGAAGGAACCCATGACATCACCGGGGATGTCGATCATCTTGTAATCCGTTGAGGAGACAAAGAGCAGGCTCTGGCTTCCCTTACCCAGAATATTTCCTGTCGAATCGTAGATTTCGTGCTCGAGGGTGACAAACTTCCGGTTATGCCCTGACACACGGATCTTCACGCTGACTGTCTCGAACTCCTTGGTCTCGCGGACGAACTTGTGCTCGAACGACCTGGTTAGGATATAGAAAGGTGTCTCCTTGAGGTTGAACTTGGGCATGACCTTATTGAAGAAGAGCTCGCGGGTCTTGCCCACCCACATGGCGTACATTCCGAAATAGACATTCCCAACCGAGTTGGTGTCGGCATAGGTAGCGATGAAGGAGTGGACGAACCACTTCTCCTCGAAGTGTCCGGAGATGTCATGGGTGCCGGTCGGCGAGGGGGTGAGGATTGTTCCGACAGGGGTGAGGGGAACAACGGATACTGTGACAGGCTGATCGAGTTCCTCGGAATCTGACGTAAAATCCTCTCCGGTGAAGGGCTTGATCATGAGCCAGATCACGTATCCCAGCGGCAGGAGTGAGGCCAGCATTTGGAAGATGGGCTGATGGAGGAAGTAGCCATAGGCGAAAATCACCACAGCCAGCGATCCGATGCAGAACATTTTGATCTGAGGGATGACATTTACTGGGCCGTTCATGAAGGCCCGGCCGATCGCAAGAGCCGAGTAGCCGACAAAGAACGTCGCAAAGAAGATCATGAAATACTCCAACTCGATGCCGATCGCCGCCCCGATGACTGCAATCAGCGCACAGAGAATGAAGGTAGGGATGGGGGAGGTGATCAGCTTCTGGGGAATCAGGGCAAAGATCGGGTTCTTGCTCTGGCTGGCATTGGTCTGGAAGAACCAGCGGAGAGCGATATAGCCGCTGTCGAGCGTTGTGAGGATGCATCCGCCAAGGAAGACGAGATACGCGCCAAGCAGCCAGGCGTTGACCGGGGATTGGCTGAAGACGCGGGTCAGCAGGGACTGTGCATAGGGATAACCGGCAAGTCCTTTCTGGATGAACTCTGCTCCGCTACCTTCCATTGCCCAGAGAGCCAGGATCCCATGGAAAAGGAGAATTGCTCCGAAGATGGTTGCACCGACGGCGTAGGAGGCCGTGATAGAGGTGTTCTCCCTACGCATCTGGATAGCCCGCTGCCATTGCTGAAGATCGAGCCAGGGGCCTACGATGAAGCCGATGCAGATCGGGATCACGTAGCCCCAGAAGTTCCAGTCATGGGTCGGAAGAAGGCTCGGGCGATGGATTCCACGGAAGTAGGGAGATCCTAGCTCTGAGATGATGACGACCACGCAGACAATGATCAGTGCGAGGAAGGCCGCATGGCTGTACTTGATGCGCCGAATGGAGAATTCCTCCCCGAAGAGAATACCGGCAGCCAGGATGATGAGCGCGGTCAGCGGCAGGTAGAGTGAGTCGGGCTTCAGTCCGAGGGGCTGCCATCCATAACGGATCAACGCGAAGATGGTCAGCGAGATGGCGATGATCTGGTAGAGAAAGAACACCAGACGGAACGGGCGTGACCAGTTGTTGAAAAATGCAGCCAGACTTTCCGAGCCGGCATGTCTTTTTGCGATGTGATCGGCCACGGCGCCGAACAGGAAGAGACCCAGGCAGTTCGGGATCAGGAAGGTGAGAAGTCCCGTGAGACCAAACTCTACCGTGAACTGAACGGAGAAAAAAAGGCCGAGTCCCCAGACCCACGAGAGGGCGACGGTGTTTCCCCAGAGGAGAACATTCAGGAAACGGAATCTTGGGGAGGAGAGCGCGGAAGTAGCCATAAAGATAAATCTATCCTAGTGACTGATCGCAGCGTCTTCAATCCGAATGGGAACCCACGGAACGAAATATGTAAAAAGATTAGAGGAAATTCTGCCAGCGAACTTCTCCTGGCTCCTCCCGTTCTTGCAATTGCTCCACAGCAAAGGCACTCTCCTACATTGCCCAGCAGCCCCGTGATAGAGTCTCTTCTTTCTCCAAATCCTTGAAAATTCTCGACCGCTATCTTTTGACCGCCCTCGCTGTGGCAACGCTGATGGGGGTTGCCCTGCTAAGCGTGGTGCTGGTGCTGGGGAATGTCTTCAAGGAGATGCTAGATCTATTGATCAATCATAACGTGCCGCTTGAGACGGTCCTAGGGTTTGTTGCCTTTGTCCTTCCTTTCTCGATGACCTTCACGATCCCATGGGGTTTTCTGACCGCTGTTCTATTGGTCTTCGGGCGTCTCTCTGCTGATAATGAAATCATTGCCCTGCGCTCCAACGGGGTGAGTTTCCCTAGAGTCTTTGTCCCCGTCCTGGCCATGGCTATCCTGCTCGTCGGGATCTGCTTCTGGATCAATAGTGATGTCGCCCCGCGGGCCCAGTATGCGATGCTGAACTCGCTGTTCCGGATTGCCACAAGCAATCCCGTCTCGATGTTCCAGCCGGACGAAGTGGTTGATCAGTTTCCTGATCGCAGGATCTTCGTGGGAGGACGCGATGGGGATCTCATGAAGAATCTCGTGGTCGTGGAGCTGGACGATCATGGGACAACCTCGAAGGTTGTCTTTGCAAAGACCGGCACTCTCTCCACGGACACGGAGAATCACCGTCTTCTGCTCAGAGTCCAGGATGCCAACTTCGAGCAACGTGACGAGCGGGATCCTCAGAATGTCAATCTGATCCGCCAGGGCATCACGATGAAGGAGGGGGTCTTCCCCATGTCGCTCCAGAAGCTTCTCGATCAAAAGAAGAGACGCAAGCCACTCACGTCCCACACGCTCCGGGAGCTTTTCGAGGAGATTTCAAAACCCGACTGTCCGCGAAGGCTCGCCTATCAGGTGGAGGTGAGTAAACGGTTCTCACTCTCGCTTGCTGCACTCTCCTTCGCGCTCATCGCAGTTCCCCTTGGTATCACCGCCCACCGCAAGGAAACCTCTGTGGGATTCGCCCTGAGTCTGGTGATCGCCTTTGGTTATTTCTTCCTCATCATCATCGCCGACACCTTCCACGAGAACCCCCATGCCATGCCGGTATTACTGGTATGGTTACCCAATCTTCTTTTCACGGGATTTGGGATCTGGCTCTTCTCGCGCCTTGCCCGCCGTTAAGGAGTTGAGGAGTTAAGGAGTCCTTAAACATTTACCAAGCCTCACTACAATACATCCAACATCATGCCCTCCTCCAAGGAAGTTTCAATTAACGATCCCGCAACCAAAGAAACCATCCGCAAACTTGTCACGGGAGTCGCGAGTGGACGCCGTGCGGATCTTCTGAGCGACATGATGGAGACAGTGATAAAGTATGGCCTTGATGATGCCTCGATCGGGGATCTCAAGTTGGTCAGTCGCTCCATGCGCGAGATGCGCTTCGCAGCCTCGGTATTCCAAAAATACAACGCGATCCGCAAAGTGGCGGTCTTCGGCTCCGCACGAACCAAGTCTGATGAGGCTGACTTCCAGCTGGCTCGAGAGTTTTCACGCCGGATCGTCGAGGAGAACTTCATGATCATCACCGGCGGCGGCGATGGCATCATGGGTGCCGCACAGCAGGGAGCCGGTGCCGAAAAGAGCTTCGGCCTGAACATCAGGCTGCCATTCGAGCAGAGTGCCAACCAGGTGATCCTGGGAGACCCCAAGCTGATCAACTTCAACTATTTCTTCGCCCGCAAGCTCAGCTTCGTGAAGGAAACCAGCGCCTTCGTCCTCTTTCCCGGTGGTTTCGGAACGCTCGACGAGGGATTCGAGGTGCTGACGCTCCTGCAGACGGGGAAGACCTCCATCGTACCGATCATCCTGATGGACAGGCCGAATGGCTTCTACTGGGAGACCTGGCGGCGCTTCATGGATAACGACATCCTGGAACTCGGGCTCATCTCTCGTTCCGATTTCCATCTCTTCACGATCACTCACGACATCGATCGCGCCGTGAACGAGATCAAGCATTTCTACAAAGTGTTCCATTCCTATCGGTGGGTCCGTGACGAGATGGTGATCAGGATCAATAAAAAGCTCACGCCGGCAGCCTTGGAAAACCTGAACCAGCAGTTCGATCACCTCCTTGTCTCGGGACATATCGTCCAGCGGGATGCCCTTCCCGAGGAGGCCGATGAACGCGAAACTCTCCATCTCCCTCGCATGGTGCTGATTCCTCACAAGAGGGAGTTCGGAATGCTCCGTCTCCTGATCAACGCGATCAACAACTCCCAAGTGATCGATACCCCTGCGGACGGAGCCGTCGTTGCCAAGTGTTGAAGAGTCACTCGTTCGAGGCTAGGATGATGGTTCTATAACAATAACGATGACGACGAAGGCCAAGGTTTTTCTCTACGACACCACGCTGCGTGATGGCACTCAGGGTGAGGGGATCTCCTTCAGCCTGCTGGACAAGATCCGGATCGCCGAGAAACTTGCCGGATTCGGCATGGATTATATCGAGGGTGGTTGGCCCGGATCGAATCCCAAGGATCTCGCATTCTTTGCAGAGGCTAGGAAGTACGATTTCGGGAAGACAAAGATCGCCGCTTTCGGCAGCACCCGCCGTGCAGGGATCAAGGCCTCGGAGGATCCCCAATTAGCCCAGTTGCTGGAGGCGGAAACACCCGTGGTCACCATCTTCGGGAAGAGCTGGAAACTCCAGGTGGAGAAGGTGCTGGGGGTTCCCCATGAGGAGAACCTCGCGATGATCGGCGACAGCGTGGCTTATCTGAAGTCGTGCGGACGTGAGGTCTTCTACGATGCCGAGCATTTCTTCGACGGGTACAAGGATGACGCGGAGTTTGCCATGCGCACGCTAGGTGCTGCTGCCGAGGCGGGAGCCGACATGCTGGTCCTCTGCGATACCAACGGAGGCACGATGCCCGAAGAGATCTCGGCGATCACCGCCGCAGTGGAATCCCGTTTTCCCGGCAAGGTGGGCATCCACACCCATAACGATTGCGGGATGGGGGCTGCCAATGCCTTGGCGGCTGTCCGGGCCGGTGCGCTCCAGATTCAAGGAACGATGAATGGCTACGGCGAGAGGACGGGGAACTGCAACCTCACGACCGTAATCCCGTGTCTCCAGCTCAAGATGGCGATCCCCGTCGTGCCCGATCTCACGAGATTGAGAGAGGTGTCGCTTTTTGTGGACGAGTTGGCAAACTGCCAGCCCGACGTCCGCGCCCCCTTCATCGGCAGCACCGCCTTCGCCCACAAGGGAGGGATGCACGTGAATGCCGTGGCCAAGACTGCTGCCGCCTACGAGCACATCGAGCCCTCCTCCGTCGGTAATCATCAGAATATCTTGGTCTCAGAGCTCTCCGGCCGGAGTAATATCCTGCTCAAGGCTGAGGAGCTTGGCCTTCAACTCACCAAGAACGATCCGGCTGTGCTCCGCGTGCTCGAGAAGATCAAGGCCTTGGAGTCCCAGGGATTCGAGTTCGAGGCGGCCGATGCCTCGCTCGACTTGCTCATCAGGAAGGAGTTGGGACTTCATGTACCTCTCTTCGAGTTGCAGGGATATCATTGCAACTTCCGCCGTGACGCTGCCGGCTCATGTACAACCTGCGAGGCCACCGTCACCATTCTGGATGGTGAGCAAGCCCTCGAAATGACCGCAGATGGAGACGGCCCCGTGAATGCTCTTGACGCCGCCCTCCGCAAGTCCCTGCTTCAGCTTCACCCCTGGATCGAGGGTATCAGCCTCTCCGATTACAAGGTCCGCATTGTCGATGGCGGCAGGGGGACGGCCGCAAGAACCCGCGTCCATATTGTATCAAGCGAGGGATCCGATTCCTGGGGAACAGTCGGTGTCTCCGATAACATCATCGAGGCGAGTTGGATGGCGCTTATCGACTCCCTCGAGTACCGCGCCTCGAAACGCTCGGCTTAGGGCACTCGGCGGCGTTGTTGCTTGGTCAGCGTTGGACTGTCTAAGCCCTCCCTAGCACGCCTGGCCCTGCATTCCTAATCCAGGCGTTTCTCATTTAATAATTCTCGTACTTTGTCTCGCATCCGAACTTTTTAACGCTCGGAAAATTTACTGACGGCTGTGGGAGTCGGAAGAACTCGAAGAGGAGCTGTGGTGCCTGTGCTTTTTCTTCGAGTGGTGTGTTGATCCTGAGGAGGTGTCCACGTGATGGGAGTGTGTGGATTTGGAGTGGCTCTTTTTCTTTTGAGAATGGAAGAAGCGATGGAAGGACCAGGGATGCTCGGTGGTCGGAAGGAGAAAGTGAGCCGCTGGGGTTGGGACGTTGCGGCCGCCCCCATGGAGTTTGCGGTGCTCCATGATGAAATCCGTCGGGACCCAGTAACTGAGAAGGTCACGGGTGCCTCCGGCATGATTTACACCTATTGTGAGATCTTTGTGCATCTCGAAGTGAAGGTGGGGAGGGTACATTCCGTGGTTGTTTCCGATGGTGCCCACCTGCTGACCCCGTTTTATCTGCATGCCCTCGTGCACGATGATCCTGTCCAAGTGACCGTAGAGAGAGTCTGCAAAATGCAACTGCCTGCCCTCGATCCAGGCATGTCGGATGACGACGACGTTTCCCCAGTCGGCATGGATGTCTCGTGCCAGAACGACAAGCCCATTCCCCACGGAATGCACGGAATGCCCGAATGCCTGCCCTTTTCCTCCTGCTATGACCCAGTCTTCTCCAAGATGACCATGGGCCCGGAATCCCCGGGACTTGCAAAATCCGGTCCCCTCGGGAGGGGCCACCGGCAAGTCGAATCCATCGGCAGTAACGGCTGATGTCTCGGGTAAAATGTCTATCGAGGGGAAGGAGTGAAATAAGCGCGCAAAAAACCCCTGTGGAGCAATTGCCGACTCATCAGCCCGTCCTTGCGGTGAAAAGACGGCAAGAAGCAGTGCGGGAATAAGAAAGGCGAAGAATGGAGGTCGGCTCAACACTAAATAATGACTTTAAAAAGGAAGCGGTGTTGGTGCAACTCCTCGCTGCAATCTGAGGAGGTAATCTGATTGCATGAGGGCGACGTGCGTGGTGAAATAACAAGCGTTTTTTCTTTCACACTCATGCCTGCATCATCTCATCAGTCTCCAGCGATTCTAGCCCTTGAAGACGGTCGCCTTTTCCCCGGATTTTCCATCGGGGCCACAGGAAACGCCATCGGTGAGATATGTTTTAACACCTCGATGAGCGGCTATCAGGAGGTGCTTACAGATCCTTCCTACCGGGGACAGATCGTCACGATGACTTATCCCCTGATCGGCAATTACGGAACGGGATTGGAGGATAGGGAGAGTGAACATCCTCAGGTGAACGGTTTTGTCATTGAGGAGCTTTCCAGGGTGGATAGCAGTTGGCGCTCTTCGGAAAACCTGCAGTCCTATCTTCGCCGTCACGGAATCCCTGCGATTTGCGGTATTGATACCCGCGCCCTGACCCGTCATCTGCGAACCCAGGGTGCCATGAGGGCCTGCCTTAGTACGGATGGATCCGACGTAGCTGCTGCCGTGGCTCGCGCCAAAGGAGCGCCTATGCTCGAAGAGCTCGATCTGGTGGGTGAGGTTTCGACCAAGGAAACTTACGAATGGGATACTGAATGCAAGGAAAGCATCCAGTTTGGAATGACCCGACATTCAGATGGAACAAGGGAGCCGCTTGTTGTGCTCTACGATTTTGGAGTGAAACGTAACATCCTCAGGATTCTTCGTTCCCATGGGGTACGTGTGATGGTTGTCCCTTCCACGACTTCGGCTGAAGAGGCTCTTGCCCTGAATCCCGATGGTATCTTTCTCTCCAACGGCCCCGGCGATCCAGCGGTGCTGACAGAAGCTCACGAGACAGCCCGTCGCCTTGCCGAGGTGAAGCCTGTCTTCGGCATCTGTTTGGGACACCAGATCCTTTCCCTCGCGTTCGGTGCCTCCACGTTCAAGCTGAAATTCGGCCATCGTGGCGCGAATCAGCCGGTTCAGGATTTGCGCACAGGACGAGTGCTCATTACCTCGCAGAATCACGGCTACGCTGTGAAGGAGGAGGGACTTCCTTCCGATCTTGAGGTTACCCATCGGCATCTGAATGACGGGACTGTTGCGGGCATCAGGCATCGCAGCAAGAAAGTGAGCGCCGTTCAGTTCCATCCCGAAGCTTCTCCCGGGCCTCATGACTCCGCCTCCTTTTTCGACGAGTTTGTCGCGGCAATCAAGGCCTGACGCCTTAGGTGGGGAGGCTGAAGACTGTTAGACTATTAGGCAAATCATTCATCACGCGCCTGCTCGTACTCGGTTTACAAAATTGAGGAGCATTCAGTAACTGGAGAGAAAGGCGTTTGCGGGGATTGAAGTCAGCGATACGATGCTTAACAACCTAATAGCCTTCAGTCTTTAGTCTAAAAGACTTTTCCCACTTCCTATTCGCCTAGCTCAACATTCCAGTAAGCAAGGTCGATGAAGTGATTCCAGCTGTCATCCACACCCCCTGCGAAGGTGATGTTGACAAAGGGGCGCCACTTCGGCCTTTTCGGCTTTTTCAGTAGTTGCATCCGTGCCTCATGTGGGAGCCGATTCCCTTTGCGGGTGTTGCAGGTAATGCAGGAGCAAACGACATTCTCCCATGTCGTCTGTCCTCCACGGTCACGTGGCAGCACGTGATCGATATTCAGATTGTTACGCTCGAAGAGTTCCCCGCAGTACTGGCATGTGTTCTTATCACGCTCAAAGACGTTGAGGCGCGTGAATTTCACTTCTTTCTTAGGCAGTCGGTCGAAGAGGCAAAGAACAATGATGCGGGGAACACGGATCTTGAGTGAGATCGTCTGCAGCATCCGAGGTTCTGGGTGGGAAAGTGAAAAGTGTCTCCAGCTGAGAAAATCATGTGTAAAAAAATTCCTCTCCCCGTCGGTGGCCACAACCTGTGCATGTCCTTGATAGAGAAGAGTCAGGGCTCTGCGAGCGGAGCAAGTGTTGATCGCCTGCCACAATCTGTTGAGTACAAGCACTGGTTGATCGAGCAGGGTATCCATGATCTTGTGTTTGGTATGATGAGAGCATGGAATTCGCTTGTACGTGCTGTCAATGCCTCAAGTGCAACATTTTTGTGATATACCGAAAAATGCTAGGAGGCACTCTGTTCACTAGGGAAAAGGGAGGTTTGCTCTTTTTAAGCGAACAAGTACGATTATTAACCCGTTGAGTTCCATTATGAATCGAATCATTTTCTCCATTCTTCTCTCTATCGGAGGTGCAATGGGAATCTTAGCTGCGGACTCCTCCGAACAGTTTCTCAATGCCTATCAGGCCTATCAGCAGGGTGAGAAATTGGAGCGGGACGGGAGTACTTCCGAATCTTTGAAAAAGTACAGGTTTGCTCAGAGTCTTCTGATTGAAATTGAGAAGAACGATCCCTCCTGGCAGAAAGGAGTTGTCGAGTACCGTCTTAAGAAGACACAAGAGGGGCTTGAACGTCTTCAGGGAGCAGGAGGCTCCAATAATGCTTCCGTGAACCAATCTCCGGTACAGCCTGAGGGGGTCTCCCTAGATGCAACCGGAGTGCCGAGTATTTCGATCGTCCCTCCAGGAGCTAAATCCCCAAGTAATGAGGGGCGCACAGCCGCCGGAGATTCGTCAACCGAAGTCCGTCGCCTCAAACGCATGCTCGAAGAACTCCGAGCGGAACTCAAGGAGGCTAAGGCTGCGATATCATCGGAAAAAAACCGAGTCAACGATCTCGATAATATCAAGTGGGTCGAGGAGCGTTCCAAGCTGGAGAAGGAACTGCAGGTCACGAAGAATCAAGTTGGCTCGCTCAATGAGAAACTGCAAAAGCGCGATTCCTGGGAAAATGACCTAAAGTCCCTTCAAAAGAAACTGGACGACGCCCTCGCCGACAAAGTTGCCTATGAAGAGGAGTATCAGAACAGGGAAAAAAAGAAGGATGAAGCAAACTCACTTCTCGTAAAGCAACTGGAGGAGGCGCGTCAGAAAATCTCCCTCAAGTCCGACGCTGATCAAAAATTCCGGCAGCTCAACTCCGACCTTAACGAAGCACGGCAGGAGGTTGCCGGAATGAAGGAACAACTCGACCACGCTGCTCAGGTCACGAAGGGCTACGAGGCCAAGAACGAGGATCTCAAAAAGCAAATGGACTCCACCACTGGGAAGTTGAATGCGGCTCTGAAGCAGGCCGACGAACTTGCCCCATTGCGCGAGAAGTTCCAGAAGCTTCAGGCTGATTCGGAAAAAAACGTGGCCGACGCCAAGGGCTCCAAGGAAAAGATCTCCGCTCTCGAGAAGGATTCCCTGAAGATCAAGAGTGATTCCACAAAGTGTGAGGCTGCTTTGAGGGCCGATTTGCAGACCCTCGAGGAAGAGAGGAATGCAATCTCCGGAAAAGTTGCCAAATTAACTGAAGCAGCCCGTGATGCAGGTAGGGTCAAAGGCCTGGAGTCTGAAGCTGAATCGTTGAAAAAAACGGTGCTTGAACTCCAGGAGAAAGCACTTCTTGCAGGTCAGGAAATCGCCAAGGCCCGCGCGGATGCCGATGCCTCGGCGAAAGCAGCCAAGACATCGGGAGATAAGCTTTCGGCGATCGCCGCTTCCGATGCAGCCGACCGGGTCGTTCTTGAGGAGGAACGCCAGAGACTCGCTACCAGGCTGAATGAGATTATCCACAAGAACGAAGAACTAGGGAAGGTAGCCGCCAATGCAGGACCGCTCTCCAAGGAAATCGAGAGTCTCCATGCTCAATTGAAAGAGAACGGAAAAGTACTTGAGGAAACAAAAAACAAATTGGCCTCAACGGAGAAAACCGCATCACAAGACAAGAAAGAGGCGGATTCCGCGCTGAAAGAACTCTCCGCAGGAAAGGATAACGCCGCAAAGAACGCCAGTGCTGCGGAGGCCGACAAGGCCGCTCTCGAGGAGGAGCGTCAGAGACTCACTACCAGGCTGAATGAGATTATCCACAAGAACGAAGAACTAGGGAAGGTAGCCGC
>JBAXXS010000040.1:0-16903 GCA_037127835.1 Verrucomicrobiota bacterium | reverse complement strand
ACTGCGATTTCCAGTGGGTATCGGGCGAAAGTGGTGCGCGATGCAGGGTTCGAACCTGCGACTTCTTGCGTGTGAAGCAAGCGCTCTACCACTGAGCTAATCGCGCATGTTGTTTATTAAAAAGCACTTACGAAATCACCAACAAGTGTAGAGCGCATGCTTTGTCGGGACAATTGTAACCCTCCATTTCTCATTCGCAAGCAGATTGGAGGCATTCAAAGAATTCTTTCATCAACCAAGGATTTCTTAAGCTCTGCTTCTTTTGCCCGGTTTATTGATGATAAACGGCTAAGAAGACTTAGATCTGGAGGCTACGAATCTTTTTGCTTTCTTGATTTTTAGTTTTGTGTTTTTTTAATCCGGTTAATCAAACCCCTAAACCCCTAAATAATGAAGATACGTTCACTGCTCCCCAAACTCTCTCTAGTCGCATTTGCGGCTCTCCTCATACCTGCTAGAGCTGAAGCTTCCGCAGGAGTTGTCCTTGAGCCAAATGATTTTGTCGGAATTTCTTTCTGGCTGATCTCCATGGCGCTTGTCGCCTCCACTGCGTTTTTCTTCCTCGAAACCCAGCGGGTCTCTGGAAAGTGGAAGACCTCGCTCACTGTTTCCGGCCTCGTGACCTTAGTCGCTGCCGTTCATTACTTCTACATGCGTGAGGTTTGGGTAACCACCCACGACACCCCGACCGTCTACCGCTACATCGACTGGCTCATCACCGTGCCGCTACTCATGGTGGAGTTCTTCCTGATCCTCTCGGCAATCACGAAGGTTCCCGCGGGCGTTTTTTGGCGCTTGCTGATTGGTACCCTTGTCATGCTCGTCGGCGGATATGTGGGCGAAGCCGGTTATGTTCCTGCACTTCCTGCATTCATTGTTGGAATGCTCGGTTGGGCCTTCATCCTTTTTGAGATTTTCTTCGGCGAGGCAAGTCGTATCAACGCCCACCAGTCTCCTCCTGCAGTCAAGACGGCGTTTAACCTCATGCGTCTGATCGTCACCTTCGGATGGGCGATCTATCCCATCGGTTACTTCGTCGGCTACCTCACTGGAATGAACCATGAGGATAGCATGAAAGGCCTGAACATTGTTTATAACTTGGCCGACGTGCTCAATAAAATCGCCTTCGGTGTCATCATCTGGGCTGCTGCTGTCACTGAGACAGAAGCCCACGCCAAGTAACGTTTAGGGGTTTCTCCGTGCGCCGGTTTATTCGGCGCACGGATTTCCTTTATACAGTAAGGTCAGTTCTCGGGCACTATCCCCCAGGCCTACCACTATGTCCACGATTCCCAAGATAAGAGTCGGAGCTGGACTCCATAGTGAGTCCCTCCTCGGCGTGGTGGAGGAAAGGATGACGGAAGTAGTCCATGCATCGCTGGCGGGATCCGCAGGATTGATTGAGGGACGTTCGGACTCAACCCGCGCCGTTTCATATCACCTCTCCTCTGGAGGTCAGCGTATTCGTGCCAGGCTTGCACTCTCTGCGGGGAGCGCCCTTGGGCTTCCGCCGGAGGATTCGGTGGCCATTGCGTCCAGTGTTGAGCTCATCCACAACGCTTCCCTTGTGCATGACGATCTGGAGGATCGCCAGCAATTCCGTCGCGGAGTCGAAACCGTCCACGCAGCCTATGGCTTCCATGTCGCCCTGTGTTCCGGGGATTTGCTTCTTTCAGCCGCCTATGCAGCCCTTGCGCGATTCAGCAATGTCCTTCTCCTTCCCGAGTTGCTAGCCTTGGTTCACTCCCGTATTACAGTCGTGATAGGGGGTCAGTGCGCGCGCCTTGTCCCGATCGGAGATGAAGAGAGCGACATGGCTGCATACGACTCCATCGCCTCCGCCAAGTCAGGTGCCCTTTTGAGCCTTCCGCTGGAGCTTGCCCTCAAGGGTTCCTCCAAAGGGATGTGGTCGGAGGATGCGAGGCGCGCCGCTGAGCACTTTGCCATCGGATATCAGATCGCCGATGATATGGAGGATGTGGAGCAGGATAGCGGGACCCTTTCCGTCAATGCACTGCTGGTGATTGCCGCGGCAAGCCGCTGCCAGATCAACGAGGCATCGGAGAAGGCGCGCAGTCACGCGCTCGAGCATCTCGCCAAGGCGGTCTCTCTCGCTGGATCACTTCCCAACGGCTCTGGAGCGCTGCTCCGTGAGCTTGCCCAGGAACTCTCTCATCGTCTCGAAGCGATGAGCTGATTATCATCCACCGATGCATGCGCTCGTTATCGGAGCAGGTTATGGGGGCATGGCGGCTGCACTCAGGCTCCGGGCAAAAGGATATCAGGTCACCTTGATTGATCGATCCCCGGGGCTCGGAGGTCGTGCGCAGATTTATGAGAGGGAGGGTTTTCGTCACGATGCCGGTCCCACGGTCATCACTGCGCCGTTTCTTTTTGAGGAGCTTTTTGAACTCTTTGGGGAAAACTTCCATGACTATGTCAAACTCGTACCAATGAAGCCGTGGTACCGGTTCAGATACTCCGATGGCACCACCTTCGATTACGGCGGGACGCTCGAGGAGACACTGGAAGAAATAGGTCGTATCGAACCCAAGGACCGTGAGGGATATTTGCGCCTCGTGGAGCATTCCAAGCGAATTTATAAAGTTGGTTTTGAGGAGCTTTCCTCGGAATCGTTTCACCGTGTCTTAACGATGGTACGGCAGGTTCCTAAACTTCTTCGCCTGCGTAACTATGAAACCGTCTGGCAAATGGTCTGCCGTTATCTTTCTAGTCCCAAGCTGCGGCAGGCCTTCTCGATCCAGCCCCTCCTTGTTGGTGGAAATCCCTTCGACACCACGAGCATTTATTCCCTAATCCATTATTTAGAAAGGGAACACGGCGTCCATTTTGCGATGGGTGGCACTGCGGCGATTACCTCTGCAATCGGGAGCCTCATGGAGAGACAGCAGATCTCGATCCGGTTGGGCACAACGATCGAGCGGATCGTTGTGGAGGATGGGAAGGCTACAGGGGCGCTCTTGGAGGGCGGAGAGATGGTCAAGGCTGACCTCGTCGTCACCAACACAGACCCCGCTCACCTGTACGGCAACATGATCAGCTCCAAGAAACAGGCCCTCTCCTCACGACTCAAGCTTGCCGGGGCAAAATACTCTATGGGGCTCTTTGTGCTCTATTTTGGAACGACCCGCATCTATCCGGAGGTCGCCCACCACACAATCTGGCTTGGCCCGAGGTATGAGGAGTTACTCAAGGATATCTTCGACCGAAAAATCCTGGCGGATGACTTTTCACTCTACCTGCACCGTCCCACAGCCACAGATCCCAGCTTCGCGCCTCCGGGGTGTGACAGCTTTTATGTCCTTTGCCCGGTCCCCAATCTGCAGTCCGGTATCGATTGGAGCAACCAGGGGCCAAGACTTCGGGATCGGATCGTCAAGGCCTTGGAGGAGACGATTCTTCCGGAACTTTCCTTCACGATCAGGGCAGATTTTTTCAAGACTCCGGAGGATTTTAGCCATGAATACCTGAGTATCCATGGGGCAGGTTTTTCCATAGCCCCCATTTTCCGCCAGTCTGCTTGGTTTCGCTTTCATAATAAAGGCGAGGGGATCAGGAATCTCTTTCTCACCGGCGCAGGCACACATCCCGGTGCTGGATTGCCCGGGGTTCTCTGTTCGGCAAAGGTGGTGGATGCCCTCCTACCGCGCGCCGAAGCCTTTAACCCGGCATGAGTCCGGCATGAGCGTGCCACCCTCTGCTAACGAGGTGCTCTCCAGTAAGGGGCGCAGCTTTTATTGGGCGCGACACTTTTTAGGGAGTAGGCATGCGGAGAGAGCAACAAGGCTTTATGCATTTTGTCGCTATTTGGACGATCTTGCCGATGAGTCCTCCTCTCCCCATGAGGCGCGCTCAAAAATCGAAGCGGCACGTAAAGATGTCCTGAGGGGTGAATCTGCTGATGTCTCCATCAGCGACGGCCTATCACTGGCCCGAGAGTGTGGTATTTCGAAAGAGCCGATTCTTGAACTCATCAATGGAATCGCCTCGGATCTGGAGGAGGTTCGGATCGCTGATGTGGATGAACTCATCCGCTACTGCTACCGCGTGGCCGGCACCGTGGGCCTCATGATGTGCCGTGTTCTTGATGTCAGCTCCCCAGCAGCCTATCCGCATGCCGTCGACCTTGGGATTGCCATGCAATTGACTAATATCTGTCGCGATGTCCTTACGGATGCCGCAATGGGCCGTCGATACCTTCCCTGGACCCTTGTCGGAGATCTCTCTGCCCAAGAGTTGATCAACCCCAGCTCTACCGTGTGCGAGAAGATTGCCTCGGGCGCACTCGAACTTTTGCGACTTTCCGAAGACTACTACCGAAGCGGTGAGGAGGGACTCTCCTACCTGCCCTTGCGTGCACGCGGGGCTATCTTGATCGCCTCTAGGGTCTATGGTGGCATTGGGCTCGATCTTATTTCACGCAAGGGAGATTGCTGGTCCCGGCGGGCAATGGTCTCCTCCGCTCAAAAGGCGCTTATTACGGTTACGGCTCTCACGAGCCTCGCGCTGAAGGGATCGAGAAAGGGATCATTCTGGTCTCCTACCTGCTCTCACCGCTCGGAACTCCACATCGCACTTGCAGGCCATGTGATCGCTCCATGAGCAATCAATCCGATCTCATCATCCTGGGGGGTGGTTGTGCCGGGTTGAGCCTTGGTATGAATCTTGCCAAGCATGGAGAGGCAAGCCCCCGGACCCTTATTCTCGAGGGGAGGCAGGAATATACCAATGACCGCACCTGGTGTTTTTGGGGCGGGTTTGGGTCCGATTCAGAAAAGCTGGCAACCCACCGGTGGGAATCTTTTTCAATTGCCACGGCCAAGGATCGCATCACCCGTAGTTGCAAAGGAAATCCCTACCTCATGGTCGCCTCAAAAGACTTCTACCACGCTGCAGTAGGAGCGATTGCCCCTTCTTCTCGGATCAACTTAAAGATGGAGAGCATCGTTTCGGGTGAGGTTTTGAAGAGAGGCGGTCACTGGTATGTAGAGACTTCCGCGGGAGTCTACACGGCCCCACGGATCGTGGACACTCGTCCCCAGGTCCCGCTTTTTGGTGATTTTGAACCTCTTCTTTGGCAGTCGTTCCTTGGGGAGGAGATCACAGCTGAGGAGGAGATCTTTGATCCGGGTTGCGCGGAGTTGATGGATTTTTCTGGAAGTTCCTCCGAAAGGATCCTCTTCCTTTACGTTCTTCCTTTCTCCAAGAGGGAAGCCCTTGTGGAGGCTACGGTGTTCGGACCGGAGCCTTTGAAAGCAGAGGATTTGGAGGAGTCGTTCGGCGTGCTCGTCAAACAACGACTTCAAGGGTGCCTTTACTCAAGCGGCAGGAGGGAGCATGGAATCCTCCCGATGGGAGCACCTCCGGAAAATCGACAGAAAGATCCCAGCTACGTCCGTGCGGGACTGATGGCCGGTGGGGCCAGACCCAGCAGTGGATACGCCTTTCAGCGTATCTGGAAGTGGTCGCAGGAGTGCGCCTCGGTGTTGGCCAAGGGCCGCTCTCCAATATTCCATCCGCAAGATCCTCCCATCATCCGCACCATGGATGCTCTTTTTCTGCATGTGCTTTACTCCCGTCCCGAACTGGCTCCCGATCTTTTCTTTTCACTCTTTTCCAAGGTGGACCCGGTTCGCGTGGCCCGCTTCATGAGTGATCGCGCGAGTCTCGCCGATTGCCTCACGATCATGGCATCGCTTCCTCCGGTGCCTTTTCTGATCGAATTAGCCAAGACTGTTGGACTACCTTACGGCTACAAAACAAGAACAGGAAAAAAAGAAAAAGGGGGACGATGAAACCGATGAGCCCGCTCCGTATCCAGGGATTTTTATTCAGCCTCTGCGCGCTTGGAGCAGCGGCTTTTTTCGCGCTGATTGGGTTCCAGAAGGGGAATTTCAACGGACAATCAGGACTCATCATCCTTGCGACCTTGATCCTTCTTCTGGGGGTACCGCACGGGGCTTTCGACACGATCTTTGCTTACAGACTTTACGATCTTCGGAAGCCAACGGACTGGATGCTTTTCACCATGATCTATCTTCTTCTAGCGGTAGTTGTTGTGGCGGTTTGGTGGTGGGCGCCGATGGGCTTTTTGATTTTGTTTCTTTTAATCTCAGCGGCCCATTTCTCGGGGGATCCTGAGGAAGGAACCCCTCACGCGACACGAATCCTCTATGGGGGAAGCGTGCTCCTATTGCCCGCCCTCTTTCACTCGGAGGAGATGGCACGACTTTTTGGGCTTCTTGTGGGTGATGAGCCGGCCCTTCTGCTCATGCCATGGATCAAGCTGCTTGCCTGGATCTGGCTACCGTGCGTTGCACTCGGAGTGATCCTGCTTGCATGGAGGGATTGGCTGGGAGCCATGGAGATAGCTTCCGTCGTTTTGCTGAGTGTTGCGGCACCTCCGCTCATCGCATTCACCCTCTTCTTTTGCGGCATGCACAGCGCGCGCCATATCCTCAGGACAATCGACTACTCGGGATCCGTTTCGAGACGCCTCCTTGCTCTTTCTGCTCTCCTACCGATGATCGGTGTCGTCGCGGTTTCGGCGCTTGTCTGGTGTTTCCTCAAGGGAAAGTCCCTCGATGAACGCCTGATTCAGATTGTTTTTGTAGGACTAGCCGCTCTGACCGTCCCTCACATGGCGCTAGTGGAACGCGTCCGATTTTCTGGGTGGATTAAGAATGCTTTTTAACTGCCTGGAGAAAGGCATTTTAGAATTCTAACCAGAATTTGGGTAAAGAACGGTCATGATTGGAATCCAGCTTTAATATGAAAATTGGTGCAGTTTTAGGGTTGATGCGGCATGCTCGTGCGGTCTTACCAAAGATCATCTTATGCTCAAAACAGGCATTCTCAACCCCGCGATCCTCTCGCTGATCGCCCGTGTCCGTCATACGAACGTGTTTGTCATCGCCGACCGAGGATTCCCATTCTGGCCCGAGATGGAGACCATAGACATCTCCCTTGTTAATGATCTTCCTACTGTGAACCAAGTGCTGGAAGCCTTGCTTCCCACCATTGATATCGGCGAAGCCTATATGGCAAAGCAATTCACTTCAGGGAATCCAAAATCCGTCGTTGATGCCCGCAAAAAGATCCTCGGGAAGATCCCCCTCTCCTTTGAGGATCATGAGGCGGCCTTCAAAAAACGAGTGTCTGCAGCTGTGGGATTGATTCGCACGAGCGACACTACTCAATATTCCAACATCGTCCTCGTTTCAGCCTGAGAAATCCGAAGTTCTTTGTTAGGAGTTGATAGGCGACCCCCTACTGGCCGGAATTCATCCAGTTGATGAAGCCCTTCGGGCCACCGGGGATGTAACCGCTCTGCTGCTTGATCACTTTCCCATCAGGCGAAAGCAGAACGATGGTAGGAAAACCCTGCACCTGATACTGGTCCTGAAGAGATGAGTTCTGCATTTTTACTGCATTGGGAAGAGTCTTTCCCTGTGGGAAGTCCACTTCCACTAGCACCAGGTTCTTGTCGGCGTACTCCTTGAATGCAGGCTGATCAAAGGTCTCCTTTTTCAAGCGGATGCACCATCCGCACCAGTCACTTCCTGTGAAATCGAGCAGGACTTTCTTATTTTCCTTGGCTGCTGTGGCAAGGGCTTCCTTGTAGTTGTCGCCCCAACCGTTGGCAAAGACTGGGGTGGAAAGAAGAATGGCAGAGAGAACAAGAAGGAGGAAACGGGGAGATTTCATGATTTGTGTTTGCGCCATAAAGCCTTCGATAGCAATAGCAAAAAAGACTTCTCCAAATCCGATCTCAGATCCTCAAACCCCAAAACCTATGCCCGAAACACCATTACCCTCATCCAACCTGCCACTGGGGAGAGATCTCCACATTGACGGAGCTTTGCTCGCCTGCCAGAAGATGGTGCAGGGCGGCGAAGGCAATCATGGCGGCATTATCCGTGGCAAGCTCCGGCACGGGGAGATGCAAACTCCAACCCTTGGAGCTACAGAGATCCTGAAGTCCCCGCCGCAGGGCCCTGTTGGCGGCGACGCCGCCGGAGACAGCGACTTCATGGAGCCCGGAGAGTTCCATCGCCCGTGTGGTTTTTTCCAAGAGCACTCCCACGATAGCCTTCCGGATGGAGGCGCAGAGATCGGCTAAGTCTCCCGGTTCCTTGGCAAGTGAGGGATGCTTTTCTAGAAAGTAACGAACCGAGGTCTTGAGCCCGCTGAAGCTAAAATCGAGATTTCCTTTTTCCATCAGCGCCTTGGGAAATTCATGACGGTCGGGATTCCCATGTTCCGCCAGATGATCGATCTCGATCCCTCCAGGGTAAGGGAGTCCGAGCAGCTTTGCCGTTTTGTCAAAAGCCTCCCCTGCCGCATCATCCAGTGTCCTGCCCAGCACGGTATAGTCACCAGCACGTTTGACACGGGTCAATTGGGTGTGACCGCCACTCACCAGCAAGGCGAGATGATCCGGGATCTCCGTAGCCCCAAGAAAGGGAGAGAGCAGGTGCCCTTCCAGATGATTGAGAGCAAGGTAAGGAATCCCGAGGGCGAGGGAGAGTCCCTTGCCGTAGGAGGCGCCGACGAGTAGCGCAGGCGCAAGACCAGGCCCAGAGGTCGCGACGATGGCTCCCAGATCCGAGGCTGCAATGTCTGCTTCTTGCAAGGCGCGTTGAACCAGCGGATCGACAGCCAGAAGATGATTGCGCGAGGCCACCTCAGGCACGACACCGCCGAAGCGCGCATGTTCCTGGGCTTGCGAAGCGATGAGGCTGGAGAGGATAAAGCCGGGGGCCCTCAGGACAGAGACGGCCGTCTCATCGCATGAGGACTCGATCGCAAGGATGGGCGACTGCGGATCAAAGGACTTCATGGGATGGTGTCATGGACCAGCATTTCATTCCAGGTAGAAAGCAGCAATCCGGGATCGGTTGATATCAGGCGGTCCTGTTCCTCGAGATGACGGAGTAGGATGGCGGCCAGTTTATTCCGATCTATCGGCTCCCTCTTATCCTTTCCATTACTATTAGCCATTGCCACCGAGCAGGCACGATCTCGGAGCTCTTCGGGGAAGTCCTCACGGGAATGATTCACATTCAGTCCAATCCCGACAACGGCGAAGGGATCACGGCCAATACGAGTTTCAACCAAGATGCCGGCTACCTTTTGTCCATTGATCAGGACATCGTTGGGAGACTTGATGCCGCATCCGGGAATGCCAAGACCCCGGATCGTCTCCACCAGAGCGACTGCGGCGAACGCCGACAGCAAGGGAATCGTGTCATCATCGATCGGAAGGCGCAGTAGCAAAGAAAACCATAGACCAAGTCCCGGAGGCGAGGACCAGGAACGGCTGAACTGTCCGCGCCCGGCAGTCTGACATTCGGCAAAGAGAAGCGTCCCTGTCGGAGCTTTCTCCTCGGCCATCCTGAGCAGAACATCGTTGCTGGAAGTCGTTTCTGATAGGACCTGAATCGGAATGCCCCAAGGGGACGCAGTTGTTAGTGCTACCTCATCCAGCGGGATGAAGGCGAAGGATTCAGCCCGCATGGCCGAGCTCCAACGAGAGGTCGGCGTTCGGAGCCGAATGGGTGAGAGCGCCCACGGAAATGCGATCCACGCCAGTATCGGCAATCTGGCGCAGATTCGCCAGCTTTACGCCGCCGCTCGCCTCGAGTAGCACACCAGGGGAGAAGTTGTTTCGCAGGACCACAGCATTACGCATCATGGCCGTGTCCATGTTATCGAGCAGGACCACATCGATTCCCTTCATCGCAAGCAGGCGCTCCAACTGTTCCAGCGTGTCGGCTTCGATCTCGATCGGCAGACCGGGATGCTCGGCGCGAAGTTTGGAGATGATCCCAGGCAAGGCGTCCAAAGAGCCAAGCGCAGCCAGATGATTATCCTTCACCAGCACGGCATCGTGCAGGCCCATCCGGTGATTGGTGCAACCGCCGGCCTTGACGGCCTGCTTCTCCAGAAGCCGCCAGCCGGGGGTTGTCTTCCGGGTGTCAAGAAGGGTCACTTTACCTCCTTGCAACTCATCGGCATAGCGTCCCGAAAGCGTCGCAACGCCGCAGAGGCGCCCTAGGAAATTCAGAGCCGTTCGTTCTCCGGATAAAATCGAGCGGGTTGACCCCTTCAACTCCATCAGCGTGTCTCCGATTGAAAGCCTGTCCCCTTCGGCGCAGCAAAGAGTCACTTCAAGTTGAGGATCGATTTGTCGGAAAACTTCCACCGCCGTCGAGAGACCGGAGACGATGCATTTCTCGCGCGAGACGATCCGGGCCAGTGAAACGGACTCTGCAGGGATAAAAGCCTGTGAGGTGATGTCGCCGCGTTTTCCAAGATCCTCTGCCAGTGCCAGGCTAATCAGATTGAGATTGGGATAGCAACTAAGGCCGGAGTCAGCTTGCCCGGAGCTCATTGGAGTTTAGCTTTTGACTTTCGTCTACAGGAGATTCGGTTGGACGGGCTCCGGAACCCTTTCTTGCGAGGCCGGCAGCTTGAGTAGAGCACGCTGCCACGGCAAGAGAACAGACGCCGATGGATCCGCTGCCACAGCTTCAAGGGCGGCCTTCGGAGCGATAATGGAGGGGTCGAGATCAACATCGCGCGCCACCTTGTCGCGAAAATCACGAAGGTGATTAAACCGGTCGATCTGCTCCTTCGAGACGCGGGTGCGAACGCCGCGAATCACCTTGGGCCATTCGGATTCTGGCAGGACCAACGCTGCCTCGAGCGTCTCCTCCATCCGGTCGGCACGTGGCTGCGGGATGCGGGGGCGTGAAAATCCTCCTCCCCGAGAGGCGTCATCGGCGAGTCGGAGCAGGCTTTCATTGGAAAGAACATGGAAGGCGGGCCTGTCCCATTGCCTGGCCTCGGAATCGCGCCAATGCCAGAGAGCCTTTAGGATCGCCCATCCCCGCTGGGAGAGAGCTGCGTAGCCGGTGATGCGCCAGAGGTTCTCCTCGTCGCGGAGGCGGGTTTCACGCGTTCCCTTCACCATCCGATCACGCGACTGCTCGTACCACTCGGTGCGGTTGAGCTCCTTGAGGCGGTCGGCTAGGATACTGGCCAGTTGCGAAAGAAAGCGGACATCGTTCAGGGCATACTCTGCCATCTGATCGGAGAGAGGGCGCTGTGCCCAGTTCGCCTTGCGCGAAGCCTTCGAGAGGGTAATTCCAAAATATTTTTCAACGAGTCCCGCCAATCCAAGCTGAGGTTCCCCGCAGATCCTGGCCGCGATCATGGTGTCGAAGATGTTTTTGTCGGGGAATTCTCCGGACCGGCGCAGCAGGCGCAGGTCGTAGTCGGCATCGTGAAAAATCACCGTCTTCCCCTCGAGGGCCTTGAAAAACTCCTCAAGCGGCAGATCGGCCAGAGGGTCGATGAGTTTCAGATCTTCGGCCCAGCCGCTCTGGGGCTCCTGACCCCAGCCGCTCTGGATCAGGCAGAGCTTCTCGAAATAGCAATGGAGGCTGTCGGCCTCGGTATCGAGAGCGACCTCCTGCTGCCCGGAAAGGCCCGAGAGGTAATCCCGGAAGGCGGAATCCCCTGCGATCAAGGCTCCGCGATGAAGGTGGCCGCCGTCGGAATCTCTCCGGCGTGGCGGGCACGGGGCTCGCGCACCTCGGTGTTACCCTCGGTGGGAATAGTGACGAAGGGACCTCCGGCGAGAGGGGCAACCTCTGTGAAGGCTACATCGGGTACATCGGTGGGAATACCCTCAAGCGGGAATTCCTTGCGGAGCGGATGGTAGGGATAACCCTCCCACATGAGGATGCGTCGGAGATCCGGATGATTACGAAATTTGATCCCCATCATGTCCCATACCTCGCGCTCATGCCAGTTGGCGGTCGGCCAGATGTCAGTCACAGAGTCGATCTCCGGCTCATCTTCCGAAAGGCTGCTTTTCAGCCGCAGGTGGGTCTTTTTGGCGATGGAATAGAGCCCGTAGACTACCTCGAAGCGGGGATGGTGACCGGCATGATCGACGCTGCAGATATCCAGTAACAGGTCGAAACCAAGAGTGTCGCGGCAGAAAAGGGCTACCTCATGGATTCGGCTCGCATGAACCGAAAGGGTCGTCTCGCCGCGGAATTCCTTCCGATCAAAGACGTCGGGAGAGAAAGTCTCCTCGATCCTGGTTGCATCTGAGGCCGCGCTCATCGCAGGGACTGGAGGAGGGCCCTTTTCTGATCGAGTACGGAATGCTCGCTCATCAGCTTGTTCTGAAGCTTCATCAGACCATCCAGCAAGGCCTCGGGGCGCGGTGGGCAACCAGAGATGTAGACGTCCACGGGAATGATCTGGTCGACACCCTGGAGTGTGGCGTAGCTACGGTACATGCCGCCGGAGGAGGCGCAGGCGCCCATCGCGATCACCCACTTGGGTTCGGGCATCTGCTCGTAGATACGCTTAACGGAAAGGGCCATCTTATAGGTTACGGTCCCAGCGACGATCATCACGTCGGACTGGCGTGGCGAGAAGCGCATGACCTCGGCGCCGAAGCGTGCGATGTCGAAGCGTGCGGAAGAGGCGGCCATGAGTTCGATTGCGCAGCAGGCAAGGCCCATTGGCATAGGCCAGAGAGAGTTTTTGCGCATCCAGTTGATGGCGGCATCCAGCTTAGTAATAATGACATTCCCCTCGATCTTGGAATCGAACGCCATGGGCGTCGAAACCGGCGTTGCATGGGGATGCATGGTGGGTAGAGTTCCCGTGGACATAGAGGTAGAGCCTATAAGAGAGGTATCACAGAACAAGTGAAAAGGATTAGCCGCGCATCTTGCGCGCCGAAAGCCATTCTCCCATAAGTGGTTGCGTCAGGAAATCACGGAAATACCGAATATCTCGGGCGGTATTACTTTCCGATACAGAAACTGCTGAAGATTTTTCCCAGAATCTCTTCTGTCCCAGCCTCTCCGACCACTTCTCCTACGGCTCCTAGGGCGCTCCTCAACTCGACAGCCACGAGTTCCGGAGGATCCCCTGCTCCCAGTAGGTCCATAGCGGCTCCCAAACTTAAGGAAGCGCGTTTGAGGCAGCCCTGATGGCGTGTATTGATGGCGGAATGATCCTGAGCAGTCTCCCCATGCACACCTTTCTCCCCTTTCGAGTGACCCGTTACTTTCGAGATAATAGTTTGGATCAAGTTATCGATCCCTTCACCGGTTCGGCAGGAGATGACAATTCCTCGAGGTAAGGTGGTACGATCAGCCAGCAAATCCCTCTTGTTGTAGACCAGGATCTCATCATCGAAAAGTGGTGCCGGGATTGTTGCCGCGTCGGAGAGAAGGGAGGCATCGACAAGATGAAGGCGGAGATCGGCCTGTTCCGCGGCCTGCCTTGCGCGGCGCACACCCTCTTGTTCCACCGCGTCGACTGTTTCCCGGAGACCTGCCGTGTCGATAACGCGGAAGGGATAGCCGCCGATGCTTGCCCTCTCCTCAATCGTGTCGCGAGTGGTGCCTGGCGCCTCATTCACGATTGCACGCTCCGCGCCGAGAAGACGGTTGAGTAGGCTCGACTTTCCTGCGTTTGGTGCTCCACAGAGCGCCAAGGTGATGCCTTCCCTGAGCAGGCGTCCCTCGTCAGCTGTCGCGAGCAAGATGGCAAGGTGCTCTGCGATTCTTTCCATCCGGCGCCGCAACGCCACACCACTCTCCGGATCGATTCCCTCTTCGGGAAAGTCGATGAAGGCCTCCAGATGTGCGACGCATTCCAGAAGCTCCCCGCGCAGTGCATGGATCTCCTGCCCGAGCCGCCCCTCCAGTTGTGCCGTTGCAGCACGTGCAGCCCTCGGCGTTCCGGCACTGATGAGATCCATCACCGCCTCCGCCTGAGTCAGATCGAGCTTTCCGTTGAGGAAGGCCCGCTCCGTAAATTCCCCGGGCCGGGCCATCCGCGCGCCAGCTTCAAGCACTACGGCCAAAACACGCGAGGCAACAAACGAACCTCCATGGCCGCTGATCTCGACCAGATCCTCGCCAGTGTAGCTACGGGGATTTTTGAAAACGGTGAGCAGAACCTCGTCGATGACCTCGCCCTTTGCATCGATGATTCTTCCGAAGACGACGTTCCTTTCCTGGAGGTCAGAGGGGCTCTTCGCGCCTCGAAAAACGGCGTCAGCGACGGTCAGAGCAGTTGGCCCGCTGATCCGGATCACGGCAAGGGCCCCCTCGCCGGGAGGTGTGGCCAGCGCGGTAATGGTCTCTTGCACAGTTACTTTTTGAGAACCTTTTTCAGCTCCTCGATGCAACGGCGGTTCTGGTCCATGGTCCCCACGGAAATGCGGATCCACTCCGGCATGCCATAGCTTCCCATGGCCCGGAGGATGATCCCCTTGCGGAGCATGGCCTGGAAGATAGCGTTGCCATCGCCGACGTTCACGAGAACGAAGTTTGCGACACTCGGCACATACTCTAGTCCCATAGCCGCGAACTCTTTCTCCAAATAGGCGAGTCCTTCGTGCGTAAGCTCGCGAGTCTTGCGCATGTGCTCCTCGTCGAGCAGTCCTGCAAGGGCGCCGGCCTGGGCGATACCATTGGCATTGAAGGGCTGACGGGTGCGCTGCAGCACGGCGGCCAGTTCCGGCGTGGTGATGCCGTAGCCGATGCGGAGATTCGCAAGTCCCATGATCTTCGAGAAGGTCCGCATCACGACGACATTTCGGCCCTGACGGATATAGGGCAGGACATCGGGAGCATCATCCAGGAACTCATGATAGGCCTCGTCGAAGATTACTAGGACATGATCTGGGACCTTTGTCATGAAGCGGTCGATCGCCTCCTGGCCGACCATGGTTCCAGTGGGATTGTTTGGATTGGCGATGAAGACAGCCCGCGTCTTAGGCGTGATTGCTGCCAGCATTGCATCGAGATCTGCCGTGAAACCAGGATCCGGCACTTCGACCGTATCGGCGCCGAAGAGTTGGGCCATCAGCTTGTAGACGGCGAAGGAGTGACGGGCCACCACCACCTCGTCACTGGGACGGAGAAAGGCATGACCGATGAATTCGATGATCTCGTTGGAGCCGTTGCCGAGAACGATATTCTCGCGGGCCATGCCGAGGCGCTCTGCAACAGCTCCTCGCAATTCGTAACCGCCGCCGTCCGGATAGAAATGGGAGCGTTCCAGCGTTTTGCGCATCGCCTCCAGCGCCTTGGGTGAGGGGCCGAGCGGGTTCTCGTTGGAAGCAAGTTTGATGATCTCCTCTTCGCGCAGACCAAGATCGCGGGCCAGTTCCTCGACGGGCTTGCCTGGCTCGTAGACGGTCAGTTTCAGGATATGCTCATGGGCGGTCTTCCACATGGAGGGCATCTTAGTCGGGTAAATGAAAATATGGAACTCAGGAACTCAGGAGACTTGAGGAACTACTTTCTATTTTCTTTGATCTAGAACTTGGAAAATCAAAAGGCGATCTAGACGAGGTCATAAAAACCCTTCTCATTACCGGAGCCTCGACGGGATTCGGGCGCGCTCTGGCCATGGAAGCCCTAAAATGAGGCCATCAGGTCGCGCTGGCTGTTCGGAACCCCACAAGCGTTGTTGATCTGGTCGCCCAGTAAACGGGGGAAGGCTCTTGCAATCGAATTCGATCTTACCAAACCAGCCGATGCCGAACGAGCCGTTAAGGAAACCTTGGCGCAGTTTGGCCAACTCGATGCCCTTATCAATAACGCTGGCTACGGCCTGCTGGCTACCCTTGAGGAATCAACCGATGAGTAACTCGCCCGCAACCTCGAGACGAATTTCACGGGGACGTTCCGCCTGATCCGAGCCGTGCTCTCTGTCATGCGTGCTCAACATAGCGGTCACGTGATCACGATGTCGGCCATTGCTGCTTACGCAAACCATCCCGGCTTCGCCGTTTACGGAGGGGCCAAGGCTCCGCTCGACGCCGCTTGTGATGCCTCATCCCAGGAGGTCGCCCCGCCGGGCATCAAGTTTCTCAGGTGATACCGGGCCCCTTCCGCACCGATTTCATCGGACTCTCACTCGACCATGGCCCACGGATTTCCGACTATGAAGGGATTGTTGGCAAATTTGGCGGCTTCCTCTCCAAAATGGATGGAAAACAACCAGGAGATCCAGTTAAGGCAGCCTCGGCCATCCTCGACCTGCTTGATGCCGAAAAGCCTCCCTTCAGTCTGCTGATAGGTAGCTACGCCCACATGATATTCGCCAAGAAACTCGCCTCGATGGAGGCTGAGATGAACGCCTGGAAGGAGAAGGGGCAGCCGACTGATTTTTCCCTAGGCACTTGAGAAGTGGGGGGAAAAGTGGTGCGCGGTGGCAGGTTTGAACTGCCGACCCCTACAGTGTCAGTGTAGTGCTCTACCGCTGAGCTAACCGCGCAAATCTTGGTGCAATGACGCCACGAATGGGTAGAGAGGTTAATTCCTTAGGCGCTGGAGGCAACTCTTTTTCATCCGTGGGAATGCGGACTGTCATGATCCCGTCGCGGGGTTTGGGCATGCTGGGTGGCTAAAACTGTATAGTAATTCCGGGGGAAAACTTTTTTAGGCGTAGGACACTCTGCGTCTGGGTTGCCCTGTTAAGGATGGGTCTCTAATCTTGATCCATCCTGTCATGCCTAACCCGAAGCTCATCTTTCTGAACCGACCGCAATCGCTTGCGGATCAGGTGGCGGAGGCATTGCTCGAGGGGGTGGAGGGCAATCCCTTTGACCTGTCCAAGACGGAGGTCTGGATTCCGACATCGGGTGCCGCCCGCAGGATTAGGCATGCTCTGGCCAAGATTTCCGGAGAGAGGGGAAGCGGTGTGCTTTCACCGAAGTTCTCATCCCCGATGAAGGCACTGCTTCCGAATGGGCCGCTCGCCTCGCGATCCGATCGCGAGGCTGCCTGGGGGCTGGTGCTCCAGAAGACACCGCGCCCGGCGATGG
>JBAXXS010000039.1:0-16941 GCA_037127835.1 Verrucomicrobiota bacterium | reverse complement strand
CTGCGGGAAATATTCTTCGGCTTCGCATTCTAAACAGCGATTGGGGCTTTGATCGCGGGGTGAGGGTCGTACCCCTCTAGCGTGAAGTCCTCGTAGCGGAAATCCTCCAAGTTCTTCACAGCGGGATTAAGTAGCATCTGCGGGAGTGGGCGCGGCTCCCGGGTGAGCTGAAGCCGGGCTTGCTCAAGATGGTTCACATAGAGATGGAGGTCGCCGAAGGTGTGGATGAACTCCATCGCCTTCAGCCCGCAGACCTGCGCGATCATCATCGTGAGCAGGGCGTACGAGGCGATGTTGAAGGGGACTCCTAGAAAAAGATCCGCGCTACGCTGGTAGAGCTGGCAGCTGAGTTCGCCGTTGGCCACATAGAACTGGACGAGGGCGTGGCAGGGGGCCAGGGCCATCTTGTCGATCTCACCCGGATTCCAGGCACTGATGATGTGGCGGCGGCTGTCGGGATTCTTTTTCAGATCTTCGATGATCCGTGCTATCTGATCAACTGTTCCTCCCTCCGGAGTGCGCCACCGACGCCACTGAGCACCGTAGACGGGCCCGAGATCGCCGTTCGCATCGGCCCACTCATCCCAGATGGTGACCCCGTTTTCCTTGAGGTAGCCGACGTTGGTGTCGCCCTTCAGAAACCAGAGTAGCTCGTGGATGATGGAGCGGAGATGGAGCTTCTTGGTGGTGAGCAGGGGAAAGCTTTGAGTGAGGTCAAAGCGCTCCTGCGCACCAAAGACCGAGAGGGTACCAGTACCGGTGCGGTCTTCTTTCCGCGCCCCGTGGTCGAGGATGAGGTTGAGAAGGCGGTGGTATTGGATCATCGGGATGGGAAGTGTGATCGCCTACGCTTTGTAAACGCTGTCGGGACTGAAAAGCGGCTCTTCCTGAGGCGGAAGGTCGTTTCCGGTCTTGTCGAGCTCGACATAGAAGCAGCTGGCAAAGCCGGTGTGGCAGGCGCCACCGTGCTGCTCGACCTCGAAAAGGAGAGTGTCGCGGTCGCAATCGACGAACCAACGCAGGATCCGCTGCGTGTGGCCGCTTGATTCGCCTTTCTTCCAGAGTTTTTGGCGGGAACGGCTCCAGTAGTGCATGTAGCCGGAATCAACGGAATGCTTCAGCGAGTCTTCGTTCATCCAGGCCATCATGAGAACGCGGCCACCGGCTTCAGTGCTCTCCTGTACAATCGCGGGAATCAGGCCGCGGTCATCGAATTTGAGATTCAAGTCCATCTTCTCATTTCGAAGAGACGGCGCTTCCGGGGCAAGAAGATTCTCGATCGGAGATTCTCGGTTGCGGACTAGCCGCACTTTCAAGAGGATCAGAGCGTGACCATCGCATCCAGCACGCGCACGGCGCCGCGCCATCGTTTCTTTGAGGAGGCGCCGGACATGATCTCCGTGCCCCTGTCGGAGTTAATGGCTAGGCTTCCGGCTCAGTTCTGCAAGGAAACAACTGCCGATGAACTGAGCGGCCGAACGGCCGATCTGCCTTGTCGGGATTTGCTCGCGGGGAATACGCCGCGTCTCTCGCTCGGCCAGCTGAACGATCTTCTGCCCGATCTGGTCGTTGTGCCCGAAGGCGGAGACCGTTCTGAGCGACTGAATCTTCCTGCCGGATGGGTGGCCCTTTATTACCGCTTGGTAACAAGGTTTGAAGAGGTTCCGAGTGAACAAAGGGAACTCCCGAGGGAACAAGCATCCCCAGTGACCCTTCCCTCTGCGGATGACTCCACCGAAGAATCTCCTATCCCAGTGATCGAAGCCAAGGTGCTTTCGACCAATCAGCCCGAAGCGCTCTCAACCTTGGAAACGCACGTTGCCAAGTTAACCCAGGAAAAAGAGGTTTCGGAGTTGGTGCCAGCAGTCACCGCCAAGCGGGGATTCTTCGCCTCGCTCCCTATCTTTCGCCGGAATGTTTTTGTCAAGCCGGCGCCTGAGGAAAAGAAGCTCGTGATTTTACCCGACGATGTCGCGGAGACACCCGAGGTTCTTGCTCTTGCGCCGCTCTGGAAGCTCGATCCCCTCGATCAGCTTGCCGATCCCTCGGCGTTGCAGGCCCTCTTCATGACCGAGGAGAAGCTTACCATGGATCGCGTCATCGCCATGGCGGGACAGCTTCCGGGCCTGCGGGCCTGTATCCTGGCACATGGGGATCAGGTGGTTTGCGCCTCCAACACTCCTTCCGGAATCGATCTCCAGACCCTGAGCGGCCAGGCAATGACGATGCTGGCCCAGATCCGGGAGTCTTCTTCCAAGATGGGTCTAGGGAATGTGCCCGGGGTGACACTCCATGCGGAACAGGGTGCCCTGAGCTTCCTTCATAACAACGAGCTCTGCCTACTAGTCCTCCATGCCGACCGTGGATTCCTCCCCGGGGTGCGAGAGCGGCTTCAGGAAATGCTTGGCCATCTCTCCCATGCCGAGGCATTGCCAAGCGGTTCATCCGCACAAGCGAGCCTGCCGATCTGATGGGCGGTAAGATTCCTCCTATACACCTTTAACCTTTTTAATGCTTTCAACCTGCAACTAGTATTTTCCCATGCTTGAACTCTTGCAAAAAGGCGGACCCCTTATGTGGATCATCCTGCTCTGCAGCGTGGTAGCGCTGGGTGTCTTCTTCGAAAGGCTGGTCTTTCTCCACAAAGCCTCCATCCGTGTAGGAGAACTCCTCGGCGGACTTGCACTGCTGATTCACAATGGTCGTGTTGATGAGGCGCTCGCCGAATCTTCCGCGAGCCATGGCCCGGCGGCCCGCGTCCTGCAGGCCGCACTGTTGAGGCCTGGTGCCGGACGGAGCGTCCTGCAGTCGCTAACAACCGACGCCTCTCTCTTGGAGATCCCGAAGCTTGAGCGGAATCTGCCGATCCTCGCGACACTTGCCTATGTTACCCCGCTGCTGGGTCTGCTCGGTACGATCCTTGGACTGCTGGATGCCTTCCTTATTCTTTCGGCACACGGCGGCTATGCAACGGCAGCGGAACTTTCCCGCGGCGTCTACGAGAGCATGCTCGATGCAGCGGCCGGTCTCGGTGTGGCGATCCCTGCTTACATCGGACACAGTTACCTGACGGCGAGGGTGAACGACATCATCCATGACATGGAGCGGGCGGGCATCGAGATTGTGAACCTGCTTGTGGATGCCGCCGACAGGCGGGATGACACCTCCAACGGATGAGGCTTCCCCGCAGTAAGGGAGCGGGAGATGCGCTGCTGCTGATGGCCCCTGCGCTCGGCACACTGCTGAGCCTCGTCTTTTTCCTGCTGCTGGGTGGGTATTTCATGCTCCAGCCGGGTATCGCGCTGAAGGTTCCCGATTCACCTTTTCTTCTCCTCCCTCAGCGGGATCCCCAGGTGGTCAGCGTCACGGGGGCGCCTCTGCCGCAGATCTATTATGACCGCCAGGTAGTCACCGCGGCCGAGCTGGAAACATCGCTCCGTAAGGCACCCAGAACCGGCAGCCTCATCATCAAGGCTGACCGGCTTGCCCCCTACGATCTCCTGCTCCAGATCATGACAATCGGGGCACGCTGTGGCTTCACCGTCGTGCTTGCCACTGGCTCGGGGTCGTCATGACGCAACGTCTCCCTATGGTTCCAAAGATCCCTCTTTCCCCGCGGGAGTTGGGAGAGTTTGCCCAACTCGCCTTTGAGTGGCCGATCCGTCAAGCGCCGCGACTGATGCTGCCCCTCTGCATTCTGGGAGCAGCAATTCTGCAGACCCTGATGGTGGTGCTCTTCTCGATCAGCTACCGGGTACCTTCCGAAAAAATACCGGAGGAGCCGCTGTTTTACTTCCTGCCGCCTGACAGTAAAGCCGCGCTTCAGTTGGCGCCTTGGCTGGAAGCCAATGATCCAGCGGTCTTCTCACCCCTCCGTGCGGCGCTAACAGCCTTACCCTCGCTGCCGCCCCTGAAATACAGGCCGAGCTACGAAGAGCCGCCGGCAGCACTGCTTCCTCTACGCAGCGAGCCCGTCAGCAGTATCGAGCCCCCCTTGCCCCCGCTGACGACTCCGCTCCAGCCAGTCTCCCAACGATTGAGCCATGAGGCAAAGACCACGGCCTCACCCACAGGTTGCGCTAGCGGCGCACACCCCTCCACAGTCGTCCGATGGGAAGATGAACTCTCGGCACGGCGCCTAGTGGAGGACGCCGCACCCTCTTCTTTTCCAGTCGCTATGGCGAAGGCTGTCCAGCCAGCACTCTACGAAGTGGGCGTCGGCTCCGAGGGGATGCCTTTGCACTGCATGTTGATGGAATCCTCCGGCGACCCGGCCAGCGACGAGGCTGCGCGGGTCTGGATAATGACACGGCGCTTTCAGCCCCAGCCAAAGTACCAGTCCGTAGAGGCAATCTCGTGGGGGCGAGTCCTTGTGCTCTGGGGTGGAGACACCAGCTCGGCAGTGCCTGCGGCATCCGCTCCCCCTGTTCATCCCTCAACCAAACCATGATTCCCATCACGCTTTCGTGGTTTGTCTGCGTCTATTTGGCCCTTTTTCTGGCGGTTGTTTTGATCCTCTGGATAGGCTACGAAATTATTCGCAAACGCCATGCCAACATTATCTCCCAGAGCCGCGTTTTTTGCAGAATCTGCGGTTCGCGATACACCGATGGATCTACCGCCGACCTTCTCCGCTGCCCGGTCTGCGACAGCCTGAATGAACGCTCGGCATCCGGGAGTTAAAGAAATGGCGAAATCCCGTCACCGATTTCGACATCTTTACTGGATCGTCCCATTGAACTTGGTGTGGATCGTATTAGCAATCGCGCTGGTGCTTCTTACGCGTTGGCTAGAGGGAGGGGAGTTTCGTTTACTGGTGGAACAGAAGACGACCGAGAAGCTTCACGCGAAGGCGGAGTTGGCCCCTGTCCACTGGGCTTGGACGGCTCTTACGTCGGGGAGCCTCCGGGCGCTTGGATCCCCCAAAACCGCGCTGAAGAGCATCGAGTCGAGTGGCCTGCGTGCACGATTGCGTCCTTCAGCTCTTCTTCAGGCAAGCCTCGTTGTTGAGGAGATTGCTCTGGACCGAACCATGATCCATCTCGGTCCCGTCACGGAGTTCAAAAACGAGCCTGTCCGTACAGTTGCGGAGAGGGCCGACTCACTACCTAAATGGCTGCCCGCGAAGTTCGTGATTGAGAGGATCAAGAGTTCCTCCACAGACGTGCTGATCGAGCAACCTAAGGGAGGGTCATTTGACATTCTGGGAACTACCTTGGAATCGGTGCCAGAGGGAGAACAGATCCGCTTTACGGCCCATGGAGGGCGATTGGTCAGTGAGCGATTTCCTGACCTGAAGATCGGGATCAACACGATCCGAGGCCGTCTCTCCAAGGAAGGGCTCGACCTCACCGGCGCGGATCTCTCGATTCAAAACGGCACCCTGCGGCTGGAAGGAAACTTTCCAAGTAATGGAAGCGAGTCATGGTTGAAAGGTCATTGGGAGAAGGTCGAATTGACCTTTCTTCTGCCTTCGCTGAAGGGGAAGGTACTGGGCTCTCTGGAGGGGCAGGGCAAGACCACATGGGGGCGTGACGGGATCCATGCCATCTCTGGTGATGTCAGCGTGCACGACGTCACTCTCTCGCAGATTCCGGTGTTGGAGAAGTTGGCGTTCTTCACGGCCATAGACCAATTCAGGCATCTTCCTATTCAGGAGGCCCACGCCACTTTCTCGGGGAATTCCGAACAGACCGTATGGCGCAACGTGGTTCTCGAATCCAAAGGTCTGCTGACTCTCACTGGAGATGCAGAGGTGGGGCGGGATGGATCACTCAAGGGATCTTTTCAGGTCGGCATCACCAAGAGGATTGTCGACATGATCCCCTTTGCCCGCGAGGTCCTCGGTCTGAACGAGCATGACGGCTACATTTGGACCCCGATGATCGTCGGCGGGAGCCTTTCCCATCCCACGGATGATCTCTCCCCGCGACTCGCCACGCTCTTCACCGCCCGCGCTGAAGGAGTAGTCAAGGAGGGGATCCAACAGGGAATGAAACTCTTGGGCATCAAGGAGCAGTCCGCGACCAACATGACGTCTACAAATGCTGTCAAAACGCTCGAACAGGATGCGGGGAAAGTTCTCGAGACGCTCGGCGGTTTCCTTAAATAAGGATGCCGCTGCCCTGCTGCGGCCCGGGTGCGTTGAGTAGCCGCAGAGCCTCTGCTAAAGACTTTTCAGGATCGGAAAAAAGACTCAGATTTAGTTTCGGGAAATCATGCTGGTGGTTGAACCAGGTCATCTGCCGCTTGGCATAGCGCCGAGTTGCCGAGCTGATGGCGGCGATCGCCTCTTCTTGAGTGATTTCATTCCGTAGGAGAGAGCGGATTTCCCGCAGACCGAGTGTCATCGAGGCCGTTGGACCGACATGCTGTTCGGGTAAAGCGGCCACTTCAGCCTCCACGCCTTGTTGGAACATCGTCTGCACATTGGCCTCGATCCGGGCGTTCAACTCCTCCCGATCACGCGTGAGAAGAAGGGCCATGACTTCCACGCACTGGGGTGTTGGGGTGGAGCCTTGCGATTCCTTCCGCGACGCGCCTAACGGCTTGCCCGTCAGTATTACGATTTCAAGGGCCCGTTCGACACGGCGGCGGTTAACCACGTCGACCATTCCCACCGCGGCAGGATCGAGTGCCTGAAGACGCTCGATCAGTTCCGGCAATAGGAGGGCCTGTAGTTCAGCGCGCAGCACGGGGTCGCCTGCCGGAAGTTCATGCAGACCGCCGAGCAGCGCCTTGAAATAAAGTCCTGTTCCGCCAACAACGATCGGGCGTTTGCCCCGTGCGACAATCTCACGGATAACGGGCTGCGCCTCACGCAGATAGCGTCCCGCGTCATAAGTCTCTGCCGGATCTACTGATCCAATCAGATGATGGGGAATCCCCTTACGCGCGACCGCCGATGGCTGCGCTGTCAGAATGGGGAGACCTGCGTAAATCTGGAATGCGTCAGCGCCGACGATCTCACCGTGAAGTTCTCCGGCAAGCCGGAGGGAGAGATCGGTTTTGCCGGCCCCAGTGGGGCCGGCAATAAGAATTGTTCCCGCAGGAAGCACGGAAACGGAGACCGATTGGAACTAAAAACCAACTAGGCCGCAGCGGCTTCGGACTCCGTGGAAGATTCCGAAGCACCGGCCGTGTCGCGGCGTTCAGACCTTTCACTGCGGCTCTCGGCTACGGCCTTGGCGCCACTGACCACGAGCTTGCGGCCCATGTATTCCTTGTCGTGAAGCTCGTCGACCGCGCGCTTGGCCTCCTCGATGGAAGAAAGCGTGACGAATCCGAATCCCTTGGAGCGTTGAGTCTCGCGGTTGCAAACAACTTCGACGTTCTGGACGGATCCAACGCCGCTGAAGAGCTCCATGAGGTCGCTCTCAGTCGCATCGAAAGAGAGGTTGCCTACGTAGACGCGGGGCGTGGTCACTTCAATGCGTTCGGGCTTCCGGGATTGGCGGGGAGATGAACTTTCACGGCGCCCGGAATGCTCGGCCCTGGGAGTGCGATGAGGTTGGCCGGAGGTCTGGGGCTTTTTTTTGCCACCGAGTCCGAGGACGGAGAGGAGCTTGGCAAGGAAGCCTTGCTTCTTGGCTGGCTGCTGCTCGCGGCGCGGCCGGTCTTCGCTTCGTGAAGCGCCTTGGGAGCGACCCTGAGATCCGGAGGAGCCTGAGGAACGACGGCGACCGCCGCCGCCACTACGGGAGCGGCCATTATTAGGTGAATAATTTGAGGACATGATATGTGTTGTGTTGAAGGAATCCCCGCGATTCGCGGCTTGGGACACGGAGCCGGTGTGGGCGGGAATCAGGACTAGGTATGTTTATCGTTGCGTTGTGTGTTGGTGACCGTGCGACTCGTCGTGTGCGGCCTCCTGTGTGTCCCATCCCTGGAATCTTGCGAAAAGGGGCGTGGCGGAGGCTGCTTCGGCTTTCAATGCCGGGGTAGGTAGCGGAAATCCGCACCACCTTGCGACGGTCGCCGATATCGGACAACCCTCTCTCTCGCATCGAACCGCCGGCGAGACAAGGCAAATCGGTTTTGCCTTGCCACTACCGCGAGTGCAGGTGGGAGATTTCCCCGACGGAATTTGCAAAAATTTTTTGATTTTTCCGAATCCGGCCGCATGTTGACCCATGAGAGCGAGGACTCGCTCAGGGCTTCCGGGCCTTTCCGGCGGCAGGGGAACTTTTATGACATCGCCAAGAGGGATTCCCCGTGAAGGCGCGTCGACCGCCACCGCCCCGACTTCTTTTAACCGGGGCTTCTCGTGGCCGGACGCGCTCTCTTTTTCCATCTTCACCCCGCAGTCAAACAACCAACCCTAGAACAAAATGAAAAAGTGCACATTACCCCGGCGCAAAGCCGGATTCACTATGGTAGAACTGCTTGTGACCACCAGCGTCATCGGTGTCATGACCTCGATGATGGTTCCGACCGTCCAGCAGGCATCGCAGAAGGGCAAAACAGCGAAATGCATCAGCAACATGCGCCAGATCGGTGTCGCCGTTCAGCAGTATGTGGCAGACCCCGCTAACGGACAGCAGTTTCCTCCGATCAACTCGACATCGGTGAACTCGAATTACATGGTTCCCGGAGCGACGCCTACCGCACCTCAGAGTGCGCTGGTAGCCCTGAGCGCCTACGGTGTGACGGCAAGTCTGCTCAGCTGCCCTACCGATAAGGTGCCGGATTCGAACTATGGCAGCTATATCTGGACTCCAACGCTCAATGGTGAGGGGGCGCAGAGCGCCGCTATCTATAACCAGGGAGGCGTCAACAGCATCTCCAAGCTCTCAACCATGGCGGTCTGCACGGACAAGGGGAATCCCCACATGGGGAAACTGAATATTCTTCGTGCGGATGGACATGTTGAGACCCAGACATCAGCTTATCTGGCCTCTCTCCAGTCGGTAAGCAGTGGAACAGCTGCTTCGGGTAGCTCTGGCGGATCCAGAGGTGGCGAAAAGGGTGAATCGGAGGGAGAATGTGATGACCGATCCTCCTCTGGCTCCGATGGATGTGATGGGGGCAAAGACAGATAAGAATATTAAAGAAAGCTATAGTCAGGGGGTTTCTTTGGGGAACCCCCGGAATGGGAAGTAAAAACCTTCCCGGTTTTCGCTCTGGTCGGGAGAGTTGATTTTTGGTGCAACTTCATCGCTTATGAGGTGTTCATAAAGACTGATGCTTTCCTTTCTCTCAGCATTGCCCAGACGGCAGCTCTATCTGGGGGGCATCGCCCTCCTGCTTGCCGTCATTCTGATCGCCCGCTGGATTGCGAACTGGGGGTTGGTCACCATCCATGCGAAGGAACAACCCCTTGCCAAGGTGATCGCCTCGATTGCCAGACAGGGGGGGGTTCGCATCGAGAGTTCACTCGACCCCTCCAAGCGGGTGACAATGGACGTAGTCAAGGTTACCCCTGTGGAGGCGTTAGAGATATTGGCCGAGGCGACGGAATCTGGCTGGCGCGTCGTTTATCTCGCGGCACCGACCAAAACAGCCCTTAACGAGGCCATCGTTTCGCTCTCTGGCACCGGCAAGATCGAGGGCTGGACCACCAGTTATTACCCGGGCCCAGGTGGAGCCGGTGGAGCTGAGTATGGTCAGGTGATCGACGCGCGGTTTCTTGCCATCAGTATGGAGGGTCCAGATCCGGATCTGGCAAAACTTCTCGATGAGACAGCCCAGAAGAGCGGTGTTATGACGGCTCTGCCCAAGGATTGGACGCCCGCCGCTAAACTTCCCAAGTCCGCAACCGTTCGCAAAGCCGTCTCTTCGCTTGTCGGTTCGGCTCATGGCAAGGTAGCAGAGTTTTTCTTTCTTAACGAACGCCGTCGCCACGAGTGGGGCGGAGCAGGACCTGGTGAGGGGGATGAAGAGGCTGATGGTGCAAGTGGATTGAGGCCATCAGGATCGCCGGGCCAGCAGCCTGGAGTCACTGGGAACGGAGGGAGCCGTGTGCCATGGGGAGAAAGAGCCGACGTCAACCCAGCCTGGATGGAGCAGCGGCAACTGGCCCAAATCAAGAAACTTCCTTCCGACAAACAGACGCAGGCCTTGAAGGATCGGGAAGAGAGGAAAGCCTTCTTTGATTCACTGAAAGGTCTCACCCCCCAGGAGCGTATGGCCAAAATCCAGGACATGATGGCCAATTCAGAGATGGGTCAGAAAATGCAGGATTCAAGGCTCCTGCAAGAAGCCAAACAATCCGCAGAGCGTCGGATCACCCGGGCCGTGAGTTATCTTAATCGCAAAGCGGCCGCAAAAGCTTCGCAATGAGCAGGAGCCATTTGATGAAACCCTTGATCCCTTCCTTGAAATATTCGCGCGGTTTTTCGCTCGTCGAGCTGTTGGTCGTCATCGCCATCATCAGTATGCTGGCATCGCTGCTTTTTCCATCAATCCAAACCGGAATCCAGAAAGCCAAAGGGGCCCAGTGCCTGAGCAACCTTCGGCAGATCGGCATCTCCGTCCAGCAGTATGTGGCTGACCCGGACAATGGCAACCAGTTCCCACCAATCTATAATGTGTCGGCTTCAAATGCATCCTCACAATCCGGAGTGAACTCGAACTCTCCGACCAGTTTGCTTCTTCCGCTGCAATGTCTTGGCAACTACGGAGTCACCATCGCCTTGCTCTCCTGTCCTTCAGATACAGCCCCAGATACTAACTATGGAAGCTATCTTTGGTCACCTTTGCTACAGGGAGAGCAACCGCAGGATGTGCATGTTTATAAACGCGGAGGTGTCTTCACCATCAGCAAGCTGAGCACAATGACGGTATGCACCGACAAGGGGATGCCTCATCTCGGGAAGCTGAATGTTCTGCGCGCGGACGGCCACGTCGAAAGCAAGCCTTAAGGTCACTTTTAGAGCCCCACGCCCTAGAAGTTTCCTAAACTTCTTCTTCTGCGCGCAGATCGCGGCCCATTAGGGATTTCATCGCCTCTGCCGGAGTTTTCAGTCCCTGAAGAAGAGCTGAGACCTCATCGATGATGGGAGTCTCCACGGAGAGACGTCGAGCGGCGGCTTGCGCACTCCTGGCGGTCGGGATTCCTTCCGCCACCATGCTACCCATGGATGAGGTGATCGACTCGAGTGACTCCCCCTGACCAAGACGGAATCCCACCTGATGGTTGCGGCTGCGAGGGCTGAAACAGGTGACCATGAGGTCGCCGATGCCGCTCAGTCCACCGAAGGTTTCGCGGCCGCCTCCCATGGCAATGCCAAGCCGGGTCATCTCGGTGAGCGATCGGGTAACCAGACCCGCCCGCGCGTTTTCACCCAGACCGAGACCGTCGGAGACGCCGGCAGCGAGCGCGAATATATTTTTCAGCGCACCACCCAACTGGATACCCCGGATATCACCGCTCGTGTAGGCGCGGAAGCTCGTTCCAGCGAACAGTGCCTGAGTGGTGGCCAGAGCCTGCGCATCATGACAGCCGATGACTCCTGCCGCCGGAATGCCACGGGCGATTTCACCCGCTAGGTTCGGCCCGGAGAGAACGGCGATGGTAGTTTCTGGTAAGCGTTCGCTGATCACCTCGCTCATCAGAAGACTACGTTCCTGTTCGATTCCCTTGGTGCAGGAGACAAGAACAGTTTTGCGGTCTCCGCATAATTCAGCGAGTTGTGCGGCGATCCCGTCCAGATATTTCGAAGGAATTGCTAGAAAGAGAATCTCGGACTGCGCCGCCAGCGAGAGATCCGCCGTGGGCTTGATAACAGAGGGCAATTGCACCCCTGGGAGATACTTTGTATTGACCTCCTCACGAACCATGTCATCCACGTGAATCGGATCATGACCCCAGAGAGGGATTTTCCTGTCTGGGCGAGCAAGAAGAATGGCCAAAGCCGTTCCCCATCCTCCCGCACCGAGAACGCTGACTGTAGGGCTGATCATGGGTTTTTTGGTCCCGTCTTCTTGTCAAAGCGAGGCTCGGTTCCTGCACGCAGGCGGGTGATATTCGAGCGGTGACGCCAGATCGCCAGCACACACATGAGGCATGCTACGAACAGAGTCAGCCAATCTGATCGGTGCATGAAATAGAGCACGGACACGGAGAGCGGGACGGCAATGGCCGCAGCAATCGAAGCCACGGAAACATAGCGAGTGACGCTGAAGAAAAGGAGCCACGAGCCGAGGCAAAAGAGAAAAGCTCCGGTTCCAAAGAGACCGACGATCACACCCGCTGAGGAGGCAATCCCCTTTCCCCCCTTGAATCCCAGCCAGACGGGAAAGCTGTGACCCAGTAGCGCACAGAGGGCCGCCAGCGCTCCTGGGGCTGAGGTGGGGTTCACCCCGATGGAGCGACCCCAGGCAAGCGCCAGTAGTACGGGAAGGATACCTTTCAGAAAATCGAGGAAGAAGACCGCGTAGCCCCATTTCTTGCCCAGCACGCGAAGCACGTTGGTCGCCCCGATGTTGCCGCTACCTTGAGTGCGGATATCGATACCGCAAATCCGGCCGGCGATGAAACCGAATGGAATCGAGCCGAGTAGATAAGAACCAAGGGCAATCAGAAGCCAAGGAGCAAGCGAGGAAAGCACCCTTGGATATCATCAGCCGTAATCGCAGGGACAAGTAAAAAGGTGCGTGGGAACGCAGCTTAGTCATGCCGCAGGCAGTCCGAGCCAAGAGCGAGGATGGCTGATCCGGGAGGATCGCGAGACAAAAGGTCACTTGTCTCCGCACCTCTGGGCGACATTTTTCAGTTTGCTGTGCTATGGTCTGAACATGCAACTCCGTCATCTCTTGCCCGCAGCCCTGCTGCTTTCTATGGTTTCGTGCATGTCCGCTCAGACCCCTTCTAGCTCCACGAACCCCGTCGCCGTCCGCCTTATTGGCCCTGATGGTAATCCTGGACCAGTCGTCCAGAGTCCCCGTGTGGTGAAGACGGACGCCGAATGGGAAAAGCAGCTCGGCCCCGCCGCCTACCGCGTTCTCAGGGCCAAGGGCACCGAGGCTCCCTTCTGCGGCAACCTGCTGGATAACCACAAGGACGGGGTCTATTTCTGCGCCGGCTGCGGCTTGCCGCTCTTTGCCTCCAGCTCGAAGTTCAACTCCGGCACCGGCTGGCCCAGCTTTTACCGGCCCTTCGCCCCGGAGAACATCACCGAGATACGCGATGTATCGCTCGGCATGGCCCGTACCGAGATCCTCTGCGCTCGCTGCGACGGCCACCTGGGGCATGTCTTTGACGACGGCCCAGCGCCTACCCATCTCCGCTACTGCCTGAACTCTGTCTCACTGATCTTCAAGGACGAAGCTGAAGTGAAGAAGATGGGTGCTGAGGTTGCCCGCTGATCCCTTCAATGAAGCACGCCGAGTTCCACCTCACTCATCGTGTCGGATGGCTCCGCGCCGCCGTCCTCGGTGCAAATGACGGACTGCTTTCCACAGCCAGTTTGATTGTCGGCGTTGCGGCAGCAGAGGCGAGCCGTGGCAGCGTGCTAGTCGCTGGGGTTGCCGGACTTGTAGCGGGCGCCATGTCGATGGCAGCCGGAGAGTATGTCTCTGTGAGTTCGCAGTCCGATACGGAACGGGCCGATCTGGAGCGTGAACGGATCGAACTTGCCACCGATTTCGAACATGAACTTGCGGAGTTGGCCTCCATCTATGTGGAGCGGGGACTTGATCAGGGGCTTGCGGATCAAGTGGCCAAGCAGCTGATGGAGAAGGATGCCTTGGGAGCACATGCCCGTGATGAACTCGGAATTACTGAAGCCCTTAGTGCCCGCCCTTTGCAGGCTGCATTAGCCTCCGCGGCGACCTTCGCTGCGGGTGCCGCAATGCCGTTGCTAGTTGTGCTTGCTGTGCCTCACAACTGGATTGCCTGGACGGTGTCGGGTAGCTCCATGATTTTCCTCGCCATCCTTGGCGCGCTCTCTGCTTACGCGGGGGGTGCTCCACTTCTTGGTTCCATCGTACGTGTTACCTTCTGGGGCGCGCTGGCCATGGCCCTGACTGCTGGGGTGGGAGCACTAGTCGGCAAGCCTGTGTAAATTACCGAGGAGATGCCGGAGCACGTATGTTCTCTGTACCCATTCCCCAGTTACACTCTTAGGCTGATAGCCACTCCAGACGGCGCGATAGCATCCTATCCTCATCAAAGTGGAAGTAGCCCTTGAAGGTTTTGCCCTCGAGCATACCCGGCAGCCAATACTGATCATCCTGCCACATGTCATGGTAGGGGATTGTTGATGGCTCCATCCAATAAGGAATCGCCTCATCGGTTTCGACCGGTTCGCCAAGACAACCCTCGGCCGTGAATACGACACAATGAAGCGCTAGTCCGTCCACGAACTGGAAGTGGAGCTCTCCCCGTTCTGAAAGATTCAGTGGCGTGATACAGAGCTCCTCTTGAGTCTCGCGGATCGCGGCTTCTAGAGCGTTCTCGCCGGGTTCCAGGCGACCGCCCGGTCCGTTGATCTTCCCCGCACCGAGACCGCGTTTCTTTCTAATCATGAGGATCTGCTTATCCCTTAGCACAAAGCAGAGGGACGCCCTCATGGTCGGCTGCCAGTTCGGCCAAAAATTGAGATCATGTGGATCCACAGAAAAGAAATTAATATGGAAGTCAGGAACTCAGGAAGGATCTAAAATCTATGGTTGCTATATCCAAACCACCCGTTGGGCATGAACAGCCTGCTTCACGAATAATGCAGCTGTTGGGTTCCTCCTTCTTTCATTTCCTGAGTTCCTGAGTTCCATATGAATCTCTTCGTACGCTTTCTGCGCGCGCTTCATGGCGCCGAATGTCGCCATATTGTTACAAATCCTCCCTTGACCCTACCATCAGACATCGCACCATAGGTAATTCATGGAAAAAGGGCAGCACTCTCACTTCATCAACCGCGGTCTTAGCTGGCTGGAGTTCAACCAGCGAGTACTCGACCAGGCTCTCGACAAAGAGAATCCACTGCTGGAGCGCCTGAAGTTCCTTTGCATCGTCAGTTCTAATCTCGACGAGTTCTTCGAGGTACGCGTGGCCGGTCTCAAGCAGCAGGTACAGACGAATACCGTTGCGCTGGCGCCGGACGGCATGTCGCCGAAATCCGAGCTCGCTGCGATCTCGAAGCGAGCCCGCAAACAGGTGGACGATCAGTACCGCTGCTGGAACGAGGAGATCGAGCCCGGCCTCGCGGCTGAGAACATCAAATTCCACAACTTTCCCGATGTCCCCGAGTCAGAGCATGCGCATTTCGAGAAATTCTTCCATGAGCGGATCTTTCCGGTACTCACGCCCTTGGCCATTGATCCGTCGCATCCCTTTCCTCAGCTTCTCAACAAGAGCCTCAATATCATCGTCCACCTCGAGGGCGAGGGGATCAACACCGACCTGGCAGTGGTCCAGGTGCCGCGAATCCTCCCGCGCGTGGTTCCCTTCTCCCAGCAGACGGAGGAACAGGGCCATGACTTTGTCTTCCTCGGCAGCATTATCAATCATTACGTGGGAACCCTCTTCCATGGGGTCAAGGTGCTAGGGGCTCATCTCTTCCGAGTCACCCGCAACAGCAATCTCTACATCGATGAGGAGGAAGCTGAGAATCTCCTGCACGCGATTGAGGAGGAGCTGCGCCATGTGAATCGCGGTGCCGCCGTGCGTCTGGAAGTCCAGGATGACTGCCCGGATGCGGTGGCTAACCGTCTGCTCGAGATTTTCAACCTCGGACACGGCGATCTCTACCGACACGAGGGTCCCATCAACTTGACGCGCCTGATGCCGTTGGCCCTCTCGATCGACCGGCCCGATCTCCGAGATAAGCGATTCACCCCCGCGACGGTTGTTTCACTCAACGAGGAGGCCGACATCTTCTGGCATATCCGTAAGGGCGATATCCTGATGCAGCATCCCTACGACAGCTTCCAGACGGTGCTTGATTTCCTCGGACAGGCCGCCGAGGACCCGCATGTCCTGGCTATTAAGCAGACGCTCTATCGTACCAGTTCCGATTCTCCCCTCGTGGCTTCCCTCATCCATGCCGCTGAGAACGGGAAGCAGGTGACGGTCATCATCGAGCTGAAGGCCCGCTTCGACGAAGCTGCCAATATCAAATGGGCACGCCTCATGCGCGAGGCCGGCGTCAATGTCATCTACGGTATCGCGGGGCTCAAGACCCACGCCAAGGCCATGCTCGTAGTTCGTCAAGAGGGCGAGATTATCCGGCGCTACGCACACCTTGGAACCGGCAACTACCATCCCTCCACGGCGCGTCTCTATACTGATCTAGGCTTGCTCACTGCCCGCGAGGAGCTCACCTCGGATGTCGCCGCAATGTTCAATATCCTGACCGGCGTCTCCAAGTTCCCCGGCATGAAGGAGCTGCTGATGGCACCTTATGACCTGCGCGAGGGCATGCTTGAGTTGATCGACCGTGAGATCGAACATGCCCAGGCCGGTCGTCCGGCAGGCATCTTCGTGAAAATGAACGCCCTAGTGGAGGAGAGCATGATCGAGGCGCTCTACCGTGCCTCACAGGCAGGCATCAAGGTGCAGCTCTTCATCCGCGGCATCTGTTGCCTACGCCCCGGCATCCCCGGGGTGAGCGAGAATATCGAGGTGAGGAGTCTGGTTGGTCGATTCCTAGAGCACAGCCGCATCATTCGCTTTGAGAACGGTGGAGCTCCCGAGATCTACCTCGGCAGCGCTGACTGGATGCCTCGCAATCTCTTCCGCCGTGTGGAGACGGGCTTCCCCATCCGCAACCCTCGCGTTCAGGAGCACATCGAGGAGATCATCAATACCTTCTGGAAGGACAATGTGAAGGTCCGCGTCATGGACACGGAGGGTCTGTACCACCTGCGTCCCGTGGAGGGAGAGAGATTCAATGCCCAGGAAGAGTTCGTCGCCGACTCCCAGCGCCGCCGCAAGGCGAAGCCTGCCTTGGCACAGTAGAAAGTAAGGCTGAAGAGATTTGGACTGAAGGCTGTTAGGAA
>JBAXXS010000038.1:0-17383 GCA_037127835.1 Verrucomicrobiota bacterium | reverse complement strand
AGAAGCCAGAGGGCGCGACCGCCGATTTGAACGGCCCAGAGACCCACGGCCACCATGACGAGAAGATGGTCAAGCCCGGTCAGAGGATGAAAGAAACCCGCCCGAGCCATTCCCGCCATATCCTGAGAGTGGAATTGGGAGGTGTGGGCTGTCGCGGTAACTGCGGATCCTAAAAGACCTGCGAGCAACAGGAGGGGAAGATGACGTTTCACGCGACTGAATCTGCTGAGGAGAAGAGTTGATTTCAAGCAGGAACCGGAGCAGCCAAGCCACCTGTCGGGTAGTCCGGCTCGATCGGTTTGCTGACTTCGGCGGAAGGGGTATTTGAAGGTGGAGGCGGGAGTGGGGGCGGCTTCTGCGCGATCACGGGCGGATTGCGCATGTAGCCGAGATTGATCAGATCCTCAACTTGTGAACCCTCAAGGGTTTCAAATTCCAAGAGGGCATGAGCGATCAGTTTCACCTTCTCTTTCTGCACCTCAAGAATCTCTGTGGCTTGGCGGTAGGCATCGTCGATGAGGCGCTTGACCTCGCTGTCGATCTGTTGAGCTGTGGATTCGCTGTATTCGCGCGAGCGACCAGCGTCGCGGCCCATGAAAACAAGTTCATTTTCATCGCTGAAGCGGATCATGCCAAGGTTGCTCATGCCCCACTCGCAGACCATGCGGCGGGCGAGTTTTGTAGCTTGGGCAATGTCGCCGGAAGCACCGTTAGATACATCTCCGGTGAACATTTCCTCTGCGATGCGTCCACCCATGGTCATGATCAACATGGCGAGGGCCTCCTTGCGCTGAGTGGCGTACTTGTCGCCCTCGGGGAGGTACATGGTGGCTCCCAGATACTGGCCACGCGGGATGATAGTGACCTTGTGAAGCGGATGGGTATGGTCAATCACTACATTGAGAAGGGCATGGCCCGCCTCATGCCAGGCGGTGGAGGTTTTTTCCTGCTCACTCATTGCCATGCTGCGGCGCTCCTTGCCCCAGCGAACCTTGTCACGTGCCTCTTCAAGATCGGGTTGTTCAATCGATGCCTGTCCCTTGCGGGCAGCCATGAGGGCTGCTTCATTAAGGACATTTGCGAGTTCCGCGCCGGAGTAACCAGGGGTACCCCTTGCAATCAGGCTCAGGTCGACCGATTCGGAGAGCTTCACCTTCTTGGCATGGACGCGAAGGATCTCTTCACGGCCCTTCACGTCGGGTAGGCTGACGGTGACCTGACGATCAAAGCGGCCTGGACGCAGCAAGGCTGGATCAAGGACGTCGGGGCGGTTGGTGGCGGCGATGATGATGACGCCGTCCTGCGCGTCAAATCCGTCCATCTCCACGAGGAGTTGATTTAGGGTTTGCTCGCGTTCGTCATGTCCACCGCCGACTCCATGTCCGCGGTGACGGCCGACGGCGTCGATCTCGTCGATGAAGATGAGGCAGGGGGCGTTCTTACGCCCCTGCTCGAACATGTCGCGGACGCGTGAGGCTCCGACACCGACAAACATTTCGACAAAGTCCGAACCGCTGATGTTGAAGAAGGGGACATCGGCTTCGCCGGCAATGGCTCTTGCCAGAAGGGTCTTGCCTGTACCGGGCGCACCGATCATGAGGACGCCCTTGGGGATGCGGCCGCCCAGTTTCTGGAATTTCTTGGGATCTTTGAGGAATTCCACAAGTTCCTGAACCTCATCCTTGGCTTCTTCGACGCCGGCGACGTCCTTGAAGGTGATCTTATTCTTCTCCTTGGCGAGCATCTTGGCCTTGCTCTTACCGAAGTTCATGGCGCCGCGACCTGCCATTTTGATTTGGGAACGGAAGAAGAAGTAGAGGACGACAAGGAAGAGGGCAATCGGCAAGATGTTCAGGATGGTCGAGGCCAGCATGTTTGACTCAGGACGGACGTCCGGGGTTATGCCAGCTGCAGCAAGTTCCTTCTCTAGGGTTGTGCCATTGAAGGGCATGTAGACGGAGGTCTTGAAAGGGGTCGGGATTTCCTCGGTGGCTGGAGGAACTGCTTTTTTCCGGTAATAGCCGGAGAGGTACTGGGTATTGCGCCCCTCCTCGATGACTAGTTCCATCGGCTTGTCCTGGGTGGAGATGATCTTGCCCTCCTTCAGCAGGCTTTCGAATTTCGGCAGAGTGAGCTCATCCGTGGCGACCATGCTAGAACCCCGAAATAGGAACGCGCCGCCGATGAGGGCGAAGGCAATCGCAAAGAGGAGCAGGCCGCGCCAGTTGAATTGAGGCTCCGGAGCGCCGGGTGGGCGCTTTGGCTTGGAAGAGTTGCTGTTTGGGGAATCGGGTGTCTCGTCTGGCATTGCGTGAAGCTATTGACTACATCAGATAACACACCCTGCGGCCAATGCAAACTGCACCCCTCACATCGGTTGATCCGCTTACTTTAACCGGTAAGGAAAACTTGGATCCATCACTGGTGGTTTCGATTCACGATGTCTCTACCGTTACCCGGGAACGGGTTGTCGGGATGCTTAAGGATCTTAAGGCTGTGGGGGTGTCTGTGACTTCCCTGCTTGTGATCCCGGACCATCATCACAAAGGAAGGATCGATTCCGATCTAACGTTTGGAGAGTGGATTCGTGAAGTCACTGGGAAGGGGCAGGGAGGGGGGCATGAGGCGGTGTTGCATGGATTTTTCCATATCAGGACCACGAAACAGGGCGAGGGTCTGACGACTAAAATAATCACACGGTCCTATACCGCGGGGGAGGGGGAGTTCCATGACCTAACCCGCGATGATGCGTCCTCGTTGCTCCTTAAGGGTAAGGAGGCATTTGCTGCATGTGGAATCACCCCCACGGGATTCATCGCCCCGGCATGGCTACTTGGAAAAGAAGCCGAGGTGGCGGTCAGGGAGATGGGATTCGACTACACGACCCGGATCGGTGAGGTGATTGACTGCAAAGAAGGAAGATCATTTCCATCCCGCAGTATGGTCTATAGCGTGAGGGCTCGGTGGCGCCGAGGAGTCAGTCTTCTCTGGAATGAGTTGCTCGCTCACCACCTAAAGTCGGCACCCTTGCTTCGCATCGGACTTCATCCTCCTGACTGGGATCATCAGTCGATCCGTGACCATGCTCTTTCCTGTATCCGGAAAGCTATCGAGACTCGCCGGGTGACAACTTACGCAAGATGGCTCGACCAATGGCGCAGTAGCGGACATTAAAGGAACCGCTGGATAATTCCCATGGCCCTCGTCGACCTCCATCTTCATACCCGTTACAGCCTCCGCTCTCCGGAGTGGCTTTTTCGTAGATTGAACGTTCCTGCCAGTGTTTCCGATCCGAAGCTACTGCTCGATAAACTGCGCCTCGCCGGAATGGATTTCTTTACCTTTACCGATGATGACTCGATCGATGGTTGCTTGGAAGTCGCCCACCTGCCCGGGGTCTTTATTAGCGAATCGGTGACGGCACTGTTTCCAGAGGATGGAATCCGTGTTTCGCTCCTGATCTGGGGGATCACCGAGAGCCAGCACAAGGAGGTTCAGGGTCTCAAGGCAAATATCTATGAACTTCAGCAGTATCTGGCTGCCCAAGGTATCGCCCACGGCGTCGCCGGATGCCTGCATGGACTGGAGGACAAACTGCGCCCCATTCACCTGATGCGCCTGGCGCTGCTTTTCCGTAATTTCGAGGGGATCAATGGCAGGGAAATAGGTCTGCTCTCGACGATGACTCGGTATCTGTTCTCGCTTGAAGTTTCAGATATCGAGCGCTTCAGCGCTATGACGGGTCTTCAGCCGACCCATGAGGAGTCCTGGAAGAAGGGGTGGTTCGGCGGATCCGATGACCATGGAGCAACGATCCCCGCCTCGGCTCACACGGAGACTCCACCGGTTCGTGACATCGCACAACTCCTTGCTCATCTCCGCGAGGGCCGCAGTGAGCCGCGAGGGATCACAGGAACACCGCTGCGAGCCGCACTCGATACCTATCAGGTCGCTTTTTCCTACGCCAAGGAGCGTCTTGCCGGCCATGCCGCCTCGCCGACGATCCGTTTGGTCGAGAAGGCTTTCGCACGATTCATGGAGGGTCGTGATCCGACAACCTTCACTGCGGGGGAGAAATTCGCCTTCCTGGCCCAGGGGATCGCCAGCGGCAAGATCTTCGAGCTTGCGAATCCGGGCCCGCGCTCTCTCTGGAAAGAGCTTTCCAGTGCCCTTCATGAACCCGCCATGCGTGCCGAACTCGGCAAGGAACTTGAAGGGGTGAAGGATCCGAGCCGGAGGGCCTTCCTCATGGCGAACATGATGGCAAGCCGGCTTGCTTACAGACTGACGCTTCAGTTCCTGCAACAGCTCCTGGAGGGGCGCTTTCTCGAAAGTATTCAGATGGTCGGCCCGGTGGTCCCGCTGGTCGCCCTGCTGAGTCCGTATCTCTATGCCTTCCGGACACCTGCTAGAGCCCGTCTCCGTGATGCCTCCCTTGTGATGCGCGGCAGTATCCCGCCCGAACTTCACAACGCTCGCCGTGCCTGGTTCACGGACACACTGGATGATGTGAATGGCGTCTCCACGACGATCCAACGGATGAGCAGCGCGCTGATTGCCAATAACAAGGAGATCGAGGTGATGGTTTCCCGCAACGAGGTTTCCGTCCCGGGAATTCCGCTTAAGAACTTTCCTCCCATTGGGGAATTCGAGCTGCCTGAGTATGAACTTCAGAAGTTGAGCTTCCCGCCTTTGCTTCAGATCATCGATCACCTGCAGACACAGAACTTCACAGAGGTGATCATCAGCACTCCGGGTCCTGTGGGACTTGCTGCGCTAGCTGCCGCCCGCGTATTAGGACTGCCAACGGCGGGTATCTACCACACGGATTTTCCCGAGTATGTCCGCATCCTGACCGAGGATGGCCTGATGGAGTCGCTGACCTGGAACTACATGCACTGGTTCTATGCCCAGCTCGACATTATCTATGTGAATTCCGACCATTACCGCCAGTGCTGGATCGACCGGGGAATTGCTCCTGAGAAAATCAAGATCCTGCCGCGCGGTCTGGATACGGGACTCTTTCATCCTGAGAAAAGAAAATCTGATTTCTGGAAAAAACGTGGCCTTCGTGAAGGCGAGGTGGGAGCCCTTTATGTTGGCAGGGTATCACGAGAGAAAAATCTCGATCTTTATGCTGCGGCGTTCCGCCGTCTACTGGCTGCCGGGGTGAAGGTCCGTCCGCTGATCGTCGGCGACGGCCCCTACGCGGCAATGATGAAGGAACTGTTGCCTGAGGGAATCTACACCGGAAGTTTGCACAAGGAGGAGCTGGCAAGCGCCTATGCCTCAGCCGACTTCTTTGTTTTCCCTAGCACGACCGACACCTTCGGGAATGTGGTCATTGAGGCTCAGGCCAGCGGATTGCCCGTGATCGTCTCCGATGTCGGAGGTCCGAAGGATCTCGTCGAGGATGGGGTTGATGGACGGGTCACCAAGGGACTCGATCTCGATGCTCTGACTAACGCAGTGCGCCAACTGGCTGAAGATTCAGAGCTTCGCAAGCGGATGGGCAAAGCCTCGCGTGCAAGGGTTGCCGAGAGGGACTGGTCGGGGGCGGCCCTCCTCTTCTGGGAGGGAAGTGAGGAGTAGGAAGGAGGAAAAGTAAAAAGGATGAATTATGAATCATGAAGTGGGGAACCGCTCATCATTCCTTCGATTAAAGCACAGTTCCTTGACGTGGCGCCTTGGTGGGGGGCAAGGATGGTGCTCGAGGCGGTGATCATGGTCGTCTTTTTTTCTGCGTTGCCCAGCAGTGATCGGACCGAGTCGATTATGTCCTGTTGGTCGTTCACACGGATCGCTGCGCCCGCTTCGCAGAGTTGAGTGGCGAGCGGTTCGAAGTTGCCAGTAAGTGGGCCGATCAGCACGGGGACACCGGCCTGCAACGGTTCGATCATGTTCTGACCCCCGCGATTGACCGAGCAGGGAAGGCTCTTGCCGACGAACACGATCGTGGCTCTGGAATACCAGGCGCTGAGTTCTCCAGTGGTGTCGAGCAGCAGAGGGTCCTGGGAAAGATCGGCGCCTTCGGAACGAAGACGGCATTGAACTTCGAGTTTTTTTAACGTGCTGCGGATCTCTTCTCGACGTTCGACATGGCGCGGAGTGATCACCAGACGTAGGTTTGGGAATTCTTTTTTCAGGGTCAGCCAAGCTGTGGCGATTTCCTGCTCCTCTCCCTGATGGGTACTGGCGGCTAGAAAGATCGAATCAAGGATGAAATCCCCGCCTCGCGCATCACCGGGACAATCAGAAGAGTCGTGTTTGATATTACCCGTCAGGTGGAACAGAGAAGGCTTTACCCCAAGCGAGAGCCAACGCGCCTTATCCTCCGGATCGGTCAGAGTGATGAGATCGAGTTGATTGAAGAAAGGAGCCGTGAAGGCCCGAGCCATGAGGAAGCGTTTTTCTGAGCGGGATGAGAGACGTGCATTAAGCAGGGCGACGGGGATGCCGAGGGATTTGCAGGCGGCGATACGGTTGGGCCAGAGATCGGCCTCCACCATGAGGAGTGCCGAGGGATGGAGGTGCCGGATCAGGCGGGAGGTGATGAATGGGAGATCAATGGGATTGGCCATTGGCTCCAGCCATTCGGAAGCTGACTTATCCAAGATCGCAAGCCCCGTGGAGGTCGTGGTGCTGATGAGGAATCGTGAACCCGGATTCCGGTGGTGAAACTCCGAGGCGAATTTCAATGCGATGCCGACCTCTCCCACGCTCACGGCATGGATCCAGATTCTTTGTTGACCGATCCGTGCCGCAGTTATCCTATCAAAGATACCAAAGCGCTGGAGCGCCTTGTTCCCGTATCCGCCCCGTTTCCGGATCCTCATGAGATAACCAGGAAGAAGAATCAGCAGGATCGGAATAAAAAGCAGATTATAGAGGAAGATCGTAACCCTTCTCATGATGGTCGGCGAAGGATCAGGATGCGGGACTCGCCATAATTCCGATCAGAAAGGATATCCCACGGCATTGAAGAGGTGGGAGAAGTGAGTGAGGGAAGTGGCTGCCTGCGCTCGCATTCGAGGATGAGGAGTCCTTCGACACCGAGTGCCTTTGCCATATTCGGATGGCGAAGCAGGTTATCGGCCAGATTGGTCACATCACCGGCAGAGGGTCTTGTATCCTTAAGATAGGGTGGGTCGGCAAAGATCAGGTCGAATTCCTCATCCTTAACATAAAGGTCCAGGAAACGAAAGGCGTCCATCTGTTGCACGCTTGCTGGAAGTCGATCGAGCCGGGTTGATTTGAGGTTTTTCCGGATCAGGCCTGCTGTTGGTCCGAGGTGTTCCACAAAGGTTGCTGAGACAGCTCCCCTGCTCAGCGCCTCAATACCAAGAGCTCCGCTTCCGGCAAAGAGGTCCAGAACGCGAGCCTCGGGAACGCGTTCACCCAGGGAGGAGAAGATAGCTCCCCGCACCCGATCCATTGTTGGTCTGGTATTTTTATCCGGTGGCTGAAGAGAGAGTCCTCCGGCCGAGCCTGCAATCACACGCATGCCTGATTCTTAGTGTGCCGGCTGAGGCATTGCCGGAGTCTGCTGCTGGGGTTGAGGTGCCGGTGCCTGGGGAGCAGGCTTACCGAAAAGACCCTGAAGGAGGCCTCCCAGCCCGCCCAAATTCCCACCGAGATGAATACCGGTAAGACGCTCGATAAGATCTGTCCTTGGATTGGAGGCAGGGCCTGACACATGGAAGGTCACTTGGGAGTAACCCGGTTCTGGGGCCGGCGTCAGCTGTGATCCCAGAAGGCCGTGTAGGCGTCCCGTGAGTTTTTCATTAAACAGCAGCCTGGATTCGAGATTGAGCTCTCCTGAGGGCTGGAGGGGGCCCTTGGCGGAGAGGATCAAGTTCTCCGAGCGCAGAAAGAGTTCGTCGATTACGATATGTCCCTGATCGACACGAAAAAGACAACGGCCCTCGGTGAGCTTCAGAAGTTTCAGCTCATCGACATTGAGAAGCTGGCCGATCTGTTTCAGAAAGGCCACGGGTTCAATCGTGGCTTCTTTGCACCGGAGAGTTCCCTTGCCTGTCATGGTGGCGCCGTTTCCCGCTGTTCCGGCAAGAGTGAGATCTCCGTCGATCTGCCCTTCTGCGTTGGGTGATCCAAGCGAGGCATCCACAAGTAATTTTCTCAGACTGGAACCGGAGAGTTTGATGGAGCAGGTATAATCGGGAGACCCGGGAGGCAGGCCACATAGGAGAGTGCCGGTGACGAGGCCTTCTCCCATGGTCGCGGAGATGTTTTGCAACTTTAGGGTAGAGCCTTCCGATCCAGCTTCGGCTTTGGCTGAGAGATCATGCAGAATCAGGGAATCGCTGATGATGGCCGAAGCCGCCATGATCTTCAGTCCACCTTTTTCTTCACGTGCTTTAAGACCATTGAGCCGCAAAACCGGACGAGAGCCCGCATCCAGAACAGAAAAATCACCATGCGAAATCGAGAGGCTTGCGAGCAGTACACCAAGATCGGGTAAGGGAACGAACTTCTTACCCTGGGGTTGTTGTGGCTGTTGTGAGAACGAAGCTGAGGAAAAGGCTGAGGCATTGACGGCCACCGCAGAAGGTGGGGCATGCATGGATGGGTTGACGGCGGGGGAAGGTTTTAGCGCGGAGGTTGTGCTGTTTGCGCCAAGCTTCACTGTGGCTGCCGGGTGTTTCAGTGAGATGGCTTCCGGCACGAATTCGCCCTTCAGCAGGCCCCCCCATGAAAGATACACCGTGAGCACATCGGTAGAGGCCAAGGCAAGCTGTTCTGTGGGAGTCACGATGACTCTGCCGAGGCGGATGCCACCTACAGGATTCAGGAAGACGCTCTCGAAGGAGATCGGAGTTCCAAGGGACGACGTCAGAGTCGATCGGATCCGATCCTTGATTGCGGGAAGTTGCAGGGTAAGATTCGCCACAAGAAGTAAGAGTAGGAAAATTCCTAAAAGAATCGTCCCGAAGAAAAGAAAGGGCTTGGCAATCGAACGCACCCGACCAACTTAGGTGTCCTGTAGCAATTGTGAAGTGTGAAGAATCTCCTCATTATCCTTAATCCGGCGGCCCATAGCGACAAGGCGGGGCGTCTTCCCGAAAGGATCCGCGAGGTTTCCGGGAATGCGGAGATGCGCCTCAGCACGATGCCGGGTGACGCCGAACTGATCGCGAGGCAAGCCGTTGAGGAAGGATTTTCGACGATTGTCGCCGCCGGAGGCGATGGGACCATCAACGAGGTGATGAACGGAATCATCTCTGCAGGCGGGCAAGACGTAACGCTGGGCATTCTGCCTGTCGGCACCATGAATGTCTTTGCGGTCGAGCTCGGCATCCCGCTGAATTCCCTAGAGAAGGCTTGGCGTATTATCATATCTGGAGAGGTCCGCCACATTGATCTTCCGATCTGTTCCGCAGATGGTGTCGAGCGCTGCTTTGTCCAGTTGGCCGGCGTGGGACTCGATGCCGAGGTCGTAAGGCGAACTACGAGAGAATCGAAGAAAGCCCTGGGTCCTCTGAGCTATCTGCTGTCCCTTGCCCAGGTGGCAGGTCAAAAACCGCCCCCAATCACACTGAAAAGCCATGACGGGACGTTGAGGATTGGATCGTTTGTATTGCTGGGGAACGGCCGTTTCTACGGTGGCCCGTTTACGATGTTCCGTCAGGGTTCTCAAGTTGACGGCCTACTGGATGTCCTTGTTTTTAAGAGTCAAAGTCCTTGGGACCTCCTCCGCTACATGCATGCCATTCTGATGGGTCAGCATGCGGAACTGAAGGATGTGGAGTATTTCCAGACATCCTCCTTGCAACTCTCCTCCGAAGAACCAGTCCCTTACGAACTTGATGGCGAGATGGTCGGGTATCTCCCACTCGCCTTTTCCCTCCGTGAGGCCGGGCTTTCTGTTTTGGCACCTGTCTCAAAGAGGGCTTGATCAAAGTCATCGGGACAATGGAACGCCTCCGCCGCTCTCCTGTCACCGCAATCCTCTTCGGGATCAACCTGACGCTTTTCCTCTCGGAAGAGCTCTTCCGATTCTTTTCTGATTGTTCGCTCTTTCCTTCTTTGGCGCTGAGTCGAGAGGGGTTGACGGGTGGGGGATGGTGGCAGTTGGTTACTCATGCGTTTCTTCATGGCAACCTGCTTCATTTCGTCGTGAACATGGTGGCGCTTTGGTTCACGGGTCCACTCCTCGAGGAGTTACTTGGACCTCTCCGCTACCTTTTGCTTTATCTCGGGGGGGCTGTGTTCGGAGGGATCCTACAGACCCTCGTGACACCGGGCAGCGTTGATCTGGTGGGGGCTTCCGGATCGGTCTGTGCACTCTTGGTTGGCTTTGGAACGCTCTTTCCCAATCTGCAGATCACCGCACTTATTTTCTTCATCATTCCCGTGAAAATGAAAGCCTCCACACTCGGGTGGCTTATCATCGTGGTATCCCTGCTTTTCTGGCTCTTGGGATTCGAGCGCCAGATCGGGCATCTCGCCCATCTTGGAGGCGGCATTGCGGGATTTGCGATCTGTTTTTTCTATAAGAAGCTGGGACTGGTGCAGCAGATCTCAGAGCTCCCGCCGCCGCTACCGGAATAATCAGAGAGGCAATTCCACAGTCATTGCGGAAGTCTTTTTTTCTATAGTCTCCTCGATCTTCAGAGACTGCTGAATCGGTTGCTCAGGTGGGAGGTCCCAGAAATAGCGACGTAAAAGCACTTTCAACGTGGCGGTGAGGGGGACAGCCAGCAATGCACCAAGCAGGCCTCCCAAGACGATCGTCCAAGCGAAGACAGAGATGATCACGGTCATTGGATGGAGGCCGACAGATTCGCCGATGATTTTCGGAGAGATAAAGATCCCGTCCAGATTGTGGGCCACCAGGAAGACAATCAGCACAAGGGTTGGATGCCATAGGTCACCATACTGAGCCAACGCAATCAGTAGTGCCGGGGCCAGGCAGAGGACCATGCCAAGGTAGGGAATCAGGCAGAGGATCCCGACCATGAGTCCTATCAAGAAGGCGAAATCGAGATGAACAACCAGATACAGGGCCGTACCGACGACAGCTCCGTCGATAAGGCTGACCAGAAGTTGACCGCGGAAGAAGTGGATCAAATAGTCATTGATCTCATTGAAGAGAGAGACGATCTCCTCCTTAAGCGGGGAGGCCCGGAGTGGGAGATAACGACTCCAATTAGCCCCGATCTCGGGTGACTCAAGCAGGAAGAAAAAGAGAAAGACAGGAACCAGAATCAGGCTGAGCAGGAACCCGAGAATACCGAAAACACCTCCGATACTTTTTTGTAGAAAGGTTCCGGTGGCAGAGGCGATGGTCGGCAGCTTCTCCTGCATCCAGGCAAGGCCGTTGCTGGCAAGCTCGATGCCGTAGAGCTTGATGCGGTCGGGAGTGAGATCTTCGAGAGGGAAGATGGCGGTGTGGTTGGCAACCCCGGCGGGCTTGATTGCAACCGTACTGGCTTTCAGAGCCGCCAGTTTCTGGAGTTCGGCGGCTGATTGTTTGGCCAGAGAGCTGATGCTCTGACTGTAGGCAGGGATTCGGCTGGCAAAGATGCTACCCTGATGCTCGAGGGCAGGAGCGACCGTGATGCCGATGAGTGCCAAAGCAGCTGTGAAGAGGACAAAAACGACGACCACGGCCCAGGTCCGAGGGATTCTCCATCTACAGAGCAGACCAACGACGGGAGTCAACAGATAGGCGAGCACCGCCGCGATCGCGATCGGGGTGAGGACCGGTTTCAAATAACCGCATGCGGAAACGATGCTCCAGCCTGCGAGCAGAATGACCGAGATGAATGCCAGAGCCGCCACAGCCGTCAAGGCCGCCCAGCAGACTCTCTTCTGAAAAGATGTGGGAAGTTCTGGGTAGGTCATGAGCTACTAGCAACTATCTTCTTTCTCTCAGTTTGTCCAACGTGCTCCCAGTCTGATGGATCTTTCCCGGAGTGACAACGAAGTCCATGGGGATGTCATCACTATCGCAAGGCACCTCGGCCACGATCTGCCAATCCCAAGCAAGCCCTGCCTTAATCCCGCGGAACTCCGGATGACCGAGCAGGCGGTCGTAGAATCCTTTCCCCCGTCCGAGTCGTCCGCCCTTCGGATCGAATGCCAGCCCCGGTATCAAAGCCAGATCGACCTCGGAGAGTCCTGCTCGATCCCAGCTTCCCGGGTCCGGTTCTCTAATGCCATAGGGCCCGGTGATCCAGCGACTTCTGGGACTCATCCTGTGGATTTCCAGATGATCCCCCGCGATTCTAGGGAAGAAAAAGGAATATTCCGGTGCGACGCTGATGAGTTCCATGGGATCGGGTTCCCACCCGATAGGAGAGAAGAGAAGAACGGAAGAGGAATTTTTCCAAGCATCCAGCTTGAGAATATTTTCCATAAACAAAGCCTCGGCTTCGAACGGTAAAGGTAAAAGCAAAGACCTCTCATCAGAGATCATTTTCATCCGCTCACGTAGCCTTTGCTTTTCAGCAGTTCTCATCCACTCTTTCTATGACACAAACGAGGCGACCATGGTCAAAAAACTTCTCAAGCAAGGAACCGAGAATATCAGGAAGCGGGTTGCTATGCAGACCAAACCAAAGCCGCCGTCCAAGTCGAAACCTGAACACCATGTCTCGATGAAGCTCGGGGAGGGATGGCATAAGCGCAACTTCCTCACCGAGGTCATCATTCCCTCGCTCTTCTCGGCGCGGGAAGTTGTTTCCTCTCCGACAAAACTGCTAGAGCTTTCTCAACTCTCAGTAGGAGAGCTTGCCATCACGTGGATCGGTCATGCCTCCTTCTTGATTCAGACTCCCGAACATTCCATCCTGATCGATCCCAACTGGGCCAAGTGGTTGAAGGTTATCAAGAGGCTTAAGGAGCCGGGGCTTGAGATCCACGAACTTCCCGCAATCGATCTGGTTCTTGTCAGTCATGCCCACTTCGATCATCTCGACAAAAAATCCCTCCGGGCCGTGGCGGCAGATCAGCCCATCATCGTGCCCGAGCATGTCGGTGACCTCGTCCATGGTCTTGGCTTCAATCGTGTGCAGGAGCTGAAGCGCTGGGAGAGCATGGAGCTAGGCTCGCTGAAGATCACTCTGACCCCAGCCCATCACTGGGGCGCCAGGATGCTGCATGACAAGCACCGTGGGTTCGGCGGATTCCTGATTGAGTATGCCGGACGCACAATCTTTCACTGTGGTGACAGTGCCTGGTTTGAGGGATTCACGGAGATTGGAGAGCGGTCCAAGATCGACATAGCACTACTTCCGATCGGAGCCTACGACGCTCCGACCGGGCGGGATGTCCACATGAATCCCGAGCAGGCCCTACGAGCCTTCACCGCCCTCGGTGCGGATATCATGATCCCGATGCACTATGGCACCTTCCGCCTAGGATTCGAACCGATGGAAGAGCCTCCCGATCGCCTGATGGGTCATGCCAGATCACTTGGCATCGATGAAAAAATCAGAATTTTACGCGAAGGCGAACCCACCGTCTTTTAAAACTCACAGGGATCAAGGGGATGGGATCAACCCATCTGTAGAGTCATTCCCTCTCATGGATGCCCCAATGGTTTAAGTGTGCTCTATGATTCATGCCTTATTCATATCCCCTTCATCCCTTTGAGGCACCTTCGCAACGCAAAAAAGGCGTTGGACTCATTCCTGAGTCAACGCCTTTTTTTGTGAACTCCTAACAGTCTAAAAGACTCCAGTCTTCAGCCTATCCGGCTTACTTCCTTCTTACTTGGAGAGCGCCTTGTTCCAAATAGCGATTTGCGCGGCCTGAGCGGCGAAGAGAGACTCGGGTGAGTCGATGATATCAATCGAGGTGATCTTATCACCCTGCTTGATGGCGTTCACGACATCCTGATCCTTAGGGCCGTCGACGGCGCCAAAGATGGCATGCTTGCCATCAAGCCAAGGAGTCGGGACATGGGTGATGAAGAACTGACTGCCGTTGGTGCCGGGTCCGGAATTGGCCATGGAGAAGAGACCGCCACGGTCGTGCTTGAGACCGGGAGCGAACTCGTCGGCGAATTTGTAACCGGGCCCCCCCATGCCGCTGCCTGTCGGATCACCGCCCTGGATCATGAAATCAGGAATGACGCGGTGGAAGGTGATTCCATCGTAGAATCCGCGGCGGGCGAGATTCAGATAGTTCGCTACGGTAATCGGGGCCTTGCTGGCATACATGGTCGCATGGATGTCTCCCTTGGATGTGTGGAGGGTAATGCGGATGTCCTTGACGGGTTCGGCGGGGTTTGCGGCTCCGGCGATACCGGGGGCCATGCAAAGAGTGGTGGAAAGGGCGAAAAGTGTCTTTTTCATTGGAATGCTATTGGGTAGCAGAGAGAGGTGCCAAAGAAAGCCAAAACACTTAAATCTTCGAAAGCTTCCAAATTTTCGCGGAAAAACTCCCGAGCCGCCTCGGTTCCCAAGGGTCCCAAAGACAAGATCACTGTGGGCTTGGTTCAGATGCGTTGCGTCAGCTCTCCCTCGGAGAATATCAAGACCGCCATCCGTCTGATCCGTGAGGCTGCGAAGAAAGGGGCTAAGGTGGTCTGCCTGCCGGAGCTTTTCCTGAGCGAGTACTTCTGCCAGAGCGAGGATCACGACTATTTCAAGCTGGCCGAGGCGATCCCGGGACCTACCACGAAGTCGCTTGGTATAGTGGCGAAGGAACTCGGCGTGGTGATCATCGCCTCCCTGTTCGAAAAACGGGCGCCGGGCCTCTATCATAACACGACGGCCGTTATAGAGGCCGACGGTAAGTATCTCGGTAAGTACCGGAAGATGCATATTCCCGATGATCCGCTTTTCTATGAGAAGTTTTACTTCACGCCGGGTGATCTCGGTTTTCGCAACTGGAAGACCAGCGCGGGTGATCTTGGTGTACTCATCTGCTGGGACCAGTGGTATCCGGAGGCGGCGCGCCTTACGGCCCTGCAGGGTTCGGAGGTGATTTTCTATCCAACCGCGATCGGCTGGCATCCCTCGGAGAAGGAGCAGTATGGGGACAATCAGAAAGCCGCATGGCAACTCGCCCAGCGTGCCCATGCATTAGCCAACGGCTGCTATGTCTGCGGAGTCAATCGCATCGGCCACGAGAACCCTGTGACTTCTGCAGGAGGGGAGGGTCTGGAGTTCTGGGGAGGGACCTTTGTCGCCGCGCCGAATGGCCAGATTATCGCAGAGGCTCCGGCCGACACGGAGATGGTCCTTGTGGTTGAGCTTGACCGTCAGTTCATGGATACTCAGCGGACGCACTGGCCTTTCCTGCGCGATCGCCGGATCGATGCCTACGGCGGTATCGAGAAGCGCTTTATTGATTGAAGAAAGCGATAGCCAGATCTTTTCCAATCGTCGAACCGCTGCCTGATCAGGTGCGGGATTACCGATTACTGATGGAGCGGTGGCTTATGCTCGTGAACCGGATTCCCTCACTCGATCTCTCGGTTTATGGAGAGGCGGAGGGCTATCCCCTGATAGTTGTCCGTTCGGAACGTCATGATCCGGAGGTGCCCTCTTTCTATCTGTCTGCCGGCATTCATGGGGATGAACCAGCCGCAGTGGAGGGATTGATCCGATGGGCAGAGACCTCTCTCGGAAAACTTGCATCCTGGAACTGGATGATCTTTCCATGTCTCAACCCTTGGGGACTGGAGCGGAATATCCGCTTTGATGCCGAGAACCGTGATCTCAACCGGTTCTATGATTCAAAGAAAGTTCCTCAGATTGTGGCCCAGCTTTCCTTAATGAAGGGGAGCCGCTTTGATGTGGCTGTCACTCTGCACGAGGACTACGACGCACGAGGTTTTTATCTTTACGAAGTGGCCGCTAAGCGTCCGCACTGGGGCGAATCACTGTGCGCCGACCTAATCTCCGTTTTGGACGCGGATCCTCGCCGCAAGATCGACGGTCATTCCGCTCTCAACGGCCTGATTCGACGACGCATCCACCCAGATCTCATGAAGGGACATCCCGAGGCTTTTCTCCTGCATTTTCAGCATGCTGCGAGGACCTTCACCCTGGAGACCCCCTCTGAGGAATCCTTGGGCAGTCGCGTCCGACTTCAGGAACGCTTCCTTGCCGAGACGGTCAAAAAATTGAAACTGGGGTTGGTTTCCTAAAAAAAAACAGATAAGATAATTTTTTGATGAAGCGCATTAATTTTCCCCTGCTTTGCGTTCTGATTGTGGCCTTCGCAGCGGTGACCTTGAGAGCCGACCTCATCACCCTCAAGGATGGAAGGGAAATCAAGTGTGAGATACTGAGTGAGAAACCTGATGCCGTACTGATCGAGTATTACGTCACCCCGACAATCAAGGATCAAAGGTTTTATTCCCGGGATGAAATTGCTCACATGGTCGCGATTCCCGCTGATGAGAAGGCCTTCCTGGTAATCGGGAATCTGGCAACACCTGAAACAGTTCTAGACACGGCCTTCTATGACCAACTCATCGATAAAAAGATTCCTGAATTCTTAGGACGCTACCGTTATTCAAAGCATCTCGCGGAGCTTCGTGAGGACCTCCATGCCCTTGACGAGGAACGCTCCCGTGTCCGCCGCGGAGACCGCAGGATCAACGGGGTCTGGATCACTGCTGCTCAGATCGCCGCGGATCCTTATCAATCGGGAGCGAAGATCAAGTTCACCGAGATGAAGGAATTGGCCGCGACAAACGATAGTGTGTCTTCGCTCCAATCCTATGAACTGCTCGAGAAGGAATTCCCGGGGGCGGAGGTCATGCCAGATGCAATCGTGCTGGCACACACTCAGATCGATCAACTTCAGGATAAGCTCACCCTCGCGAAGACCAACTTCGAAATCATCGACAAGCGTCGCCAAAAAGCCATTGCGCTGTCCCCTGCGGACCAGGCTAGGGAGATCAAGGATGCTCTGCAGAACGAGAAGCTTGAGGCCGCCAATGCCTTGGCGACAGCAACCGCCGACGGTTCAAAGTTCTTCCCGATCTTCCAGAACAGCAAGGAGTCCATGGATTCTCTCCAGACACTGATCGCGGCCGAAAAAATCCGCCTCACAACCCTCCAGAAGATCCCGATGACCGAGGGGATGGCCGCCTCAACTCAATGCGCCAGACTTGTCTCCGAGGGAAAGCTCAAGGAGGCGCAGGACCTTTTGGCCCAATCCCAGACGCTGTGGCCCGCAAACATTGAGAACAGCCGGCTTAAGCTCCGGTTGGATGATCTTGCCAAATCCCAGGCCGCTGCCACTGCTGCAGCTGCAGTCGCAGCCCAAGCAGCAGCAGCTCCCAAAAAACCGACTCCGTCACCGACACCTATAACACCTGTTAAGCCATGACCGACACATCCCGCTCCGCATCCCTCGATCGCAAGACTAGTGAGACCGAGATCACCCTCCGTAT
>JBAXXS010000037.1:0-17399 GCA_037127835.1 Verrucomicrobiota bacterium | reverse complement strand
GGATCTGGTTGTTGGGGATCTGGTTGTTGGGGATCTGGTTGTTGGGGATCTGGTTGTTGGGGATGATCGATTGTTCGGTGATCTCGATGTGGATTCCGTTTGCGGGTGCGCCGGATCGCTCGACCTGCGCGAGGAAGTGCTCGTGAAAGTCCTTCCTGCAGATGACATCAGGGGTCACATTATGGGAGAAGTAGAAGTCGGGAATCTTATCCCGAAAGCTCTTGTTGTCATTCAAGATGAGAAGTACCTCCGAGATGACCCAGGCATCGATCTGGCCCAGCAGACGCATCCTATGCATGGAGTCGATGAAATCCTTGGCCTCCAGAAGTTTTCCATCCTGATTCACCAGACGTATCAGGGCCTCTGCTCCCACGATCCTACGCGTGGCCAAATCGACGATCGGCTGATAGTGGAGTGAGATTCTGTTGTTCTTCACCGCATCCTTGACCGTGCGGTTCATCGCCCTTTTGTAGAGGAACTCCCGCATGACCTGCTCATCGGCAACGCAGATTCCCAGATTCTGCCCGTTCTTGACGCGGTGCATAGCCTCCTCGGCACGGCGGATGAGTTCGGCTGAGGATCCTTCGGCAGAACCAAGAACCACACAACCCATGCTCAGTTGGATATCAATGCTGGCATCACCATATTGGAACTCGCCGCTCAGGTTGGATGTTACCCGCTTGATGGTGAGTTCGAGTGAGTTGTGGGGCTCTCTCTCATGAATGAGCAGAAGGAACTCCCCGCCGACAAGTCGCCCGATCGTGTCATCCCCCGAGCAGAACTTTGATGCCCTTCTGGTGATCTCACGGAGTACTTCGACTCCGACCTCGTAGCCGAAGTCGTCGCTGATCGACTGGAAACCATTGATGTCGAAGCAGAAGAGCACCAGTTTCCGATTGCTCATGAGGCTCCCCTCCTGAAGGATCCGATCCAGCCTCTGGACGAAGAGTTCGCGGTTCGGCGCTCCTGAGTTGTGGTCGTGCTCTGACTTGTACTTCAGATCGATGTTCAGGAGTTCGCGTTCTGCGACGATGGAGAGATTGGCCGCGATGAGGTTGAAGACATCACGAATCCGGGGATCCGCATTGCGATGATCCGGATAGAGAAACTCCATCACGGCGACAAGCCGCTCACGGATCCGCACCGGAACTACCAGATGGGAGTACTCGGGGCGGAGCGGGGCGGAATTGATGAAATCCGTCTGGGGCACTTCCAGCCTGGGGTGGCTGGACTGGCTATCGAGGCGGTTCCAGAGCAGGGGGAGCTCGGGATCCTCGGGGAGCATCGGGTTGTATATGATCCCGGTGGTACCGCCGGTCTGCATGTTGCGGATGCGGGCCGAGAGCCATCCGAGCTTCGGATCGAGATGGAGGATCATGCTCTGGAGAGCCTCGTCAAAGGTAGGTGCTGCGGATGCTAGGTTCGCCGAGGTGAGCAGGAGCTTGTTATAGACCTCTTTTTCAAGAAGGAGCAGGCGGGCAAGATCCTTTTTCGTCTTTTCACCCTCCAGGTACTTGATGACCTGCTTGGCCATGCCTGTCAGAAACTCTGCATGATCCTCTGAGAGAGTTCCCGGCTTGGTATCCATGATGCAGAAACATCCGATGTCCTGTCCTGTGGTGGTGGTCAGTCGCGCGGATGCATAGAAGCGAATGAAGGGTTCCTGCGTGACCTGGGGATTGGAGGCAAACCGCGGATCGAGAAATGTGTCGGGAACGACAAAGACCTTCTCCCCACTCATCAGAGCATTGGCACAGAAGCTCGTGGTGCGTTCAATCTCCAGGGGCTTGATCTCTCCTGCGACAGACTTGAGCAGAATCTTTTCCCGATCCACCAGCGTGATGGCCGCTGTGGGAACGCCACAGTGAGTGGCGGTGTACTGGCAGAGGATATCGAGAATGGGGATCGGTTCTTTGTTTAGGATGTCGAAGCTCTCTAGAACGGAGATCCGCTCCACCTCGAAAGGTGTCGGGGAATGGGAAATAGTTCCGGCGATAGGTGGAATATCCACAGGGGAAGATGGCAATGCTTCGTTGTTCATGAATGAGTTCCTTGGGGATGGCGTAGCGTCGGAGTATGTGTGAGCTCTGGTGAGGAGGAGAAGAGATCGAGTTCGTTCGGAGGTTGCTCCATGAGGTGCTCGAGGAACTGATCGATCGTCATCGGCTTCCCGTAGAGGTATCCCTGCCCGTACTTGCAACCGATCGCTAGGAGATGATCAGCCTGTTCCTGAAGCTCGATCCCCTCGGCAATCACAGTGTAGCCAAGGGTTTTCCCCAACTGAAGCATCGCGGTCAGGAGTTGGATTTTCTTTTCGTCTCCGGAGGGAATTCCCTGAATAAACAAGCGGTCGATCTTGAGCGTGTCGCAGGGGATGGAGATCAGGTGCTGAAGGTTGCTATAGCCTGTCCCGAAGTCATCGATTGCGACCTTCGCTCCTGCATTGCGGAAGAGGGTGATATTTTCCATTAGCGATGCATTGCTCATGTCCAGATGGTCCTCAACGATCTCGAGACGAATCATCGTGGGGGAGACACCCGCCGCCTTGAGGCGATTCAAGGAGAGCGTGGCGAATCCATGGGTCATGAGGATACTAGGGCTCACATTGAGAGAGAGGCGAAATCCGGGAATCGCCTCCAGTGTTTTCCTGTGTTGCTGGAGAATCCGAACGGACTCGGCGAAGACCCATTCATCAACCTCATCCATGAGGCGGATGCGCTCCATGGCTGGGATAATGTCGAAGGCGGAGAGAATGGAGCCGTCCTTGCCCATCACCCTGAGGAGTGCCTCCGCTGCGCAGATCTTTCCGGTCTCGATCTCCACGATCGGCTGAAAATGAAGCAGAAGCCGTTTTTGATAGACGGCTTCGTGGACATTGCGGTCGAGATCGAGGCGCTTCTTGAATGCGCGGATGATGTCCTCGGTAGCGATGCAGTACCCATTCCGCTCCCCATGCTTGACGAGGTACATGGACTCCTCGGCACGGCGAAGGAGCTCGGGTGTGGTGAGGTCGTTACAGTCGAGAATCGCCGCACCGATGCTGCTGGTGATTCGGATCTCCAGATCACCGAGCATGTAGGGCTGGGAGATACGTCTCTGAATCCGTTTGAGCAATGCATCCAGATCCCGATGGATATCAAGATGGCTCACCAGGAGGACAAACTCGTCGCCACTCAGACGGCCGAGAATGTCTTCTTGTCGGATGAGATGCCTAAGTCGTTCCGTGACCTCGACGAGAAGGCGGTCACCGATCTGGTGGCCGAAGTTATCGTTCACATCCTTGAATCCATCGAGATCGAGAAAGAGAAGGGCGGAATCGGGGTTACCCGAATCGGTTTGAGAGATTGCTTTTTGAAGCTCCTCAAGGAAGAGCGTCCGGTTCACAGCCCCGGTGAGCGCGTCGTGAACGGCGCGGTGCTGGAGCTCCATGGTGGCGATCTCCCTCTCCGCCACGATCGCGAGATTTGCCGCCATGATGTCGAACACCTCCTTGATCCTGGGATCCATCTTGCGGTGATCGGGGTAGATCATTTCAATCTTGGCCTGCTGCTTACCCCGGTTCCTGATCGGCACCACGAGATAGGCATACTTGGGTGCGTCGAGGCCTGTGGAGATGAAGGTTGTGTTCTCTCCATCGTGTGATGGTTTTGTGGCCTGAGAATCAATCTTCCTCCAGATCTGAGCGGTTTCCGGATCTTGGGGGAGGAGGGGATTCATTCGGATGCCCTCTGATCCATGGGTCATGAGGTTAGTCATGCGGCATGAAAGCCATCCCATCGCAGGATCAAGGTGATCCATGATGCTCTGGAGAGCCTGATCCAGAGTGAATGACGAGGCAGCCATCTCGGAGGACATACTGAGAAGTCGGTTGTAGATTTTCTTCTCCCTCAGAAGAAGACGTGTGAGTTCACGATTGGAGCGATGGATATCCAGGTAATCCATGGCAATCCTGGCGAGATTCTTCAACGAGGCGATCTGATCTGGTGTCAACTCCCTCGGCTTCCGGTCGATGACACAGAGACTGCCGATTGCGAGGCCATCCCCATTCCGCAGAGGGACGCCCGCGTAGAAGCGGATGTGGGGTTCCCCGACAACAAACGGATTATGAACAAAGCGGGGATCCTTCATTGAATCCGGGATGATCATGACATTATCCGCATCCATGACCGTATGACCGCAGAAGGAGTTGTCGCGTGAACTCTCCTTAAGATCGATTCCGTAGTTGGACTTCACCCACTGCCGATTCCTGTCGACCAAGGAGACAAGGGAGATCGGTGATCCCGTGATCTCAGCAGCCATTGCGGTGATACGGTCGAAAAGTTCATCCCGTTCGGTATCAAGAATGTCGTAGCCGAGTAGGCGGGCGATCCGCTCCTCCTCGCGGGGGTGAGGCGGCGGTGGTACTGATCCGGAGAGTGTGGCCGGTGCCATTTCGTTCATGACTCAACATTACCTCCCTCATCATCAGAGGTGGAAGGAATAGGGATAAGCGAAACGCTTATGTTTGTAGGTCAGGGGGATGAAATAGGGGCTGATTCATGTATCCCGCAGAGGCGTGGAGGCGTGGATGGGGTGGGGGAATAGATTCTCCCGCAGAGGCGCAGAGGCGCTGAGGCGGTGAAGAAAAAGGATTCGGATGGTATTGATTCCGTGAGTGGATGATGCCCGGGAGCATTACCCTCATAATTCTTTTCTCTGCGCCTCTGCGCCTCTGCGGGAGATCTCGGTCTTCATTCTCCACGCCCCTGCGATACCCCTGCGGGAGAGTAAAAAACTAACGCTTCTCCAGAGATTCGATGTCGATCCAGTCGACTAGTAGGGTTTGCTCACCAGACCAGTCGGGCTTACCCGACCAGGGCATACGACGCATTCCGAAGATAATCATGGAGGGGTAGTCGGGAACCACATCGTCGATACAGGCCTGCTCAACCCCGTCGATGAAGAACAGGACACTCCCGATGCGCCACTCGATCGTGTAAATGTGAAACTTCTCATCCCGGTGGGAGACTTTTTCCCCATTGGAGTCGATGATCGGCGCGCGAATGCTCCGCATCGGCAGGAGTGAACCGTCGCCATTCTTACTCTTCCTGGCATTGGCCCATGTATTGAGCCGGACATCAGTCCACCCGCCGTTGGTACCGGTCTTGTGTCCCGAGTCGGGTGACTGGGTGTCGTCAGGAGTGACCTCGATGTCGATCTCGTCGACTTTGGTTTTTTCACGGTAGGTGAAAAGGACGCAGGCGACACCGGGTATGGCCATGTTCTTCGCCCGGATGCTGATCCGGTGATTGCTTCCAATGGGCCCTAGGGAAAGTGTTTGGAAGGGGAGAAAGTCACTTCCGTCAGGGAGGTGTTTAATTTTCTTCCCCAGCGAATGACTCGTGACCGAGAGATGGGCAAACCCGTCGCCCGGGATAATGGATTTCCAACCGGACACGGGAGTCAGTTCGTCGGTGTATCCCCAGTGGATGCCATCACGCTCAGAGGGCTTCCCCGGGTTATCAAACCCCTCGAAATATTCCCCCGCCGTGAGTGATGAAGAAGCCATAAGTAGATATAGGAGGGATCTGGATAAATGTTTTCCCGCGGAGGCGCAGAGGCGCAGAGGGGGGAAGAATCTAATCTTCCAGTCCATTTACGCAGCGGGTGATTCCACTCTTGAGAACGTCTTCGCCAAAGTTCAGGAGGTATCCGAGCTTCAAGCCTGTCAGCTTCAAATAGGTCTGAACCTGTTTCTTGTGAGCTGGAATAATTCTCTCCACAGATTTTAGCTCAAGCAGGACTTTTTTCTCCACGATGATGTCGGCTCGGAACCCCTCATCAAATGTTGCTCCCTTGTAGATGATCGGAACGGGGATTTGCCTCTCAGATTTCAATCCATGATTAGCTAACTCCCGAGATAGGACGACTTCGTAAACAGTCTCCAAGAGGCCTGGGCCAAGTTCCCGATGCACGCTGATCGCTGCTTCAATAATCCGTGTGCCAATCTCATTTTCATTCATTGTTCATGGAGTTGTCCGGTGAGTTAAAAGATATTTTCCTGCTGAAGCCCAGAGATGGGGAAGGGATGCATGGTAATGAAGGGGGAGATTGATTCTAAATGGAATATACCCGCCATTATCAGCCTTGCTCATAATATCTTCTCCGCGCCTCTGCGCCTCCGCGGGAGTCGATTCCCCGTTTCCCTGCTAGGCGGCGATGACGCGGGCTTTGCTGTTCTTGGGGACGATATTACAGGCGTCCACGATGAGGGGGATATGCTCGGCGAGTTGCGCATAATCAACTCCTTTGTGAGGGGTGCAGACGACGGCTGCCGTGTAGCTATCGAGCGTTTCTGGATTCCAAGTGATAGAATGACGACCTGCCCATGCAGGTCCGGCATGCTTTTCGATGACTGGAATGAAAGGATCGTAGTAATCCAACTCAGCCCCCTTCTCCTTGAGGATATTCATAATATCATAAGAGGGTGACTCTCGGTCATCCGGGATATCCGGTTTGTAGGAGAGACCAAGGATCAGGATCCGAACCCCCTGAATCGGCAGTGAAAGTGAATTAAGTCCCTCCCCCAGGTGGCTGACAACATAGTAGGGCATTCCTCGGTTGATCTGACCAGCAATCTGGATGAAGCGCGTGTCGAGATTGAACTCACGGGCCTTCCAGGTCAGGTAGTAGGGATCAAGCGGGATGCAGTGCCCTCCGACTCCGGGACCGGGATAGAATGGCATAAAGCCAAAGGGCTTGGTCTTTGCCGCATCGATGACCTCCCAGATATCGATTCCCATGGGGGTGTAGATGCGCTTGAGCTCGTTCACTAGGGCGATGTTGATGAAGCGGAAAATATTCTCCGTGAGCTTGACTGCCTCGGCGGTGTCGCAACTGCTGACGGGGACAACTTTACTGACGGCACGCGAGTAAAGCTCCACGGCTCGCTCAAGGCATGCAGGAGTGAGGCCCCCCACAACCTTGGGCATCTCCTTGAGAACACTCTTCTCATTGCCCGGATCCTCACGCTCGGGGGAGAAGGCGAGCGCGAAGTCAATGCCGGCCTTGAGGCCTGATTTCTTCTCAAGGACTTTACAAAGGTCCTCGCGGGTCGTTCCGGGATAGGTGCTGGATTCCAGAGAGACCAGCATGCCTTTTCTGAGTACTGGAGCGATCTCTTCGCCAGCCGAGAGGATGAATGTGATGTCAGGATCGAGATGTTCCCTAAGAGGAGTGGGAACACAAATGATGATTGCTTCACTCCGGGCAAGGTCCTCCTTGTTCCCTGTGAAGGTAAGGAGCTGTTTCCCAGTGACTTCATTGATCCTATCGGACGGAACCGTAGTCAATGGGGAGAGTCCGGACTGAAGTTCACGCACGCGCTCCTGATCAAGGTCGAAACCCAATGTGCGGCATCCGGCCTCGGCAAAGCCAACTGCAAGTGGAATGCCGACATAGCCGAGACCGACGACTGCGACTTCATAAAGAGAATCTGAGGGTTTGGGGATCATAACATTGTTAGCGGAATGGGTTTAGTTGATGTGTTCTGGGTGCCATTGCGTTCCATCGGCTTTCCAAGGTCGTGCCTTCCAAGGAGAAATTGGAATGTTCCAATCACGCGACAGAGCAGGTGAAACTGATGAGGGCCCAAGTTATCGAGGAAGATCGCCAGTATTAGCCGCCAGAATTCACGCCAGCTGGCACTACGCAGACGGCTAGCCTCGGTGAGAAGCACGGCTGAAAGCGAAAGGAAGACCCCCATGATGTAGGCAAGGAAGAGCATGGCGACGATCTCGAACCCGGTGGCGATTCCCAGGACCAGACAAATCACCATCAGAATCCATGCGGAGAGCTCCACGATGGCTGAAAGCCCCTCGAAGAGAAGGAAGTAGGGCATTCCGAAGAGCCCGGTCATGCCGTAGCGGGGATTGAAGATCATTCCCCTATTCCGCCATATGGCCTGCAGCGTCCCTCGCTGCCAGCGGTTCCGCTGGGAGGCATACTGTCCTATCTTCTCAGGGATCTCTGTGTAGCAGATCGCATTGGGGGCAAAGACCAACCGGGCATCCTCCTTGTTCCTGCGATCATGGATGTGCCTGTTCAAACGCATTGTGAACTCGATGTCATCGGTGATCGCATCGGGCCATGGCCCCCCAACTTTCTCGAAGAGGGTCTTCTTGACGAGGATCAGAGCACCGGAGATGCAGAGCATGCTTCGCAGGCGTGAGAGTCCGATTCTGGCCCACTGGAAACTGCGTGCGTATTCAACCTCCTGATTCATTCCAAGAAGAGTCTTGGGGAATCCCTTGGCGACGATCTCGCCCTCCACGACATTGAGTCCGTTAGAGGGACGAACGACTCCCGCAACGGCCGCAACCCTCGAGTCGAGAAGGAAGGGGCGCGCCATGTGAAGAAGTGCATCGCTCTCGAGAACGCAATCCGCGTCGATGACGCAAAGAAGCGGATAGCGTGCCATGGAGACACCGGCATTGATGGCATCTGCCCGGCGCCCGTTTTCTTTCTCCACCACGACAAGATTAGGATACTCGGCAGACTCATAGACTCCTAGGATCGGCTGGGTACTGATAAAACGGCGTCCGAATCTCTCGATGCGGCGGAGTTGAAATTTCTCGATGAGTGTCTCAATCGTATTATCCGTGGAACCGTCGCTGACAACAATGACCTCGAACTGTGGGTAGGTGAGCTTCAGGACGTTTAGGATGGTGGAGCAGATGATCAGGGCCTCGTTATAACACGGGATGATCAGAGACACCGGCATGGTAAGCCGTGATTCGCCGATCCTACGGAACTCGGCGAACGTGATGCCCTTGTTGTAACGTCTGATCTGAAGCGATCCTAGCAGCAGCAGCAGGAGGTAGATCGCCTGGAGAGCTATATAATAGCTGAGGATAATCCAGAGAATAATGCGAATGGTGTTCATGAATTGATCTCCTTGGTTGATTGGATGTCGCCGTGTTCCTGAAGAATCTGGCGGCTCATATCGCGTCCGTACGCATCGACATGGTGATCGACGGCTTCCTTGAGTGCTGCGATCCCAGTCTCTCCGAGTGTGTAGAGGGCTTCTGCGGCGTTATATCGGACCCACCATTCCCGATCAGAGAGGCCCTGTAGAAGGAGGGGAATCTGTTGAGTGGCGCCAAGTCTTCCCAAGGCCAGCATCACGCTGCTGCGCGCTTCCCAGGAGGGATCCTCGCCTAGGGCGGCGATCTGGTCGGTCACGGAGTGATCATTGATGGAAGCGAGCGAGCGAATGGAATTGATGCGGATATTTGCGTTTTCATTCCGGAGCAATCCGCACAGGGCTTGCATAGAACGTTCGATCCGGAGTGATCCGGCCATGCGGGCCGCGATGGCCAAGGAAGTCGGGTTACCTGAGGAATCATTTAGGATGGTAAGAATCTGCTCGCTGACGCCTGGACCTAGAATCTGGAGAACTTCGACAACCCTTCTCTGGGAGACTTCTCCGGGTACATCGAGCGCCTTAAGAATCGGCTCAACGGCATTCTGACATCCCAGACGTGCAAGCGAGTTGGCTGCGGCGAAGCGAACCGCAAGCACATCGTCACGGAGTGCCGTCATCAGCGCCGGGAGTGCTGAGTCATCACCGAGATAACCGAGATATTCCGCAGACCTAAGCCTTTTTTCCCATCGCCTACTGGTGATGTGATTCATCATATCTTTCTCGACGGGCATCAAGGCAAGCAGGGGATGGAGTTTCATGCGTCCTTTCTCACCAAGTGAATCAGACTCCTCCAGAAGAAGTTGGATGGCTCTGTGTGAGTCATGCGACAGAGCGGCTTTTGCAGCCTCAAGTGAGGCCTCACCGGAGAGAAAGGATCGAAGAATCGGTTTCGCTTTGGTTCTAAACTCGGCATCACGTCGCAGTCGTCGGTCCGTCGCCATTCTCAGGCCGATGGTAATGACCAGCAGGATGAGGCTAAGAACGGTTAGAACGACCGCCGTGGTGAGAACGATAGTGATGAGGTTCATGGGATTAGAATTTCATCGAAAGGCCTATGGTCGGGGTGAGTTGTTGGTAAAGCGGGGAGTTGTTCTGGGTGAGGCGGTAGCAGTACTGGACACCTGTGAAGAGGCTCAGATCGCGTGTGATCGGCTGGGTGTAGAAGAGGGAGTAGGTGTAGGCGGGACTGAGGCTGCTGACATTGCTGCCGCTGGCCCCGACTTGGGTATCAGGATCCGTACCATAGGCAAAAGCCATCGAGAGCCTGCGGTTCCCTGGCAGACCGAGATTCAACGCCGCCGAATAGTAGTTGTACTCGAGGTTGTAGAAGGCCCATCCGCGGACATAACGAACCACCAGGGAGGTCGTATCTGTGAAGTTGTAGGCGATGCCTGGATTGATCTGATCGATCGGTCCCTGGATGAAGTTGTAGCGTTGGTAGTCGAGCAGGAGTCCGAGGCGTGGAGCGGCCTGGTAGATCAATCCTCCCGAGTAGACCTGCAGTGCAAGGAAGGTTGGATCGGGACAGATGGAAATCTTTCCGTGAACCTCGAGCCATTTCCAGAGGTAGTAGGAGGCGAGAGCGCTATAGTAGGTGTTCGTTCCCGAGGGGGGGCGCTGCATGATGTCGATCTCGCCTCCGAGTGCCAGGCGCTGGTTGACACGATAGATGAGGGTTGCGTCCTCTTCCTGCCAACCCTGACGGCCATGGTTGAAAAAGCTGTAATCGTAGTAAGGGGTGAAGATCCAGTGGCGGAAACTCTCGACTGTTTCGATCTCCCCCTTCACGACCTTCTTTCCGGATTCGCCTGTGGAGGCCTTGGTAACTGGGGCGTGATGCCTGGGCGTGCCTTTTAGGGGAACGCCCGCGGGTTTTCTGAGTGGGGTTGGGGGAAGGCGGAGTTCGTTCCTCACTTCAATAATGGCATTGAAGATTCCGGCCGGATCGGCGGCATCGGGAAGCGACTGCTCGAGCAGGCGAAGGCATTCCTTGTCATGGTAGCCATTGGCGTAGAGGAACCAGGCGTAGTGCTCTCGGAGGTCCTTCTGTTCGGGATTGCTTGCAAGCGCCTTCCGGTAATCCTCGCGAGCTTGGAGTATCTGCTGCTGGCCCTCGGCCAGCTGTCCCTGTTGGTAGTTACTTAGATTCGCTTTCGGGTATTGGTCCTCCATGGGGAGGGTCTCTCCGACACTCCAGAGCGGAGTGTTACCCTCGCCATGCAGCCCCACAGGCACTGTTATGAGCAGGAGAAGAGCGAATACAGGGAGAATAGTTGGAATAGGGAATGGGCGTGTGGTTCTCATAGAAGTCTTCCTCCGGGGACGAGGGCTATACGGTTACGTTCGATCAGGTCGTCAATGGTTTTTTCGAGTGTCCAGACATGCTGGAATGAAGTGAGTTTTTGCAGGAGATCGATGGAGGGGCGTCTCTGAGTGATCTGCCAGAAGTTGCTTCCATAGCCCTTCTCAAAGGAGACGAATTCGATCGGAGAGAGGCTGCCGGAACGCTCGATCACCATCCGTGCAAGATCGAGAATCGAGATCTCCCTCGGGTTGCCGACATTCACAGCGCGACCCCAGGACTCTGGCATTCCGGCGAGGAGGTCGAGAGCGGCGACTGTGTCACGCACATCGCAGAAGGAACGTGTCTGGGTCCCGTCGCCATAGACTGTCAGGGGCTGACCCGAGAGCGCCTGCTTGATGAACCGGGGGAGGACGAAGCCGTAGTTGCCTGACTGTCTGGGGCCCACGGCATTGAAGAGACGTGGGATCGAGACCGGCAGGGCATGAATTTCCCGGTAACCCATAGCCTGGATTTCATTTGTCAGTTTGCTGAGGGCATAGGCGGTGAGACCGCCCTTTTCGGGAGCGTAGACCAGCTCTATTCCCTCACTAAGAACGGGCTCATGGGAGTGGCCGTAGACGGAGGAACTGGAGGTAATGACGAGCTCTGGAAGATTTCCGCAACGGGCGACACACTCGAGGAGTCTTTCCGTACCGAGGACATTCACACGTGTCACCTCCACAGGTTCTTTCAGCACCCGGAACATCCCGACCACAGCGGCCATGTGATAGATACGGTCGCAACTGGCGATCTTGGACTCGAGCTTCGGCCAGGTGAGGATGTCTCCCTTTTCGAAGTGAAACTTCCCGGGGTGATTGCCGCAGTTGAGGTCGTTGAATACCTCCTCAGACCCGGTGCTGAGGTCATCCAGGGCAACAACCGAATCGCCCTTCGCAAGGTGATATTCCGCTAGGTGGGATCCGATGAATCCGGCACCGCCGGTGATTAGGATATTCAAGGTGGGGGGAATGAGTTGGGGTTGATGTGGGGGTTATTCGGTGCGTTTCCGCCCTTTGAGAAAAAGTCTCGGGTGACGGAAGCAACTGATGGAATCGCCGTCACCGTTCACGGCATTGAACTCACAGTGATTCCTGTCACTGAGCACGGAAACATAGTCGAGAATGGTGCGGGTATTGAGCGTGGGGAGGGGCTCAAGATCTCGAAAAATGACCATCGGCTTTTTCCGTCCATTCTGGAGAGAGAGGAGTTCACTCAGCGAGTGCCTCAGGCCGGAGCTGAGCATGTGATTGCCGTCGCTTACCATGAGGATGATGTCAGGCATGACTCGCTCCACGATGTGCTCCCAACAGATCCCATCGTGGTTGAGGACTGCGAAGTTGAAATACTCGACGCTCGTGCTGGAGAATGGGGCCATCTCTCGGAAAGCCGTCTCGATCCATTTCTTGCCAAGTTTCCCGGCGTCGACCGAGGGATAGATGCAGATGATCCTGATTTCGTAGCCTTTGGGATAGGGGGGCTCTTCGGATGACGAGGATTGATGATTCACCGGGTATTCCGGTGATAGATGATGATTCCGTAGTCGCCGGATTTTCCGGAGTGTTATGGCATTTGAGGAAGAGGAATGATTCATCGCCTGCCATCTTGCATTAGATCCCACACCGCCGATAGCTGCTGTACTGCTTATATCTTACTAAGAAAAATGCTTAGAGCATTTTTGATTTATTCTGACGCTCTAAAAAGGGTGAGGAAGAGGGAATGAATCTGGAACTCAGAAACTCAGGAAAAGAATGAGACTGGAGAGGTGTCGTGCCGACGATGAAAGAACCGAGAACTCCTACTCCATCGATATTGCGTTCTTTCCTTTGTGCTCCAGGGTCATGTGCGGATTTTTCTCTTACAAGAGATCGCCACCATCCTTGGCTGACTTTCCACCCATCAGTCCTTTTTGTTCTGCATTTCCATTCTTGAGTTCCTGAGTTCCAGATTAATCATGCAGCCTCCCCTCAAGCGACAGATTGACTAGAAGATGCTCTAGACAACTTCCGCTTCGATATCAGCGTCCGCGTCAGCTCAAGTGCGAGGGGCGGCTTTTTTGACATCACGACGAGAAGCTGTCTTGCCTGAACCGTTCTTAAGTTTCATGGAGGCTTTCCCATTTCCCTTCGAGTGGTTCTGGGGCACCAAATCGGCAGTTGATGAAGCCATCACCTGCGTCGGCCGTACTGACCCGTCGTCTTGAGTTTGAGAAAGAGAATCCTCTCCGTAGAAACGCACAGAGTACGCATGGAGTGCCAATGCGCTCTCCAGGCCGATCTTTAATCGGATGTTGTTGCGGTGTACCTGAACCGTTCTGGGACTGATGTGAAACTTTTCCGCACTGTCCCGGCAGGAGTGTCCCTTGGCCATCAGGATCATGACCTCAAGTTCCCGGTCGGTAAGATTATGAAGGTTATGATCGTTACCCTTCATGTTGTTGGCATGATGGACCATCGAATGAAGTGAATGACGCGTCAGGCGCGGATTGAGATAGAACTCTCCACGCAGGACTGTCTTCACGGCGTTCTCGAAATTCCCCATGGGATCCATCTTATGGAGGTACCCCATGGCTCCCGCCCGCAGGCAACGCTCTGCGTAAAACTCCTCAACATGAGCTGAATGAACAAGAACCTTCAGCTGTGGATAAAGAGGCATTAGGTGCTTGATAAGTTCAAGTCCATCTTTGCCGGGAAGCTGTATTTCCAGGATCATGAGATCCGGCTGCGCCTCGGCTATTTTAGTCAAGGCCTCTTCGGCTGTCGCACTAGCCCAGGCTATCTCCCAGAGGCCAATCTTCTTGATGAAATGGGAAAGTCCGATGCGACTGGAGGGCTGGCTATCAACAATAGCAATCCTAGGCTTGGTACAAACCGGCGCCATTCTTTTTCTTGGAGGGATGGTTGTTGATTTCGTGCTCATGTCAGCGGTTCTTATGTCGTTTTCCCGGATTGATTCTTGGAGATGGATCGCCGTGATTTCTTCGGTGATGTCTTTGCCGGCACCTTGGGAAGGGATGTTGGCAGAGCTCTTTTCAGGAGCAGTTTGTCCCCGCTGGAGGCGTTTCCCACGGGGAACGGATCAAAGTTCAAGGCATCCCCGTAAAAACGGACGGCATAAGCATGGAGCCTGGCAGCCGAATCCAGACCGAGTTTTTGCCTTATGTTGGTGCGGTGCACCTGCACGGTCCGGGGGCTGATCTGAAGCTTGCTCGAAGTATCCTGACAGGAATCTCCCTGCGCCATGAGCATGATGATTTCAAGCTCTCGGTCAGTGAGTCGGCGATGAGTATCGTTGTTAATGCCTCGATGAGCCGGTGTGAGAGAGAGAAGCGCCGAACTCGCAATGCGGCTGCTGAGGTAGACCTCGCCGCGGAGGATTGTTTCCATGGCCGGCAGGAGGAGTCCCATCGGTTCGGTCTTATGCAGGAAACCCATGGCTCCGGCATGAAGGCATCGTCTGGCGTAGAAGTCCTCGTTGAGTGAGGAATGAACGAGAATCTTGAGGGTTGGGTAAAGGGGACGCAGGTTCTTGATGAACTCCAGTCCGTCCTGTCCCGTCAACTGGATCTCCACAATGAGGATGTCAGGCGTGTCTGATTCTAACTTCTCCAAGCCTTCCTTGGCTGTCGAGCTGGCCCAAGCGATCTGAAGCTTTCCGCTCGCGAGAATATGTTTGGAAAGGCCGATCCTGCAACTGGCCAGACTATCAACAATGGCAACTCTAGCCCCGGAGGGCTTCAGTGAGCTGGGTGATGCAGGCTTCATGGGGAGGATCCTACGAGAACTGTTAACTGCTAATTAACTACAGACCTACCGCACAATTATGTCAATCATCATATTTCACAGTGCGCCATCTCTGACAGTTCGCACTCCATGCAGTCACTTGTGGTTCCTAACAAAAAAATACAAGCACGAGCAGCCCCCCGACTGCCCATGCTTGTTTCTCTCCCGGGTAATAAATGCCCGGAAAAAACTCAGCTCAGATCCAGCATTGGTTATTTCACAGCTGTTTTCTTCTCAAGTAATTCAGGAAAGATAATCTGGAACGCTTTCATGGCATGACTAACTTAGATCCGCTGTGAAGCTGGTGGCTATTGGTTGAATGTGTTAACCCACTCTATCAGTCGACACTACGGCATCTAATAGTCTCAACGATGCCTCCTGGTGATCGATGCTGAGAGATGAAGCCTGGAAGCGGGTTCTCCCGCAGAGGCGCAGAGGCGCTGAGAAGGAAATGAAAAAGCCTCTTGGGGGATCAAGGGCTCTACACTTCATGATATGCCTTACTCGATCGGCACTACGCATCCGCGACCAATCCCTGTCAAAATATTCTCAACTCTCTGTGCCTCTGCACCTCAGCGGGAGATCTCATTCTTCTTCGCTGAATTGAGATTTAATAAGGCGGAGAGCGCTATTCCGGAATCTGATACGCGGGGATTTTAGTCTTCCCCTCTATCATCAAAATCTCCACTCGACGCGTCTTGGTTACTCTCTCCTAGTTGCTCGTTGCTAATTGCTGGTTGCTGATCATGAGCGCTGGCGGATGAAGGGCGCGGCTCAGACTCCTTCTTAAGATTGCGTTGCCGGATCAGGGCGTTCAATTCCCGGAACTTGCGGAGATGGCTAGGCATAATGTTATGGGGGTATAACAAACCGACGCTGACAATGTAATGTCGTAAGACCTGTTTGTAGTCAAATATAAAAACCGTTCTATCCAGCTATGGACGCGTTGAGGTACGGAAATAATGTTTCTTAATGATCCGCTCATTTGCCGACGACCGTAAGCGATGAGTAGATGCCACATGTCCGCACCTCCCATGGCGGTCATGAACCTACAATACGGTTTAGGGCAATAAAAAACTAGCGGTGGTGGGACTCGAACCCACACTGGAGCGATTTTAAGTCGCTTGTCTCTGCCATTGGACTACACCGCCGGAAGGGAGAAGGATGAGACCTGAAGGCTGAAACCTGAAAGAAGAAATTCAGATAAAATAAAGACTCTTCTGTTTTGCAGGCGTCTTGAAAAAACTGAGCATCCGTATCGGAATTCCTACTCAGACCTCAAGTTTCAGGTTTCAGCAATCGTTTCCCTAATAGCCGACATGCCCTAGGCGGGTCTTGCCGCGGAAGATCCAGTAGATGCTGACAGTGTAGGCAAGGACGATGGGGACACCGATGCAGGCGATGATGAACATGTAGGCGAGCGTCTTGTGGGAGGATGCGCAGTTATAGATTGTCAGGCTATTGCCCGGGTTAGGCATGGACATGACGATATGAGGGAAGTAGGAGATACCAAGCACGGCCATCAGCAGAACCATGGTGAGTGAGGACATGAGGAAGGAGCCGAACTCGTAACCCTTTGCCGTCATCAAGCCGATGGAAATGGCCGCCGCGATATCCAAGCCCAGGATGATGAATCCATAGGGACGGGTCAGCATGACGGCTACAAGATCGGGACACTCGAAGAAGGTGGCGATATTGAAGGCTAGGAACAAAAGAAGGAAGATGGCGATGAGACGCGGTACCCAGCTCTTGATCGTGGCTTGGAGTTCCCCTTCGGTCTTCAGCACAAGGAAGATGGCTCCGTGCATCGCAAAGAGGGAGACCACCGTGACTCCCAGCAAGAGGGAGTAGGGGTTGAGGAGTCCTAGGAATGTACCGGTGAAATCACCCTGATTGTCGAGGGGGATGCCCCGGGTGATATTGCCCAACGCCACGCCGATTAGCAGGGCGGCTAGGAAACTGGCAACACTGAAGGCAATATCCCAGGATCTCCTCCAAGCTTTACCCGGTTCCTTACTGCGGAACTCAATCGCCACGGCGCGGAAGATCAGGGCGGCCAGCAGGAGCATGAAGGCGTCGTAGAATCCTGAGAAGACCGTCGCGTAGGCTCCCGGGAAGGCGGCGAAGAGAGCTCCTCCGCCGGTGACAAGCCAGACTTCGTTTCCATCCCAGACGGGGCCGATCGAATTCAACAGGATGCGGCGATCCTCGTCCCTCTTGACAAAGAGATGCAGGATTCCAACACCGAAATCGAATCCATCCAGGATCGCGTATCCGGTGAAGAGAATGCCAACCAGGATGAACCAAATAA
>JBAXXS010000036.1:0-18580 GCA_037127835.1 Verrucomicrobiota bacterium | reverse complement strand
CCCACCAACTCCGCATCTGGATCATACTGGAGGTTGGGGCCTAGCCATTTCTCGACTTCGGCTACGGGCATTCCCTTGCGCTTGGCATAATCCTCGATCTGGTCGCGCCCTAGCTTGCCGACCGCGAAGTAGCGGGACTCGGGAGCTGCGAAATACAACCCCGAGACCGAACTCGCTGGATTCATCGCAAGACTTTCAGTGAGGGTGATCCCGGTGTGCTTGGTTGCATCGAGAAGGCGGAAGAGCTCCCACTTCTCGGTATGATCGGGCCCGGCTGGGTAGCCTGCGGCGGGACGAATACCACGATACTTTTCTCTGATAAACTCCTCCTTGGAGAGGTTCTCTGTCTTGCCAAAGCCCCAGAGATCCCGGCACTGCTTATGGAGCCACTCAGCAGCGGCCTCGGCGAAGCGATCGCCGATCGCCTTCACTAGTAGGGAAGTATAATCATCATGATTATTCTGGAAGGAATCGGCGTACTCTCCAACCTCGGGACCCGCCGTCACGGCAAAGCCTCCAATGGTATCGATCCGGCCGGAATCCCGGGGCGCAATGAAGTCGGCCAGGGAGTAGTTTGGCTGGCCGGCCGGCTTCTTATTCTGCTGGCGAAGCATATGAAACTTGCCGATCACTGATGAGCGCTGCGTGTCAGCGTAGAGCTCGACATCATCTCCTACTCTGTTTGCGGGCCACAGGGCGCAGACTCCGCGGACGCGGAACCTTTTTTCCTTCACGATTGTCTCAAGAACCTTGAGGGCATCCTGATGGAGCTCTGTTGCCTGAGCACCGATCTCAGGATCGGAGAGAAGGCCGGGATAACGGCCCCTCATTTCCCATGCCGCAAAGAAGGGAGACCAGTCGAAGTACTCCACCAACTCGGCCAGCGGTATCTCATCAAAGGTCAGCACACCCGTTTTCTCAGGCACGGCAAGATCCGCCTTTGCCCAGTCGATCAGAGTGATATTCTCCCGAGCGACGTCGAGGGGCAGAAGCTCTCCCTTGGCCCGTTTGCCAGCATGCTCCTCGCGGAGCCGCTTGTGATTCGCCTCAACCTGGAGGTGATAAGCATCCTTCCTATCCTCGGAGAGAAGCTCCGCCGCAACTCCGACCACTCGGGAGGCATCGAGCACATGGATAACGGGATGCTGGTATTCCCCTGCGATCTTCACCGCGGTGTGGGCCGGGCTCGTGGTGGCTCCCCCGATCAGCAGAGGAAGATCGAAATTGGCACGCTTCATCTCGCGGGCGACATGGACCATCTCGTCGAGCGAGGGGGTGATCAGGCCGCTCAGGCCGATAATGTCGACCTTATGCTCCTTAGCCGCAGCGAGGATCTTGTCACAGGAAACCATGACGCCAAGGTCGACGACTTCGTAGCCGTTGCAGGCGAGGACGACACCAACGATATTCTTGCCGATGTCGTGGACATCGCCTTTGACGGTAGCCATGAGAATCTTTTTTGCGGAACTAGTATCAGATGCGGCCGCTTTCTCGGCCTCCATGTAGGGGGTCAAATAGGCGACGGCCTTCTTCATCACCCGGGCACTCTTCACAACCTGGGGCAGGAACATTTTACCTACCCCGAAGAGATCACCGACAATCCGCATGCCGTCCATCAGGGGACCCTCGATGACAAGCAGGGGACGCCCCAGCTTCACGCGGGCCTCCTCGGTATCCTCGTCGATGTGATCAACGATCCCCTTGATCAGGGCGTGCTGAAGACGTTCCTCGACAGTGCCAGAACGCCAAGCCTGCTCGGCCTTCTGTTCCTTGGGATCTCCACCCACGGATTTCAGCCCCTCAGCATAATCCACCAGACGCTCCGTGGCGTCGGGCCTACGGTTCAAGAGCACATCCTCCACCATCGTGAGCAACTCCGGTTTGATCTCCTCGTAGACCTCGAGCATGCCAGCGTTCACAATAGCCATGTCGAGACCGGCCTGGATCGCATGGTAGAGGAAGGCCGAGTGCATAGCCTCTCGCACGGGGTTATTGCCTCGGAATGAGAAGGAGATATTACTCAGGCCGCCGCTGCATTTGGCACCCGGAAGTGTTGCCTTGATATCGCGAACAGCCTCGATGAAGTCGACGGCGTAGTTGTTGTGCTCCTCGATGCCGGTGGCGACCGTGAGGATATTAGGGTCGAAGATGATGTCTTCAGGATCAAAGCCGATCTTGTCCACGAGCAGACGGTAGGCGCGGGTGCAGATGCGGACCTTCTCATCCTTCGTTGCGGCCTGCCCCTCTTCGTCGAAGGCCATGACGATCACAGCAGCGCCGTAGCGCTGGGCCAGACGGGCCCGCTTTAGGAAGGTCTCTTCTCCATCCTTCAGACTAATCGAATTGAGGACGCATTTGCCTTGGAGACACTTCACTCCCTTCTCGAGAACCGACCACTTCGAGCTGTCGATCATTATCGGCACACGGCTGATTTCCGGATCCGCGGCAAGCAGGTTCAGGAAGGTCACCATCACCGCCTCGCTGTCGAGCATTCCCTCGTCGACGTTCACATCGAGAATATTGGCACCACTCTCGACCTGCTGGCGTGCCACCGAGAGGGCCGCCTCGTAATCACCGGCAATAATCAGCTTCGAGAACCGGGGCGAGCCGGTGACATTGGTCCGCTCTCCGACCATCATGAAGGAACTTCCCTTCCCGATGGTCAGGGGCTCAAGTCCGCTGAGGCGTAAGGCTGGGGTGCGTGTCATGGTTTGCGGGGAGGATGGAGACGAACGGCCTCGGCTATGGCTGCAATATGCTCCGGAGTGGAACCACAGCATCCGCCAAGTAAATTGATCCATCCTTGGGCGGCAAATTCACCTACGAGGGCGGCCATCTCTGCAGCCGTCTGATCGTAGCCGCCGAAGGCATTCGGCAGGCCGGCGTTAGGATAGCAGCTGATGTAGCAGTCAGCGATGCTCGAGAGTTCCTCGATGTAGGGACGCATCTCGGCTGCACCGAGGGCGCAATTGATTCCGACAGCCAAGGGCTTGGAATGGCGGACGGAATTCCAGAAAGCCTCCACGGTCTGACCCGAGAGCGTACGGCCCGAGGCGTCGGTAATGGTGACCGAGAGAATGATCGGCCAGCGCATCCCGCGTTTTTCAAAGACTTCTTCACAGGCAAAAATCGCGGACTTCAGATTCAAGGTATCGAAGACAGTCTCGAGAAGCAGCAGATCGACTCCACCATCGAGTAAGGCCTCAACCTGCTCGGTGTAGGAAATCACGAGACTGTCGAAGGTGACGGCACGGTAGCCGGGATTGTTCACATCCGGTGACATGGAGGCCGTACGGTTTGTCGGCCCCACCGCACCTGCCACAAAGACACGCCGTCCCGGATTCGCGCCCATGAATTCATCAGCGGCTTCGCGAGCCACCTTGGCCCCAGCAAGATTGATCTCCCTGACGGCATCTTCCAGCCCATAGTCAGCCTGGGAGACCGTCGTGGTACTGAAGGTGTTGGTCTCGACAATATCGCTCCCTGCATCGAAGTAGCCTCGATGGATCCCCTTGATCACGTCGGGACGTGTGATGGAGAGGATGTCATTGTTGCCCTTCAGGTCATGCCCGTGATTTTTGAATCGCTCACCCCGGAAGTCTTCCTCGGTCAGCGGATGACGCTGGATCATCGTTCCCATCGCGCCGTCGAGCAGTGCAATCCGGCGGGTGAAAAGCTCTCTTAAGAGGGCATCCGATTCGTGATTGGGAAGGGTGGTGGTCATCAAACGGGCGGCATTACAGATTGGAGAGAGAGTAAGGTAATGTTACAGGTTGCTGATGCTGGAATCCATTGAAACAATCACGATAGAAGGAAAAGAAATCTCCGTTTTTCTGCCGACTTCCTACAATCAGACTCCTGGCGGGAAGTTTCCTATTCTCCTGATGCTGACCCCGGGGTTGAAGGCCCAGGAAGCGATTGCCGAACTTCATGTGGAAGGGGTGTTGCCGGAGATGATCGTGGCTGAGGTGCTTGAGTCGGAAGTTCCCACCGATTCGATTGCAATCATAGCCGGACTTGCTGAACGCTTCCGATTGCTCGACTCCTCTTCGGCACGTTGGATCGGGGGAACGGGGCACGCCGCGGTGGATGCGTTTCGTGCTCTGCTGGATCATCCAGAAATTTTCAGTGCCGCGTGCTGTCTCTCGACCTCGTTTGAGGGCGTGGAGGGTGCTCCTCCGCCTCACTCTCCGATGCTGCTCCATCTGGAGGAAAGGAAGTCCCTCCCTGCGGGCAGTCGTATCTATTTCGACTATGGCACAATCGGTCTGGATGAGTGCTATGAGCCTTATCATCGTGATCTCGGAGCCATCCTCCGCTGCAGGGGATGGAAGGACGGGGAAGACTTCCAAATCCATCGTCACACCGGCGGATCCCAGGATATCACTTCCTGGCAGCAGAGAATCGGACCCGCGCTCCATTGGCTTGCGCGGAGATGACATCAGTCCGGAATGCATTTATACAGAATGCATTAGGCCGCAATGCTTCGGACGGATTCCGTACGCATGGGGACAAGCACACGCTCCACGGCTACAAAGAAGGCTGCGAAGAGCAGATCGCTCACGAGGCTATTGCGGAAGAAGACCCAGGTGGGAGGATAGCCGGGTAGACCGCTGGTCAGCGACTGGATCCATCCGGTGAAGTTCTGGGGATAAGCCGCTAGCCCCAGCCAGCTCCCCGTATTGGTGATCAGATAAAAGAGTACGGAAGCAACCAAGGTTCCTCCTAGAATTGTAGAGATTCCGCCACGTCGTTCACGGATCATCCAGCCCAGACCAACGGCGATCAGATAACCGGGCAAGGTCCAGAGAAGCTGGGAGGAGACCACGGGCACTCCATAGTGGACATTGAGTAGGGCATCCGAAACCAGAAGGGCTGCGACAGGCACCATAAATCCCAGCCAACCCGGGATGAAAACAGCTCCGCAAAGGGCCGCGGCCATGAGTGGGGAGAAATTCGGCAAAGTCTCCGGGGCCAGATCGACACGGAGCACCCGGAAGAAGATCCCTGTAAGGAGAAGGATCAGCGTGAGAAGCATCGAAAAGGGAGCAGTGTTAGGAATTTTCATTTACTGAGGCGTGATAAGTGAGGGGTCTAGCTTGCCAATATTGGCACCAGGCATCCGGGAATCAAGCGTTCCGGCCATCATCGGAAGATATCCCGCCGATCCGTCGGCATACCCCACCATCGCCTGCCCCCCCACACGGAAGTGGACGGTTTTTTCGGTGGTGTTGAAATAGTAGAATTCCTCCACCATGGGCTTTTTTGCCGAGGCGGGTGCTTGGAACGTGTTCACCTGTGCACAGGTGGCGAAAACAGGGATCTTTCCGGAGCGCACGAGTGCCAATTGGTTCTTTCCCTGAAGAAGAAGATTGTAGCCGTAGGCGAAATGAGTGGAGCCGTATTTCGGCTTGAAAGTGTTCCCTGCACGCGCAAACGAAGGATCTAGGGACATTCCCCCTGATGCCGCAATGTATGGGCCAAGCGGGCCTTGATTAAGATCGAGCCAACGTTTCCCTTCCGGCGCACTCATGCTAGCCGTTGACTCAAAACCGAACCACCACTGGGTGCCACCGTTCGTGCTGACCCTGTAAGGCCAGAAGGTCATATTGTTCTCAGCTAGGTAAGACTGGGCGGCGGCATTGAGCTGCGCGATGGAATGGGCGCTGGTGGCCCCAGTCGAGGAGGCAAAAACGCTTTGCGCCGCAGGGATCAGGATAACCCCCAACACTGCCACAATCGATATCGTGACAAGCAACTCAGTCAGGGTGAAGGCACCACAATTCTGCTTCATAACCGCTTCCCCCTACTCCAACGAAGGTAAAGAAACATCCCTCCCGCAGCTAAAGCAAGGAGGGCAAGCGACGATGGTTCGGGTATCGAAAGAGGTACCGCTCCACCGTACGTACCGATTGTGACAGGCTGGCTGATGCCATTCGTATCCGTGTAATAATAAGTATCGCTGCTATTAACTCCATAGGAATAGGAATAGGGGCTGATGGTCCAGGCATCATAGGAACCGTTTTGCAGCCAGCGTGTGTCCGAGGTGTTAGGCGAGATTGCCCAATCCGAGGAGGGTTGATTAAAAGTAAAATCCGTAATGTCCCCATAGGGTACATATTCACTCCCTCCCTTCATCCAGTAGGTCCAGACCGGCCCGGGATTGGCGGTCGGGTCCACCACTGAAGTCGTACTGCCAATCGTAAAACTCTTAGTCAGGCCAAAAGCTCCGGTCGTGAAACTCAGGGCGTATGGGGTGCCCTGTGAGTCAGCGAGGACCGCATTGAGAAGGTCCGTACCAGACCAATTCATACCGCTAGTAGGATTGATCAACCCATCGTAGTACCAAGCATATTCAATCGGGCTCGCACTCAAGGTTGATTCATCGAAAACAAGGTAGGAAATATTGGCTGTCACGTTACTCGTATCACCAAAGGCAACAGTGATCGGTTCCTTGCCAGTAATGACGTCGGCGCGGCTGTTTGATCCAATCAAAAGGAATGCAGCTAGGCAGAGGAGGAACCTCCTAAAAACTCGCGGATATTGAATCAACACATTCGCATTAGATGATATGAATAAGCTAAAGTCAATCCTTCTTTCAATTCCTACAGTAAAAAATGACTACTGCACCTCTGACAACTGTCGGTTCGGCTTGGTCATGACTGGGATCTTCTTAAGGATCTCGGCCCTTACGGGAATGATCCCGTCACTGATCATATCGAGTTTTTTGGCGGCCACGACACTGAGGTCGAGGATGCGCCCCTTGGCATAGGGACCACGGTTGTTAATCCGGACGATGACACTCTTCCTGTTTCTGAGGTTGGTAACACGAACCATTGTGTTGAACGGCAGATGCTTATGAGCGGCCGTGCAATCTCCGGAATGGTAGTGTTCCCCATTGGCCGTCAGTCTTCCGATCCATCGTCCTCCGTAGTAGGAGGCCTTGCCGGTCTCGATGAAACGAGGCACAGGATCGTACAGAGCTACTGCGCGAGAGGAAGATGAAACCAAGGAAGAACAGCCTGTCATGAGTAACAGAACCGAGAATAATAAAAGCACTGCTGGCGCAGGAGTGAAGCGCATCCGAGTATGTAGCCCTGACTAGTAAGGGTGCGCAAGCTCTGATGAGCAAGGGAAAGAGGGGATCAAGGGATACTTCCCCTTGCCATGCAAGCGGCAGCACGTGTTACGCTTACCGCTCTTCATCGCATGAGTACCCCATCCAAGAAAAGACCCGCCTCTCATCACGGGAAAAAAAGCGTTAAAAAGAATCCCTCAGGGAATCTGGCGGAGGCCATCTCTTTTATCATGCGGTTTGCCTCAGCGCCGACAAGTGTCGGGGCAGTCTTCCCGAGTTCCCGGGACCTTGCTGAGGCCATGCTCCATGGGATCGAGTTGGAAGCGGGCGATGTGGTTGTGGAATATGGACCCGGCACAGGGGCCTTCACCGCACTTCTGATGGAACGCCTGCCTGAGGGAGCCGAGTATCTTGGTATCGAGAGGGACCCCCATTTTCACGGGCACTTGCAACGGCGCTTCCCGGAAAAACATTTCCATCTCGGTTCAGCAGAAGAGGTGGAGGCACTCCTGGAAGGAAGAGGACTGAAAAAACCTCGCCTCATTATTTCCGGACTACCGTTCGCCAGTATGCCCCACTCGGTTCAAGAAATGATCCTGACGGCGACGCGAGAGGCACTTCATGATGACGGAATCTTCAGGACCTTTACCTATCCGATCTGCTGGTACATGACGGGAAGTCAGCGCTTCCGTAAAGTTGCCCTGGATCATTTCGACGGTCATCACAAGAGCAGGACTGTTCATCGAAACCTTCCTCCCGCGAAAGTACTCAGCTACTCGAAGCCGGTCAGAAAGAAATAAGCCACTTGGAAGTGGCTGCCTCGCATGGATTCGAACCATGACAAGCAGATCCAGAAACTGCTGTGCTACCGTTACACCACAAGGCAGTGGTAAAAACTAAGTTGGAGAGAGTGACTGACCGGGAGCAGGGTTTCAAGCCTTTGCTTCACGGCGACCCTCTAAAAGACTTGGAAAGCCAAAGGATTCCGAGACCGATCCGAACTTCGCATAGACATGGCGGGCCGCCACGGTCCTGTCACGGGTAATCCCGGTCGCTCTTGTCAGGCCACGTTCCTGAAGAGCCGCAAGGGATGCATGCAGAAGACGGGTGCCGATACCCCTGTTTCGGTACTCCGTGGTCACCATGGGGCCGCTGACAAGCTGATGCACCGCGTCAAGATCAGGATCCAGAAGCGAGGCAGCAATGAGCCTGTTCCCTTTCTGAATGACGAGGCAGAGAGGCTCACTCTCATTGAAAAGCCTGCCGACAGTGGAGGTCAGATAATGCTCGGCCATGGCATAGGAATCGTTCCAAGAGGAATCCATTGCCAGAGAAAGAAGAACTGTCTGCAAGACATCCTCCCCCTCCTCCCGTCTGGCCAGGCGGATCAAATCACCATTCTGGGAAGAGGTGTCGATGGGCAGCACTGATGAAAGCGACCAAGAAAAGCGTCTCCAGAAGGAGTCATGACGACGAATCATCGGACCGCCGGCAACAGCCGCATCAGCTGAAAAAACCACGGGAAGGCTGGGAAGAGAAGAAGTCGCGGACGTACGAAAAGCCATCGGAGAGGGCGAGAGCGAACGGCAAAAACCTCCTTAGGTCAACGGATTTTTCATGATTACGGAGATTCTTCCGCTTCATTTTCCAAATCATGTTTGATGATGAGCGTAAAAGATGAAAAGTTTGTCTCCTGCAGTCCTCCATCTGACCGAACCATCCTGTTGAACTTCCAAACCACGCCTCCTTTGTCCGAGTCCCATCGTCCCAAACATGAATGCGGCGTCTTTGCCGTTTTCGGTCACAAGGACGCTCCTCTACTAACCTACTACGGACTCTTTGCCCTTCAACATCGCGGTCAGGAAAGCGCCGGTATCGCCTCTAGCAACGGCGACGGAAAAGTATTCTGCCTCCATAAAGGAATGGGCCTTGTCTCCCAGGTCTTCGATCCGGAGAACCTTGAATCGCTCAAGGGCACGCGTGCCATCGGCCATGTCCGTTATTCCACCACCGGATCGAGCACTCTCCTGAACTCTCAGCCCCTGGGCGTCGACACGGCGCGGGGGCAGATTGCTGTGGCCCATAACGGAAACCTCGTCAATGCGGCGGCTCTCCGGGATGAGCTTGAAAACCGCGGCTCCATTTTCCAAACGACGGTCGACAGCGAGATCGTCCTCCATCTCCTTGCCCAGCCAGATCACACGATGGGAGGTCCGATCGGGTCACTCCGTCGCCTCGAAGGCGCATTTTCCATTGTCGTCATGGGGGAGAACGAGATCATTGGCGTCCGCGATCCCAACGGCCTGCGCCCCCTTTCGCTTGGAAAGCTGGATGATGCGTGGGTACTCTCCTCCGAGACCTGTGCCTTCGACCTGATCGGCGCCACGTTCATCCGCGATCTTGAACCGGGAGAGGTTGTGGTGATCAATGATCAAGGTCTACACTCGGAGTTTCCCTTCGTTCCGGCCCGCGAAGCCTTCTGCATCTTCGAGTATGTCTACTTCGCCCGCCCGGACAGCCGCCTGCGCGGAGTGACCGTGAGCAAGGCCCGTGTGAACATGGGTAGGGAACTGGCACGACTACACCCCGTGGAGGCCGATGTCGTGATTCCGGTACCGGATTCGGGAATTTATGCGGCGCTCGGTTTCGCCGAGGAGCTGGGAATTCCCTACGACCCTGCCTTCGTCCGCAATCACTACATCGGCCGCACATTCATCCAACCAAACCAACTCATCAGGGATTTCAATGTCCGAGTGAAACTCAACCTCATCGGCGATGCGGTGAAAGGGAAGCGTGTCGTCGTCGTCGATGATTCGGTCGTCCGTGGCACCACGGCGAAGGCCCGCGTGGTGAATCTCCGTGAGGCTGGAGCCAAGGAGGTTCACCTACGCATCAGTTGTCCCCCACACCGCCATGCCTGCTACTACGGCATCGACTTCCCCGATCCTGAGAAACTGATCGCCAACCAGCACACTCATCAGGAGATCTGTGATTACCTGGGCGCAGACAGCATCGGCTACCTGGATGTCGATGGCATGGTCCGGGCAACCGGTCTGGAGAAAAACTCCTTCTGCATGGCATGCTTCACCGGGGAATATCCCGTGCCCTTCGACGCGGCTTTCGACAAGCTGATTATGGAACGACGCAAGGACAGCGCCCAACTTCTGGCTGACCAAAGCGCCCAGCCCACACTTATCACCGCCAGATCCTGATTTGTAGAACCACTCCAACACCCTTCTCATGACCACCAAGAAGAAAGCCTCTAAAGCCCCCCAAGCCCAAGAAACCTTCAAGAAGAAGCCCGCCGGATCTACGTCAAAAAAGAAATCCTCGAAACCCGCCAAGAGTTCCTATGCGCGCGCAGGAGTTGATGTGGAGCTTGGCAACCGGGTCAAGTCCGGCATCGGGGATCTCGTTCGCCCCACGCACGGGGCCGAGGTGCTGGGAGGTATCGGCGGCTTTGGCGGACTCTTCCGTCCCGATTTCAAAAAACGCGGAATCAAGGATCCCGTCCTGGTGGCAAGCGTCGATGGTGTCGGCACGAAACTGAAAATCGCTTTTGCCACGGACAAACACGACACGATCGGGGCCGATCTCGTGAACCACTGCGTCAACGACATCGCCGTTACGGGCGCCCGTCCCCTTTTCTTCCTCGATTACATTGCGGCCGCCAAGCTGGACCCCCGTGTGCTCAAGGAAATCATCACTGGCCTCTCCCGTGCCTGCAAGGAGGCTGGCTGCGCCCTGATCGGCGGCGAAACCGCACAGATGCCCGGGCTTTACAGCGAGGGAGAATATGATCTGGCCGGCTCCATCACCGGCATTGTCGACCGGAAGGACCTGCTCGACGGCAGTCGGGTGAAGGTGGGCGATGCGCTTGTCGGACTCCCCTCCAACGGCCTTCACACCAATGGATACTCTTTGGCTCGCAAGGTCCTTCTGGACCTTCTCGGGCTGAAGCTCAACGACCGACCTGCGGGACTTGGCACAACTGTCGGCGCCGAACTTCTCAAAGTCCACCCGAGCTACCTACCGGCTTTCGAGAAGATTCATAAGATGAAGGGCAAGCCCCTCCATGCAGCGGCACACATCACCGGCGGTGGACTGATCGATAACCTTCCGCGAATTCTCCCAAAGGGTTGCGACGCAGTGATCGATCCCCGCTCATGGAAAGTCCCTGCGATCTTCGGAATCATAGGGCGTGGCGGAAACGTCGATCCGCTCGAGATGTATCAGGTTTTCAACATGGGAATTGGCATGGTGCTTGTCGTTCCCGGCAAGGAGGGCTCCTCCATTGCGAAGAAACTCGGGGGGAAAATCATCGGCCAGGTCACCAAGGGAAGCGGTATCGTGCGCTTCGTCCCCGAACCTGGGAAATAAGAAGTCCCGGCATGAACGAGGAATCCCAAAACCAGCCAAGTCGTCGGAAGGCTCTCGGCGTGGGATTGGGAGCAGGCCTCCTCGGCGCCGTCGCACTGGCCGTGCGATACGGTTGGCGCAATACCCTGCGCAGTATCATACCGGATGCCATCTCACCGGCGGTCTTCGCAACCCGCGTAGCCGAAACCTCGGCCGGTGAGATCGTCTACCATACCGCCGACAGCCAGTTTCCAGGACAGCCTCTCCTCTTTCTGCACGGTGTCTTCCCCGGCGCCTCTTCCTTCGAATGGTCGAAGATCTACCCCCGCTTCGCCGAGACGTGGAGGGTGCTTGTTCCCGATATGATCGGCTTCGGAGAATCGCAGCGCCCCTCACCTTCGCCGACGGCGGAGGAACAGGTCCGCTCGATCGCAGAATTTCTGGATGCCACCGTCCCTGGTCAGGCGTCCGTGATCATCGCCTCGGGATTGAGTGCGAACATCGCCCTGCTTTTTGCCGCTCGCCATCCGGAGAAAACCGTAAAACTCATTCTCTGGATGCCAGACGTGGCACTGGGGAAGGCCAATCCCTCGCGGGGATGGCACCGTCTCGGCTGGTTCCCGAGAATGGCGCGCCTTGTCTACCGCTACCAACTCTCCACCGATTCCTTCCTTAGGGCCTGGTTGCTACGCTCGGGATTCGTCGCGGAGGGTCCCGGATTCGAGGAGTCGGTCAGCGTCATCACCTCGACCGCCCAACAATATGGCGCGGAACATGCCTTCCTGGCCCAATCGTCGAAAGCCTATTGGCGGAGCCTGCGCACAGGACTTCGCAACCTAGCCTCACCTGTCTCAGTGCTTCTAGCCAACCGATCGGATAAGGATTCCTCGGCGGCGATCAATGACCTGCGCCCACTTGTGATGCGGTTTTCCATCGTTGAGGTGACAGCTCTTGGCGCCCTGGCACCGCTTGCCGAACCCGAGAGCGTGGCGGTCGCTCTTGAGAGGGAACTGGAAACGCCCACTCAGTCCGAAACCCCGGGTGGCAACATAAATTGATTGCACCATCGGGAGGCGAAACCTCACCATTCCCAATTCAGTGAACGTTTCCGATCTTAGAGAAATCCTCCAGTATGTACCCCGCTTCCGGGAGAGGATTTTCGTGATCGCGGTCGACGGGGCCGTGGTGGCTTCGGACAACTTTCCGAACATCCTTCTCGACCTTGCCGTGCTACGCTCTCTCAGCGTTCGGGTGGTCCTTGTCCACGGGGCAAGCTACCAGATCGAAGAGCTTGCAAAAAAACGCGGTGTTCCCGTTACCAATAGCGATGGCACCGGCATCACCAATGACTCCACTCTGGAGATTGCGATCGATGCGGCCATCAGATTGACCAACGGGATCATGGAAGGGCTTTCGGCGGTCGACCTACGAGCTGCCTATGCCAATGCGATCATCGCTCATCCAGCCGGCATTCTCGGGGGCACAGACCAGCTCTTTACGGGACGGGTAGAGAGAATCGACAACCATGCCCTTGAACTTCTCCTCAAGGAGGGGATCATTCCCGTCATCCCTCCGCTGGGCTTTGACGGTGAGGGTCGAACCTACAGGGTGAATTCCGATGGCATTGCGCTGGAAGTGGCGGAAGCACTCCATGCTGCCAAGATCATCTTTCTTGGGGAGGACGAGGTGGTGGGAGGAACCAATCCTTTACCAAGACAGCTTTCCATCGACGAGTCGGAGGAGCTGATCAAGAAACTTAAGGCTTCTAATGGCCCCTCGGGACTTATTTCTAAAATCGAATGTGCCGCACGCGCCTGCCGTGGCGGCGTCCCGAGGACTCACTTGCTCGACGGTAGGATCAATGAGGCCTTACTGACCGAGATCTTCAGTCACGAGGGATCGGGAACGATGATCTACTCCAATGAGTACCAGCAGATCAGACGCATCTTCAAAAAGGATGTCCGGGCCGTCATGTCGCTCATCCGTCAGTCGGTCGAGGACGAGGAGATCTCCCGTAGGACTCGGGCCGATATCCTTTCACGGATCGAGGATTACTGGATTCTGGAAATCGACCGGACGCCGATCGCTTGCGTGGCTCTTCATGTGGACAAGGAGAACTCTCTTGCGGAGATGGCCTGTCTTTATGTCAGCAAGGCTCATGAAAACAAGGGATTCGGCAAGAAATTGATGGCCTTTGTAGAAAACCTAGCCAAGGAAAAGGGCGTTGAGCGGATCTATGCACTCTCGACCCGTGCGATGAATTATCTTCAGCAGAAGGGTGGCTACACCGAGACCGATCCAGTCATCCTGCCCGGGGAACGACGCCTCCGGTATGAGGGAAGCGGCCGGAACTCCAAGATTCTGGTGAAGCAGCTTCGCCCGAAAGGCGCCTGATTCCTGGGGACCTCGGCCTGGTGATCCCCTCGCATCTTACAGCTTTTGCGTCGGCCAACGCCTCTTGCAGCATGGCTCGCATGCCCGTATCATTCCTTATCGACGCGGTCGTTATCCTGATCTACTTCGGAGCGATCATCGGTATCGGTCTTCGGGCGGGTCGAGGAAATACAAGTCTCAAGGAGTTCGCGCTCGGGGGTCGCTCAATTCCTTGGTGGGCGGTACTGGCCTCAATTGTGGCCGCTGAAACCAGTGCCGCAACCTTCCTTGGCACCCCGGCGGAGGGATATAAGACGCGTGCCTTTTTCTACGGTCAACTGGCGATCGGCACGGTTATTGCGCGCGTGGTGATCGCCTTCACCTTCATCGGTCCCTATTACAAGTATGGAGTCGAGAGCATCTACGAGTTCCTGATGGTTCGCTTCGGTCCCTGGACGAAGAATATGGCAAGCGCCATCTTCCTCTTTACCCGAGTGCTGGGAATCGGGGTGCGTCTTTATCTCGGCGGCGTGATCCTAGTCGTGCTGCAGCGCCACCTCTTCCCGGAGATCCCGGTGACACTCGGAACCTATTTCTGGGGAATCCTCTTCGTGACGCTGGTCACTACGGCCTACACGATGGTGGGTGGGATCAAGGCCGTGATCTGGACCGACCTGATCCAGGCCACACTGATGATCGGTTCGGTCGTATTCGTCCTTTGCTTCCTGCTCCACCAACTAGGAGGGGTAGGTGCGACAGGACATCTGCTCGGCGGTTGGGATCATCTTCGCTGGATCCAGATAGGCTGGGACACCTCTCTCCCCTTCGGCAAGGCGCTCACTGGAATGCTGGAAGAGCCCTATACGATTTTTGCAGCCGTCATCGGCTCCACCTTTTTCACGATGGCTACTCACGGCACTGACCAGGACATGGTCCAGCGCCTGCTGACCGCCCCTGACATAAGACGCTCACGCCTTTCACTGATTGTGAGCGGTTTGGCAGACATTCCTATTGCTCTGGCATTCCTGGGAGTCGGCATCCTGCTGGCTCTCTACTATGCGGGACCGGGTGGAGGAGCTCCGCAAATCCCTGACAATGAGATTTTTGCGGATTTTATTGTGGGAAATCTTCCGACCGGACTCCGAGGTCTCATCATTGCGGGGGTCTTTGCCACCATGATGGGGTCCACCTCGGCTGCGCTCAATGCACTCGCCACCAGTTTCACCGCCGATTTCTATCTCCCATATTTCAATCCCGGAGCCGACGATCGGACAGCGGTACGCGCCGCCCGCATCGCCACCCTTTTCTTTGGAATGCTGATGGTCCTTATCGGAACCATGGCAGCCTACTCGGTGCTCCATGATCCACGCCTGACCATCATACCGATCGCGATTGGGATTCTCGGTTATACCTACGGAGCCCTCCTGGGGATCTTCCTGCTCGGAATGCTCTCCAAGAAACGGGGAAATGACCGAATGAATATCCTGGCCATGGCCGGGGGCATCCTAGCCGTGTTTTTTATGGGAAAGGTTCATCTCCCAGGCATCATCGATTTCGGACGCTGGATGCCAGCATGGTGGCCGGAGATCGCCTGGCCCTGGTACGTCCTGATTGGCTGTACCGCGACCCTTGCGTTAGCCATACCCTTTCGCCAACAACGAGAGAAGGAACCAAGTAGTTGAGCGCATGCCCGGGTCAAGGTTTTTCAGGTAGCTAGAAAAAATAAAAAAGGCCCATGGCAGGATTTCTGCTTGAGGGGGGGGAAGGGTGGCTTGCTAATCTGCTCCTCCCCCAAAATCTTTTCCCCTTACTTTGAACGCCCCTTTAACCAACAACTCGGAGCAATCTCTTCTTCCGACGATGACTCCCCTCACCAAGCTCTGGAAGAGCCTTGCCGACATAATCCGGAGTCGGGTGAGCGCAGACAGCTTCGACCGCTGGTTCAGCAATGTTTCGGTGATCGCCGCATCGACAGATTCCGTGACTCTCGGAGTTCCTAATCCGATCCATCAGTTTTTCATCGAGAGCAACTACTCGAGCCTTCTCTCCTCCGCCCTAGAGGAAGTGCATGGCGGACCGCGGGAGCTCCTTCTGGAATGCACCCAAGAATCCAGCCAGGCAACCGTGGAAAATGTCGAAAACGTCGAAAAGGAACTACCCCAGGCTCCTGATAGAGCCTCAGTAGCGATTTCTCAGCGCTCTCCTTCCGCAACCCCGGCAGCATCAGGAATGAATCCCTCTTACACTTTCGAGAGTTTCATCGTCGGAGCAAATAACCAGTTTGCCCATGCTGCCTCTCAGGCCGTCGCCAACTCACCGGCCAGGACCTACAATCCTCTCTTTATCTATGGTGGAAGCGGCCTAGGAAAAACCCACCTACTCCAGTCGATTGGTCATCACATCCTCTCGATTAAGAAGAATGCCCGAGTCGTTTACCTTCGAAGCGAGCAGTTCACCAACGAGTTCATCGATGCTATCCAGAACAACGCACTTGTGGGTTTTCGCAAGCGCTACCGTCAGGCCGACATCCTAATGATCGATGACATTCAGTTCTTTGCTGGTAAGGAGCGCTCCCAGGAGGAGTTTTTCCACACGTTCGGAGCCCTCCATGACGGGCATAAGCAGATTATTCTCTCCAGCGACAGGCCTGCCAGCGAGATCTCAAACCTGGAACAGCGTCTTGTCTCCCGTTTCGAGTGGGGCATGACGGCGGAGATCCAACCACCCGACATGGAGACTCGCATTGCGATTCTTCAGGGAAAGGCTTCGCGGATGCATATCGAGATCGAGCAATGGGTCCTCGAATTCCTTGCCGACAAGATCCGCAGCGACATCCGCCGACTTGAGGGCGCGCTCATGCGCGTCGCCGCTTACAAGTCACTGAGCGGTCAATCGCTCACCACCGATGCCTTGGAACACCTCCTGCGCGACGTCCTTCAGGAACAGGCTCGCAAGGCGGTCACCATCGATCAAATTCAGAAGAAGGTTGCGGAACACTTCGACATTCGTCTGGCCGACATGACCAGCAAGAAGCGGACCGCCAGCATCGCCTACCCGCGTCAAGTCGCCATGTATCTGGCTAGGGAGATGACCCCCTCTACATTGGTGGAGATCGGCGGCGCCTTCGGTGGCAAGGATCACGGCACCGTTATCCATGCCTGCAAGCTTGTGAAGGCCCAAATGGAGAAAGACTCCAAGACCCGACATCTTGTGCGTCTTCTGGATCAACAGCTCCAGCGGTAGTGGTTTTAGGGCATTATTCGGGCTTTTCTTCAGAGAATCGCTTTGACAGGTGACCCCTTCGGAAACTATGCATTTGTTTTGCCTATAGTGGCCCCTCACCCATCACTTTATCCATGAAACTAACGGTCACCAAGCAAGCCCTTCTCGACGGCCTCCAGCGCATCCAGAACATCGTCTCCAACAAGGTTACGCTGCCTGTTCTCTCCAATGTGCTACTCGAAACGACCGAGACTGGCCTTCGCCTCACGGCCACGGATCTCGACGTGAGCGTTCGTACGGAAACCCCTGCCTCCATCGAGAAGGCCGGTGCCACCACACTGCCTGCCAAGCGCCTCCTCTCTATCATTCGAGAACTTCCCGCCGAAGAGATCGAACTGGAAACCGATTCCAAGAACATCACTTCGATCCGCAGCGGTGCCAGCTTCTTTAAGGTATTCGGTCTCTCCAAGGAGGAATATCCCGCTTTCCCATCGTTGGAGGAATCCCGCGGTTTTTCCATGAAACAGGGCGATCTCAAAGAAGGCCTCAAAAAGACCTCCTATGCCATCTCACTCGACGAAACCCGCTATGTCCTCAACGGCATCCTCTTCTCCTTCCGCGACGGACGTCTGACGCTGGTTGCCACCGATGGCCGTCGCCTTGCACTCTGCGATGCGGAACTCGGAGAAATCAAGTACCCAGCTGGTCACGAGCGCGACTTTATCGTGCCCACCAAGGCGATCGGGGAACTTCAGCGCCTGCTCGTCGACGACAAGGAGGTTCGTTTGCACATCGGGGACAACCTTGTTGCCTTTGATCTCGGCACCACAGTCTTGGCCACCAAACTCGTGGACGGAACCTATCCGAATTATCGTCAGGTCATTCCAGGTGAGGCCAAGGAGCGCGTCTCCCTTGAGCGCGAAACCCTGCTCCAGTCGGTACGTCGTGTTGCCCTCCTCAGCAGCGACAAGAGTGGTTCCGTCCGGCTCAACTTCACAAAGAACAACCTCGACATCACCTCCAACACTCCCGAGGTAGGAGAGGCCAAAGAGTCTCTTGCTGTCGCCTACAAGGGGCGCGATCTCTCGATCGCCTTCAATCCAGAGTTTGTCATCGACCCGCTCCGCAATCTCTCCGACGACACTATCGCTCTCGAGTTGATCGACGAGATGAGCCCAGGCGTCATCAAGATTAACTCGGCCCAACGTTTCCTCTACGTCATCATGCCGATGCGCGTCTCCGTCTGAGGTGACTGCTAAGCTCGTTCTCACCGACACCCCAGCGCGTGTGGGAGTCCTAATTTCGCGCTTAAAACTCTGTACGCTCTGCATCCTCCTACTGGCGATCGCCGGTTGCGAGACTCCGATTGTCTATCAATCATCTCAGGATCGGGCAGCGATCACCGCGGCGATCGCCAAGGAAACCCCTGGGAATTACTTCATCGGAAGACGCTTCTACAAGGTCGACTACAAAATGTGGGGATGGGTCAGAAAGCCTGGTGAACCCTGGAAGCAGTCGCAGCTCGTCATGTTCAACGAGCAGAAGAAA
>JBAXXS010000035.1:0-19215 GCA_037127835.1 Verrucomicrobiota bacterium | reverse complement strand
GGATCGCTTGCGATGCGGCTACGGGCGGTCAGAAATCGGAAGAAGATCCGCAGAGCGACCGCCTCGAGCTTGATCGAGGTGGCGGAGAGACCCCGTTTCTTCTCCGCAATCAGAAACTCGGAGAGGAGGGGAGGGGTAACTGCCGATACTGATTCAATCCCCCGACCAGCAGCCCAAGCGACAAAGCGTTCCAGCGAGGCGCGGGTCGAGAGTTGGTAGTTGGTCGAGAGACCTCTCTCTGTTGCCAGATAAAGCAGGAAGCTGTCGATGCACTCCTGCATCTCCGTGATCAGGAAACGGAAGCGGGATTCGGCGCCGTCAGCCGAGTGAGTGCCTCGTGGTACTTCTCCGCTGTCTTGGCAACGATCTCTGCAGGAAGCTCGGGAGCGGGCGGTTGCTTGTCCCAGCCGCAGTTCTCGAGCCAGTCCCGGACGAACTGCTTGTCGAAGCTTGGAGGGCTACCACCGGATTTGTATTGGTCTGCAGGCCAGAAGCGGGATGAGTCGGGAGTCATGCACTCGTCGATCAGGATGATCTCGCCGTCATGGATGCCAAACTCGAACTTCGTGTCAGCGATGATGATGCCGCGGGAGGCGGCGTAGGCGCGCCCATGCCGGTAGAGATCGAGGCTCATCTGTTTCACACGCAGGGCGACTTCGTCACCCAGCAAAGCACGGCACTGGGACCAAGTGATCGGCTCATCATGGCCCTCCTCGGCCTTCGTACTCGGAGTGAAGAGATCCTCAGGGAGGCGATCGGACTGTTGCAAGCCCGCCGGCATCGCATAGCCGCCCACCGTGCCCTCCTTCTGGTATTCCTTCCATCCGGAGCCGGCGACATAGCCGCGCACGACACACTCGATGGGAAGCGGCTTCGCCTTTCGGGCGATCATCGAGCGGCCACGCAGGATGTTGGCATAGGGCTTCAGTTCCGCGGGAAAGGCCGAGACCTCGGTCTCGATCATGTGATTGGGAATAAAATCGAGGCGATGGAACCAGAAGGTCGAGAGTTTGTTAAGCACCTCCCCCTTGCCAGGGATAGCGTTCGGCAGGATGCAGTCGAAAGCGGAAATGCGGTCTGTGGCTACCAGCAGGAGGTTCTCTCCAAGGTCGAAGACCTCGCGGACTTTGCCGCTACGGAGTTTTGTGATGCTGGGAAGATCGCAGGTGAGAAGATCCATCGGGAAAAGATGAATGATGAATGATGAAAGATGAAATGAAAAAGACGGGTGATCTTGTGTCGCAGGTCCTGAAGTTCTGATCAACGCGCCGCTTGCTTAGCCTTCTCCCGAAGTTCTCGACCGGACCCGTGCCAGGCCTTGTTTCAGCTTTCAAGTTTCAGCTTTCAGGTTTTTCATCCTGCTTCATGCCTTCCGTTTCCACCCCTCTTGATTGGCTGATGGCTACGCAGTCCCGAGGGGTCCATCCCGGACTCGACAGGATGGAGCGCCTTCTGTTCGCGTTGGGAAATCCCGAGAAGAGGCTGCGTTGTCTCCACGTGGCGGGCACGAATGGGAAAGGGTCAGTTTGCGCAATTGCAGAATCCGTGCTCCGGAGCATGGGGATCCGAACCGGCCTCTACACCTCACCCCATCTTGTGGAGTTTTCCGAGCGAATCAGGATTAATGGGGAGAATATTGATGATGCCAAGATCGATGAAGGAATCGCGCGGATACGGGAGATCACGGAGGTCTGGAGAGAGGAGGAGCAGCCCACGTTTTTTGAGTTGGTGACGGCTCTGGCCTTCGATCTCTTGGATCGTGAGGGCTGCGAGATTATTGTTTTGGAGACTGGGCTCGGCGGTCGACTCGATGCCACCAACATGGCCATGAAGCTTGCTTGCGCTATCACGCCGATCGCGCTTGATCACTCGGAGTGGTTGGGAGAGACATTGGGTGAGATTGCCATGGAGAAGGCCGGGATCCTCCGAGAGGGCATACCCGTTGTCATCGCTTCTCAGAATCCCGAGGTCTCAGAAGTCCTTGCCGGGGTGGCTCAAGCGATCGGCGCCCCTTGCGAGTGGATCACGACACCGATTTCTGCTGATATTGCGCTCGGTCTTGCCGGATCTCATCAGCGCTGGAATGCCTCGGTGGCTCTATCGTTGATCCGCGCTGCCGGATTCGAGCCCTCCCCCGATGTCCTTGCGAGGGGGCTCCGTGAGGTTTGTTGGCCCGGCCGTTTCCAGCAACTTGTCATTTCTGGAGCTAAACTGATTCTGGATGGTGCCCACAATCTTCACGCGGCCCGCCAGCTCGCGATTACCTGGAAGGAAGAATATGGAGAGAGCCCCTACAGGCTTATCTTTGGGGCGCTTGCGGACAAGGATCCTGCGGCGATGCTTTCCGAGTTGATACCTCGGGCTTCGGAGGTTTTTCTCGTGCCTGTGGCCTCTCCGCGATCGGCTGACCCCTGGAAAATAGCCTCGAGGGAGTGCTTCAGCGGTTGTTCACAACCCATTCCCAAGGTCTTTGGGTCGCTTCAGGAGGCCTTGGAGGGACTCAGGCACCACGATTCTGACTCGGAAGCCCCTGTTCTAGTGACCGGATCGCTCTTCTTGGTCGGAGAGGGCCTTTCCTTGGTTTCCGGGGGAGAGGTCAAGCCGCGCAGCCAATAAGGGAGAGCCCCCTGAAAGTGCCCGAGCGAGGCAATCTTTTTCCAAGTTATAGTTATTCACAAAGCGCTCTTGTGCTTGCTGAGATGATTCTGGGGCAAGAAAATCATGGTTCACCCCTTGTTTTTCACCCACTCAAAAGAGAAAAAAGAAAAAGAAAAATTTTTCTACAATTCTCGTTGACCCAGTGTCGCTGCATATCTACAAATTGCGGTCATCTAGTCCGCGAGACACAACATATAGTGTATAATGGACCTTTTCCCCAAAACCCCAAAGCCTCTCCCTAAATCCATGGAACCACTCTCCGGACAACTCTCTCTGAGCGGAGTCGACCCCTTGCAGGGTCGCGAATTCATCGTACGCAAGCGCGACGGCCGCAGCGAACCCTTCAACGAGGAGCGGATCCGACTTGCCGTGGAGAGCGCCTTCAAGGCCGACCGCGATATTCCCAGCGACTATTCCCTGTCTCCAGAAGATCAGGCTGCCGCTCTTTCGGTGACGGTCGCCGTCGTGCAGCGCCTCCTCAGTCGGGCCGCCCGCGGTGAAGAACTCGAGATCGAGCGTGTCCAGGATGCCGTGGAAGAGGCCCTCATGGTGCAGGGACACGTCCAAGTAGCCCGTCGGTATATCATCTACCGTGAGGATCGCCGCAAGGCCCGCGCCCTGCGAGGCGACCGCAATGTCTCGGGCCATGTCCAGGCCGAGCTTCATGTTACCCTGCGTGACGGCAGCAAGGAGATCCTGGAGCCTCAGCGCATCCGCCGCACCCTGATCCGCGCCTGCCGCGGGTTCGAAGACCGCTGCGAGGCCCGCGAGATGGCCGACGAGACGATGAGGAGCCTCTATGATGGCGTCCGCATCGACGAGATCGAGAAGGCGATGATCTTCGCCTCGAAGTCCCGCATCGAGCAGGATCCTGCTTACGGCTTCGTGACCGCCCGTCTTCTTCTGGATGTGATCTACGGTGAGACCCTTCCCGGCTACGAGCACTACCACGACGTCACGGTCGCCCATACATCCCGCTTCCAGGCCTACCTCGAGGAAGGCATTGCCGCAGGACGCCTCACTCCGGGACTGCTGGAGTTTGATCTTGTGAAGATCGCCGCGGCCCTCAAGCCCGAGCGCGATCTCCTCTTCAACTACATGGGACTGCAGACCATCTACGATCGTTATCTGATTCACATCGGCGGCCACCGCCTCGAGTCACCCCAGTTCTTCTGGATGCGCGTCTGCCTCGGTCTTGCCATGAATGAGGGGGAGCAGAAGAACGAGCGAGCGATCGAGTTCTACGAACTCCTCTCCAGCTTCCTCTTCACCTCCTCCACGCCGACCCTCTTCAACAGCGGCACCCTGCACCCTCAGCTGAGCTCTTGCTATCTGACAACGGTGATGGACGATCTGGACCATATCTTCAAGTGCATCAGCGACGACGCAAAGCTCTCGAAGTGGGCCGGCGGACTCGGCAATGACTGGACTAACGTCCGCGCCACTGGCTCTCTCATCAAGGGTACCAATGGCGAGAGCCAGGGTGTCATTCCCTTCCTCAAGGTCGCCAATGACACCGCCGTCGCTGTGAACCAAGGCGGGAAGCGCAAGGGAGCGATGTGCGCCTACCTGGAGACCTGGCACCTCGACATCGAGGACTTCCTCGAGCTTCGCAAGAACGTGGGCGATGAGCGCCGCCGCACCCACGACATGAACACCGCCAACTGGATCCCCGACCTCTTCATGAAGAGGGTCAAGGAGAACGGCCAGTGGACACTCTTCAGTCCGAGCGATGTTTCCGACCTGCACGATCTCTACGGCCGCGCCTTCGAGGAGCGGTACTGCGAGTACGAGGCTATGGCCGACCGCGGCGAGATCTCACTCTTCAAGCGGATCGAGGCCTCCTCCATTTGGCGCAAGATCCTATCCATGGTTTTCGAGACAGGCCATCCCTGGATCACCTTCAAGGATCCCTCCAACGTTCGCTCTCCACAGGATCACCAGGGAGTCGTTCATAGCTCTAACCTCTGCACTGAGATCCTGCTCAATACCTCAGCCGAGGAGACGGCCGTCTGCAATCTCGGTTCTATCGGGCTTCCCCTTCATGTCACCGAGAGCGGCCTTGATTTGGCCCTTCTGGAGAAGACCATCCGCACCGCCATGCGGATGCTCGATAACGTCATCGACATCAATTATTATCCGACCCCTGAGGCGAAGAATGCGAACCTCCGTCACCGCCCCGTCGGTCTCGGACTCATGGGATTCCAGGATGCTCTGTACAAGCTGAAGATCAGCTACGCCAGCAACGAGGCCGTCACCTTCGCCGACACCAGCATGGAGGCGATTTCTTACTTTGCCATCTTGGCCTCGACGGAGCTTGCCGCCGAGCGTGGGGCCTACGAGAGCTACAAAGGGTCGAAGTGGGATCGCGGTCTGCTGCCGATCGACACGATCGATCTCCTTGAGCAGGAGAGGGGTATGCCCGTAAGCATGGATCGCTCCTCCAGTCTGGATTGGAGCGTCATCCGCACTGCCGTCCAGAAGCATGGCATGCGCAACAGCAACACCATGGCGATCGCCCCGACCGCCACGATCTCCAACATCACTGGTGTCTCGCAGTCGATCGAACCAACCTTCAAGAACCTCTTCGCCAAGGAAAACCTGAGCGGCGGATTCACCGTTATCAATAGCTACCTCGTCGAGGATCTCAAGGCGCTCGGCATCTGGGATCGCAAGATGCTCGAGGAACTCAAGTACAAGGATGGATCCATCCTTGGCATCGACCGCATTCCGGAGAAGATCCGCGAGATCTACCGCACCGCCTTCGAGGTCGAGCCGGATTGGTACATCGAGTGTGCGAGCCGCCGCCAGAAGTGGATCGACATGGGCCAGTCCCTGAATCTCTACATCGCCGCACCGAGCGGCAAGAGACTCAACGACATGTATCTCCATGCCTGGGAGACAGGGCTCAAGACCACCTACTATCTGCGCGCCACGGCAGCTTCCACGGTCGAACAGAGCACCAGTCAGGCGCGTCCGAACTGGGTAAACCAACCGCCACAGCCCCAGTCTCCATCCCAGTCGCAGCCCGGCGGAAAGGAAAAGGAATTCACCTCGGAAGAAGCCGCAGCGTGCAGCATTGAGGCAATGCGCAACGGAGGCGAGTGCGAGGCCTGCCAATAAGAGCTGCTAGAGCTGCTGCCGAGACCCTTTACGATTCTCCCCCCCCAACCCGTCGCAACCAAAACAACTGCACACCCACGCTGGAAAAAACGACAGTCTGCACGTAACTTAACCAATACCAACGAACTTACCACTATGTCCTGCTGCTCCTCCACTACCCAACCCGCCACCTTCCACGACCTCACCAAGCGGATCGACTCTGATCAGAAACGCCTGGTCAACTGCAAGCAGGTCGACGTGAACCAGCTCATGCCCCTGAAGTACACCTGGGCCTGGGATTACTACACCAAGGGCTGCGCCAATCACTGGATGCCGAATGAGGTTCCGATGCAGCGCGACATCGAGCTCTGGAAGTCCAACAAGCTCACGGCCGACGAGCGCCAAGTCATCATGCGGAATCTCGGCTTCTTCAGTACCGCCGAGAGCCTCGTCGGGAACAACATCGTTCTCGCGATCTTCAAGCACGTCACCAATCCCGAGGCGCGTCAGTACATGCTTCGTCAGGGCTTCGAGGAGGCGATCCACACACACACCTTCCAGTATATCGTCGAGAGTCTCTCGCTGGACCAGCGGGAGGTCTTCAACATGTACCACGAGGTGAATTCCATCAATGAGAAGGATGCCTTCGAGATGAGCCTCACTGCCTCCATCATGGAGGATGGGTTCTCCACCGACACCACTGAGGGACTCCAGACCTTCCTCAAGAATCTGGTCGGCTTCTATGTCATCATGGAGGGGATCTTCTTCTACAGCGGCTTCGTGATGCTTCTCTCCTTCAAGAGGCAGAACAAGATGGTCGGCATCGGCCAGCAGTTCGAGTACATCATGCGCGACGAGTCGATCCATCTGAACTTCGGCATCGACCTCATCAACGGCATCCGCGAAGAGAACCCCGAGGCTTGGACCCCGGAGCTCGAGGGCGAGGTGCGCACGATGATCCTGAAGGCCGTCGAGCTGGAGATCGCTTATGCCCAGGATTGTATGCCCCGCGGCATCTTGGGACTGAATGCCGGTCTCTTCCGCGAGTACGTCCAGTACATCGCCGACCGCCGCTTCGACCGCCTCAACATGCCCCAAGAGTTCGGAAGCCAGAATCCCTTCCCTTGGATGAGCGAGGTGGCCGACCTCTCCAAGGAGGCGAACTTCTTCGAGACCAAGGTCACCGCCTACCAGAACGCCAGCTCCCTCGAGTGGTAGTAGTGGTAAATCTGTAGATCAACGAATCCAGGATTTCCTCCCCGAGACCCCCATGGGATTTCCCGTGGGGGAAATCCACCCAGAGGCAGCCCGCAACCGAAAGGTCGCGGGCTGTTCCGCGTCCAGGGTGCTTCCTTGCCGCCAACCGCTAAAAGCTCTTAGTTATCCCTTTTATCCCATTCATTGCTGTGAAATTCATTCTGCTCTTTTTCTGCCTCGGTGGGGTGCTGGGTGCTGCCAATCAGCCAAGAGAGGTGACGCTCTCTATCGATACCAAGCATCCGATGGCGAGCTTTGACCCTAGCTGGGTTTTTGGTGCCGGGATTGATGGTCACGAGCAGGGAGACTGCGCAAGGATGCTCTCATCAGAGAATGTGAAGCAAATGCTGGGAGCGGGTTTGGGCCCGATTTCCGTCAGACTGCGGACCGAGCTGGCCGTTGAGGCGTGGCATTGGAACCCTGCCGGGAGTTGGAGTGATCCGAACCATCAGCAGGGTTATTGGAACTCTGATTCCAAGCCTAATCCATCCCACCCGATCGAGATTTCCTATGGCTACAAGCTGCCACGGCGAGGGGACACGCTGGATGAAGCGAACGACGACGGTTATTCGCGACTCGATGACGGCGATCCCAAGACCTTCTGGAAGAGCAATCCTTACTTATGCAAATCATACACGGGTGCTACTAATTCCAGACATCCACAATGGGTGGTGCTCGATTTCGGAAAACCAGTTCTTCTGAATGCGATCCGGATCCAGTGGGGCGATCCTTATGCGACTAAATTCCGCGTTGAGTATGCCTCCAATGGACGTGTCTATTTTGGTGGGCATCCAGAAAACTTTTTTTCCCCTGTCTGGCGCGCTTTTTCACATGGTTCAATCACACAGGGAAGGGGAGGTGACCAGTTCCTGAAGTTGGCGGATCATGCCGTGAAGGCCCGCTATCTACGGATATGGATGTCAGAGGGGTCGGGAACAGCACTGTCCGGTTCCACCGATTCCCGCGATCATCTCGGGTATGCCATCCGCGAGATCAGCGCTGGTGAGTCTAGGCAATTTGACTTCGATGATCATGTGATCCATAGCCCGGACAAGAAGCAGACAATCACCTATGCCTCATCGACCGATCCGTGGCACCGGATCTGTGATAGGGACCCGAAGGTCGAGCAACCGGGAATTGATCTGCTTGCGCGTTGCGGCATCACGCGGGGCCTTCCCTTGATGCTGGCATTGCCAGTGCTCTACGACACCCCAGAGAATGCCGCGGGCTTGGCCACATACGTCCAGCGCTCGGGTTATCCTGTCAGTCGTTATGAACTCGGCGAGGAACCCGACGGCCAGCGGATCGATCCAAAGGATTTTGGAGTGCTCTATGCTCAAGTAAGCAGGAGAGTCAGAAAAACAGTCCCAGATGCCGTGATGGGCGGGCCGAGCTTTGTCACGCTGGATGTTGAACCGGGTGATGATCAGACCTACCGCTTCGACAAGCGTTGGTGGATCCGGGATTTTCTGGCAGAACTCAATCGCTGCGGGCAGTCACGAGACTTCCGCTTTCTCTCCTTCGAGTGGTATCCCTTTGACGACGTGGATGATGTCGACGGAAAGGAGTCTATGCAGGTTCCGAAGGCCTCGGGGATGCTCTCACGCACCATGCGCGCGATGTGCTGTTTCCATCTGCCGCTGGTGATTGGGGAGTGCAACTACTCCGTCTTTCCCTGTCGCCAGGAAGTCGACCTCGCCGGTGCTCTGCTGAATGTTGAGACGGCCGCCCAGTTCCTTTGTGGGGGGGGCGATGCTCTCTACTATTACGGCTGTGAGCCGAACAAACTCGATGGCAGCAGCGGCTCCTGGGGCAATCAGCTTATGCTTCTGGAAGGCAAGGACGGGATAGTGCCTGTCGCCACGTGCCATGCCCTGAAGATGATGAATAGGGAATGGTTCGCCTCCCAAGAAGGGATTCATCAGAGTTTCCCCGTCCATCTTTATGGGAAGGGAACAAAAGATCTACTGAGTGTCTTTGCGCTCCAGCGTCCCGATAACAAGTGGTCGTTGCTGCTTATAAACAAAGATCCGGCCCATGAAGTGAGGATCATTATCCGAGGAAGGAATCCCTGGAGTGGTTCAGCACGACTCGTGACGTATTCCGCCGACCAATACCACTGGCGGGACGATGGAGCCGAAGGACATCCGACGAAGAATCTGCCTCCCTCCACCAAGACTCTTACGTCCGATCAACCGATCACCATTCCCCCTTGGTCCCTGTCCGTCTTGAGATGAGTTAGGATGTTGCTCAAGTTGGGGGCTGATCTCCTAACAGTCTGAAAGACTATAGCCTAACAGCCTCGGATTGATTCAGCGCAGGAATACCCAGCTGATCACTCCGGCGACTCCCATCATCAGGACGGGATTGATCTTGGTGAAGAGCATCAGGGTCAGCGCCACGATGCCCATGATGGCGGTCGGCAGTGAATGGATCGAGGTCTTCGCGATGATCCAGGTCGCGGCCAGGATCAGTCCGGTGGAGATCGGCAGGATCGCATTCATGACCGAATGCCTCCAGGGGGATTCCTTCCAGTGATCCCACCAGTTGCCGGCGAAATAGACCAGGATCGAACTCGGCACGAACATCGCCAGCGTGGCGACAAGCGCGCCGAGGATCGCGATCGCCGGGCCGAAGGGAAGACAGGCCTTCAGGCCGACGAGTGTCACCACCATCATCGAGGGACCGGGAGCCGCCATGCTGATGGAGAAGAGGTCCACGAACTCCTGGTTTGTCATCCAGTGGTACTGGCTGACGGCATCCTGGTGCATTGTCGGAAGAACCACCTTGCCTCCGCCGAAGGCCGAGAGAGAGAGCGACGAGAAGAGACCAGCGAGCTGAAGCAGAGTCTTGTTCATGCGGTCGTGGAATCTTCCGTATTGGGTGCCTTGAGCTTGGGAGCGCGCGGCCTGTGCCACCAGATTGCTAGGGGAGCCACGATCAGAATCACAGTGGGGACATGGAGATGGGCGAAACGCACCAGGGCGAACGTGATCAGGATCAGCACCACGTCGAAGGCCCCCTTGATCGCCTCACCTCCCGCCTCGAAGACCATGCTTGCCATCAGACCGCAGGCCGCCGCGGTAACCCCTGCCAGGACCGCGTGGGCATCGGCGGTGTGACCTGCGTGGAAGTAGAGGAATCCAAGCGCACAGGTCGATACGAACGGGAACGCAAGCAAGGAACAGAGAGCCACCAGCGAGCCGACAGGGCCCTTCAGGTGATTGCCGATATAGACGGAAAGCCCCACCACGTTGGCACCGGGAAGGAGTTGGACCAGCCCCAGGCCAGGCATGAACTCATCGTCAGTAAGCCACCTCTTCTGGGTGACCACCATCCGCCGTATGTAGGCGGTGATACCGCCGCCGAAGCTTGTGAGACCGATGAAGCAGAAGAGACCGGCGATCTCCAGAAGGGATACTCTTACCTTGACACTTTGGGAGGAAGTCGCTGCCTCCTCCGCGTCAGGAATTGGGGCTTCCACCGGCATTGCCTTCCTTTTGCTCGGCCAGCACCTTGGCGGCGTGCTTCTCTTGGTCGGCTTTGATCCCCTCATCGGTGAGATCCATCCTCTTGGAGCTATCCCAGTCCGACTCGAAGATCTTCACCAGACGCTTGATCAGATCGGGATCGCTGAAGCGGATACCGAGCTCACGGCGCTCGTTGAAGCACTTCGGATAGATATTGAAGGAGCTCAGCAGCGCCCGCTGCTTGTCGGCCAGGATCAGCTTGGCATGGAGGTGGATGCCGTGGAGCTTGTGAACATTGATCCCGAGATCCTCGAGCAGCCTGAGGCCTGCGACCCCCTCGACGATGTAGAAGTCCCTGAGCGAATGCACGGGTAGGGCCGTGGCGTGGACCTTCACATCCCGTTTCATCTTTGCGCGTACTAGGGCCTCGATGACCGGCGTATCGACATACTTTTCATGCTGAATGTAGAGCGTCTTTTGAGCGCTATCGATGAAGTCGATCACCTCCTGGCGTGCACGTCCCACGCTCCAGATCACGTTGGAGACCGCCGGCGGGACGAAATCCTCCCTGTTCCAGTCGGCCTCGAAGCAGCCTGCCACCTCGGAGACCTCCTCCGGATCATTGGTGACCAGGCCATAATCGCGTGTCATTCCGAAGTACTTCGGGGCCCAGTTTAGCGACATGATGAAGGCTTGTTTGCCGTCTACGACCATCGACTTCTCGTGAGTGATCGGGTACTTGGGATTCGTCTCCTTGACGTTCACCTTCGCATTCTTGAAGAGCTCGAAGGCCTCGTCATTGTCATGCTCCCCGGTGAAGCGTGAGGGATTGAGCATCACGCGGACCTTCACTCCGCGCTTGTGGGCTGCGATCACCGCCTCCATAAGGATCGGATCGGTGAACTGGAACATCTTGATGTCCAGTGAGTGATTGGCATTTTCGATGGTGCCCAGGATCGGGGCTATCCCGTCATCAGGTTCGACGATTAAGCTGTGGACGGCATCTTGAAACATGTGTCTGTTTTCACTCGATACAGAGGGTATGTCAATCCGCGATGGGGATAGTCTTCAAGTGATAGTTGCCTGCTGTCTTCTTGGGCGGCTGATCATTACGGCCTCAATGTGATTTATGCAGAGTTTGTTAAGTGTTTAGGGTTTCTCTCTTTAAGCTCTGGGCATTTCGCCTGTAACCTTTCCGATATGGGATCCATCAATATTCTGCCTGACATCATCGCCAGTCAGGTGGCCGCCGGCGAGGTGGTGGAACGTCCTGCCTCGGTGGTGAAGGAACTGGTGGAGAACTCCATCGATGCGGGTGCCAGACGTATCACCATCGAGTTTCAGCGAGGGGGCACGCGTATGATGCGCGTGACGGACGATGGATCCGGGATGGATCGTTCCGATGCCCTGCTCTGCTTGGAACGGCATGCCACCAGCAAGATCCGCCAGAGCGCCGATCTCACTGCCATCACGACGATGGGATTCCGTGGAGAGGCCCTTCCCAGCATTGCCAGCGTATCACGCTTTCAACTCTCTACCCGACGCCGGGAGGATGAGGCGGGAACACTCATCACGGTGACAGGGGGTAAAGTCCATGATGTTCAAGAAAGCGGAGAGGCGTCCGGAACCAGAATTGAGGTAAGTGATCTTTTTTTCAATGTGCCGGCACGCCGCAAATTCCTGCGTGGAGAGCAGACCGAGGCGGCGAATATCCTCCAGCAGATCGAGATCCTAGCTGTGGCTCATCCCGAAATTGCCTTCACCTGTCTGCGTGATGGTCGCGAGGTGTTCCGTCTCGCCGCCACGGAGGATCTGGCCGTTCGCCTCCGGGATCTGCATGGCGATGCCTTCCTCGGGAAATTGGTTCCCATGGTTCCACTCAAAAGTCACGGCGTGAGGGTCCGCGGATGGATCGCTAAGCCGGGTGAGGGGAGAAGTGACCGCACTCTGCAGATGACTTTTGTGAACGGACGTATGATCCGTAGTCCCATCCTCTCGCTTCCTCTGCGGGAAGCCTGCGACGGGGTGTTGGCCAAGGGACTCCACCCCCCGGCGGTTCTTTTCTTTGACATGGATCCGGCTGCCGTCGACTGCAACGTGCACCCGGCAAAGAGAGAGGTCCGCTTCCGTGATCCCGCAGCGGTCCGTGCCGTGGCACTGCAGGCGGCCCGATCGGCATGGGAGAATGCCGCGCCGAATGCTAAATTCACGCCTGGTGTCGGATCCGACCCGCTCTTTCCAACGATCTCGAAGCCAGCATGGGTGCCGGCAACCGATTCCCAAAGAGAGTTTAAGGTTCAGGAGGTGGAATCAGATAGCTTGGCTGAGTCACCCACTGCGTTTTCATCCCCAACTTCTAACTTCCAACTTCCAACTCCTCCAGCGGTTCAATTTATTGGATCGCTGGGCGGTCGCTACCTGCTCTTTGAAGATCAGGAGAGCCTGATGATGATCGAGATCCGGGCTGCCCGCGAACGCATTCTCTATGAGCGCTATCTTGCAAGGTTGACGACAGGAGAGTTGGAAAGCCAGCGCCTGCTCTTGCCCGAGGTGCTTGCCATATCCCCCGCCGATGTCGCGTGGATCGAGGCTCATGCTGAAATTCTTCTCAACGCCGGGCTCTCGGCCGAACCGTTCGGTCAGGGAAGCATCAAGGTAGATGCTGTGCCGGCAGATGCCAGCGATCTTCCAGCTATGGAAATCGTGATCAGACTTATGGACGAACTCAGAACACAGGTTGACTCATCCGCCTTGGGTCAAGGCACACGCGAGACTCTTGCCTCCTCCGTCAGTCGCCTGGCAGCCGCCGGAGCAAAATTCCCTGCGGGTGAGGAGAGCGCGCGCATGCTCCTCAGGGATCTTCTGGCCTGCAGCCTCCCCTACGCCACCCCGAAGGGACGCCCCACCATGAGCCAGTTGTCCCCCGGTGAACTAACGCGAAGGTTCAGTGCTTAGGGAGTAAGGGTCCTACCCATACTCCTATTTCCGACTTCATAATTGTACTCACTCACTCCCGTGAGGCTCGCCCTTCGGGTCCGCCTACGGCGGCTACAACTCGGCCATCCCATAGCCTCGTTTCATCCTTCATATTTCATAATTCATCCCTCATCCTTTCCAACGGATGCCCGAGCAACTTTTCATAGAACCGGCCACGATCGACGATCTGCCCCAGTTGGCGGATCTGCTCTACGATCTTTTTTCACAAGAGGCGGATTTTATTCCGGACAGGGAAAAGCAAATCAGGGGACTGCGGCTGATTCTGGAGCAACCGAACAGGGGGCGGATCTTCGTGCTGCGTAATCAAGCCCGGATCATCGGGATGATCAATCTGCTGATCACCATCAGCACGGCCGAGGGGGGCTTCGTACTCATCCTCGAGGATCTTGTCGTCCACAAGGATCACCGCGGTCAGGGCTACGGGAGCCGTCTTCTGGAGCATGTGCTCGGCTACGCGAGAGCCAAGGATTTCCTGCGCATCACCTTGCTGACTGACAAGCTGGAGGAGGGTGCTCGTTCCTTCTACGAGCAGCATGGATTCAAGCAGAGCGGAATGGTGCCGATGCGCTATTATTTCGCGCCCCATGAGAAGAAGCCCCTTTCTGCTGACCAGATTTCATGAGCGGTGAGGAGGCATCCCAGGAGGGAGTTGTGAACCTCGGTTTTGCTCGTGTGGATTCCTCGCGGCGTGAGCGTTGCGGTCGGGCCGAAGTGATTTTTGGCGAGGGTAAGACCCCAGTGGAGATTGCACGCATCGCCTCCACCATCCACGGTCGCGAGGGGCATGTCCTGGTCACCCGGATTTCGGCCGACCAAGCAGAAGTTGTTCAAACCCAGCTTGCCGCGGCCATCTACCATGAGCGGGCCAGATGCCTGACGCTCGGAAAGCCGCCGGCAAACAACTCCTCCGTTGTGGTCGGTATCCTTTGTGCCGGCACCTCCGACCTGCCCGTGGCGGAGGAGGCAGCGGTCACGCTACAGGCCTTCGGTCGACGTGTGGAGAGGATCCATGATGTCGGTGTGGCTGGCATCCACCGCCTGCTTAACGAAATCGACCGGATCCGTGCCTGCGGAGTCCTGATCGTGGTGGCGGGAATGGAAGGTGCTCTTCCAAGCGCCGTTGCCGGGCTTGTAGAAATTCCAGTCATCGCTGTGCCAACGAGCGTTGGTTACGGGGCAAGCTTCGGAGGACTAACCGCGTTGCTTGGCATGGTAAACAGCTGCGCCAATGGAGTCACGGTGACGAATATCGACAATGGCTTCGGAGCCGCCTGCGCCGCTGATGCCATTCTGAGACTTCTGGAGAAGAAAGGACAAGCGGAGGCGGAATCTCTACGATGAGTAGTTCGCCCGCCGCATTCGTACTTGCCGCGGGACTAGGCACGCGTCTTGCGCCGCTGACGAACATCCTGCCCAAGCCGCTAGTGCCGGTCTTTCACAAACCGCTACTGACCTTCGCTCTGGACAGTCTGATTGCCGCAGGAGTGGGTTCGCTTGCGATCAATACCCATCATTTGCCGGAAGCCTTCACACCTGTCTTCGGTGCGGGTCCTCACTACCGACAGCGGTCCTTGAGTCTCTTTCATGAGCCGCATCTGCTCGACACAGGAGGAGGTATCCGCAATGCCCGCCCCGCAATGGGGGAATCGACCTTCTTTCTTTATAACGGTGATATCCTTGGCGATCTACCTCTTGCTGAATTACTGAGTACTCACAGATCCTCCGGTGCCTTGGCAACGCTTTTGCTGAGGCCTGCCGAGGGTGGAGGTGTCGCCAATGTGAACTTTGATAAGACCTCCGGTCGAGTGCTCGATCTGAGGGGAGTGCTAGGCAAGAACCATGATGAGATGACGGTCTATTCCGGTATCGCAGTCTTTGAGCCCGGGATCTTTGACTGGATTCCGAATGAGGGGCCTTACTCGATTATCGATGCCTTGCTTCAAGCGATGCGATCGGGTGAAGAAATCAGAGGCCTGCTGGTGAGGGATGGACTCTGGATCGATCTTGGTACTCCGAGCGCCTATCTGGAGGCTCACCATCTGTTGGCTAATCCGGTCAATCGTCTTGGCTATCTTGCCGATGCTGAATGGCCGCTCATGATCCATCCGAAAGCAGTTGTGGAATCGGGCACCAGACTCGAAGGCATGGTGTCCATAGGTCCGGGAGCTGTCGTGCGAAGCGGAGCGGTCTTGAAAGATTCCGTGATCTGGCCTGGATCCGTGATTGGATCCGAAGCGCGTCTCGATGGCTGTATCGTGAGTGGTAGAGACTTTGTTACCGGAGAACACACAGGAGGAGTGCTCTGATGGACGCAACACTACTGCTGGAAAAGACGGCCGCCGAGCTACCTGGATTTTCCCCGATATCCCTTCAGCCCATCGAGAAGGGCGGATCGAGCCGATATTTTTTTCGGGTGAGTTCCCCAGAGCGCTCCGTTATTCTCGTGCAGGACCTCGGAGAGAAAGAAGAGAACAAGCACTATGCCTCTCTGGCAGAATTTCTTTCCTCTCATGGCGTGCCGGTTCCCCGTGTACTTGCCCGCTCCGATGGGGAGGGACTTCTCTGGCTGGAAGATCTCGGTGAGCAGGACCTCTGGGCCACCCGCAACGAGCCCTGGGAAATACGGTGTCCACTCTATGAATCGGTGCTCAGGGGCATTTCGTTGCTCCATCGCATCCCATCCCATGCGACCGATGTGAAGGGGCTCCATTTGCAACTTGCGTTCGATGAAAGGCTCTATTGCTGGGAGCAGGAGTACTTCACGGAGCATTGTCTGGGAGAACTCTTCGATGTGGCGGTAGCAGAGCGTTCCGCTCTGCTCACCAGTGATGCGATGAGGGGGCTTGCCTCGAATCTAGCCTTACTTCCAAGGCAACTCGTCCACCGTGATTTTCAATCCCAAAACATCCTCATTCGTAACGGAGAGGCCGTGTTTATCGATTTTCAGGGGATGAGGCCGGGCCTTGCCCAATATGATCTGGCCTCCCTTTTATGTGATCCCTACGTAACGATTTCCCCAGAAGAGTGCTCTTACCTGTTGACCTATTACAGAACCATTCAATCGGAGGCAGGTATTGCTCTCGGTGAGGAATTCGAGCGCATCTTTTGGCAATGCGCCGTCCAGCGCCTGATGCAGGCTCTTGGAGCCTACGGATTCCTGAGTATTCATCGAGGCAAGCCAGCGTTCCGGGTTCACGTGGCCCCCGCAATGATCCGACTCCGCGAAGCTCTGGCTGCGCTCCATCCTGACTATCGCATGGAAGAACTTGCCGCAGTGCTAAAAAACCTGAAACTTGAAACCTGAAACCTGAATGGAGGCCTTTCTGATAACCATCCCTGATATTTCATTCCTCTTTTCACGCAAGATGCATGCCTGATCCACCAGAGAGGAGACAACGTACAAACCTACAATTTCAGAAATTCAGCGAATTTATGGAGCTTCTGTCCTTCAAGTTTCAGGTCTCAGGTTTCATCCTTCTCTGATTATGTCTTCCCTCTTCAAAACCGTTGTCATCGAGAATCTCTGGCCTCAGATCGAAGGGGGCCTTTACCCCATCAAGAGGATCCCTGGAGAGGAGGTCACTGTTTTCGCCGACATCTTCAAGGAGGGGCATGATGTCGTGCTAGCTGTGGTGAAGTGGCGCACTGCCGGCGCCAAGAAATGGCAGGAATCCCCGATGATCCATCTCGGTCAAGATCGGTGGAGGGGAAATTTCCCAGCGGGTTCGGTCGGATTCATGGAGTGGACGATCGAGTCATGGGGGGATGCTTTCGGTTCCTGGGTTGAGGAGATCGACAAGAAGACCAAGGGAGGAGCCACCTCCCTTTCTTCGGAGACTCTGGAGGGGGCTGCACTCGTGCATCACGCAGCGAGGCGCGCGGGGAAACACGCTGATTCCAAGAAACTCGCGGCCCATGCTGAGTTGCTTGAGAAGGCTCAGGATCCGGCCGCGTTGCTCGCCCTTGCTTCAGACCGTGAACTTACTGCCCTCATGGAGGCATGGCCCGACCGTTCTCTCTCGACCATTCATGAGCCTTGCCAGAGTGTGCGCGTGGATCGCCCAGGTGCCGCTTTCGCCGCTTGGTATGAATTCTTTCCACGATCAGCCGAAGGTAATGCAGAAAGTGGATCCACCTTCCGCGAGTGTCTCGGGCGTGTCGATGATGCCAAGGAGATGGGTTTCGATGTCATCTACTTCCCACCGATCCATCCCATCGGCATCACCGCCCGCAAGGGGGCGAATAACTCCCTGACTTGCCAGCCCGGTGAGCCGGGAGTTCCCTATGCAATCGGTGGTCCTGCCGGCGGCCATTACGCCGTCGAGCCGGAACTCGGAACTCTGGAGGACTTCGAGTGGTTGCTAAATGAGATCAAGGCGCGTGGTATGGAGGTAGCTCTCGACTTCGCCCTGAACTGCTCCCCCGACCACCCCTATGTGAAGGAGCATCCCGAGTGGTTCTTCCACCGCCCGGATGGGACGATCAAGTATGCCGAGAATCCTCCCAAGAAATACGAAGATGTCTATCCGCTCGATTACCACAACCCGGATTGGAAAGCCCTGTGGAACGAACTGCGTGATGTTCTGCTCTTTTGGGCAGAGCGAGGGGTGAAGATCTTCCGTGTCGACAACCCCCACACCAAGCCGGTGGCCTTCTGGGAGTTCGCGATTGCCGAAGTGCAGGCGAAGTTTCCGGATGTCATTTTCCTGAGCGAGGCCTTCACCCGTCCCAAGATGATGCAGGTCCTTGCCAAGGTCGGCTTCACCCAGAGCTACACCTACTTCACCTGGCGCAACACGCGTGCTGAGATTGAGGAGTACTTCACCGAGCTGACCCGAACTCCGATGCGGGAATACTTCCGACCCAACCTTTTCCCTAATACTCCCGACATCCTCCCCCATTACCTACAGGAAGGGGGGCGTCCAGCCTTCATGATCCGGTCAGTGCTCTCCGCCACGCTGAGTGGCGTCTACGGGATCTACAGTGGATTCGAGCTTTGTGAGAATGCCGCTCTGCCAGGTAGGGAAGAGTATCTCGACTCGGAGAAGTACCAATACAAGCAGCGAGACTGGAACGCCTCGGGGAACATCAAGCCGCTTATCACCCGGCTCAATGCGATCCGCTTCGAGAACGCCGCGCTTCAGCAGACCAACAACCTCGGGTTTTTCGGATCCGAGAATCCCTCCATCCTTTGCTACCGCAAGTGGAGCGCTGATGGAGCCAGTCAGATTCTTGTCATTGTCACCACCGACTTCCATAGCGCCCAGGCCGGCTGGATCGATGTTCCGACCGAAGATCTGGGCCTCTCTCCTAATTCCCCATACCTAGTCGAGGATCTCCTGACCGGAGAAATCTTCACATGGAACGGCTCCCGTAATTTCATCTCGCTCGATCCGACGCAAAGAGTGGCCCACATCTTCCGCCTCAAGCGTTAAAAGGGAACGGGGGTGAGCCCTGCTCTGGACCCACCCCCGCCAGGTGTGACGGCTATAAGCCGGATTCTGTCAGGCCGGGTTACCCCGGCTTGGACGGCCATTTCTCTCAAGGGTCTTGCGACCCCCGCCCGTCTTGCGACGGGTGCGACGTTACCCGGGGTCCCGCTTCACCGATGGTGAAGCATCGAAGCCGGCGGCCTCTTCCCCTGTTCTGTCTTGCACCGCATAGGGTTTTTCATGCCCCCTCGGTTACCCTCGGGGCGGTGGGCTCTTACCCCGCCTTTTCACCCTTACCC
>JBAXXS010000034.1:0-19307 GCA_037127835.1 Verrucomicrobiota bacterium | reverse complement strand
GCCAAGGCTTTGCGCATTTTGCTCAGGGCAATGTTCTGTAGCTGGCGGATCCGTTCACGGGTGACCCCAAACTTCACACCCACTTCCTCCAGTGTGATCGGATCGTTTCCGTCGAGACCGAACCGGGCTGCGATGATCCTGTGCTCGCGTTCATCGAGTTGCCCAAGCAGATCCACGACCTCCAACTGCATGTTCTTGTCGCTCAGGTTCTCGAAGGGATCGACTGCAGCCACATCTCCGACCATCTCGCCGAACTCAGTGGAGTCTTCATCACCGAGTGGTGCGTCTAGCGACGCAGGTCGGATAGCGGCCTGCTTGAGCAAGGTTACCTTGCCGGCATCCATGCCTACCTCCTCGGCAATTTCCTCGTCGGTAGCCTCACGGCCAAGCTCATCACTGAGTCCGGCACCGACACGACGGATCTTAGCGATCTTGTCTACCAGATGGACCGGCAGGCGGATCGTTTTGCCCTGATTTGCAAGGGCCCGCTTGATCGACTGCTTGATCCACCAGGATCCATAGGTGGAGAGCTTACCTCCCTTCGCGGGATCGAAACGCTCGACAGCCTTCATGAGACCGATGTTTCCCTCTGAGATAAGGTCGAGGAGGGGAAGTCCCAGATTGGCATAGTCACGGGCGATCTTCACCACGAGGCGGAGGTTGCCTCTGATCATTTCATCAGTAGCTGCCTTGTCTCCTTTCTTGATCTTTGCAGCAAGAGTGATTTCCTGTGCAGGCGACAGCAACGGGTACTGGGCGATCTGGCGCAGGTAGAGTTGGAATCCAGAATCTGAGTCTTCGTAGTTCATGATGTGTTTTGTTTGGGTGTTTCCTTTTGCTTATTTGACAAACCCTTTGGCACGTGCGTTCGAAATCTTTTCATAAATCGCATCTCCATATTTACAAGGTGCCCTCGATGTGTGATGGGTTCATCTTAAGTCCATCATGATCACCCGTGTATTTTCCGCAGCCGTGGTCGGCATCGACGCAACTGAAATCGAAATCGAAGTCAACACGGGTCCAGGCGAGCCCTCGATCATTGTGGTGGGTCTTCCCGACACCGCTGTGAAGGAAAGTAAGGACCGGGTGATCGCGGCGCTTTCGAACAGCGGTTATCGATGGCCGCGTAAACGCACGACAGTAAATCTCGCGCCGGCTGACATCAAAAAGCAGGGTCCGAGCTTCGACCTGCCGATCGCCATCGGCATGATAGCCACGGACCGTGAGGAGGATCTGGCCAGACTCTCCCGCTGCTCCGTCGCCGGAGAGCTGGCCCTGACCGGTGAAGTGCGCCCCATTAAGGGAGCCCTGCCTCTCACGCTGGAAGCTCGTGCCCGAGGTCGTAAAGCGGTGATCCTTCCCATTGCCAATGTGAGGGAAGCTTCAGTCGTTCAGGGGATCGAAGTCTATGGAGTGAAAAACCTGCGCGAGGCTTACGAGTTTCTGAGTAAAGCTTCGGAACTCACGCCGGTCGTCAGCGATGTTCAAGAGCTTGGGCGGCAGGATTGTTCCTTCGAGGTTGATTTCTCCGAGGTCAAGGGACAGCACCAGGTGAAGCGTGCGATCGAGGTGGCCGTGGCCGGAGGGCACAACCTGCTGCTTCTGGGTCCACCCGGATCGGGCAAGTCGATGCTTGCAAAGCGCATCCCCACGATCATGCCGCCGATGTCACTCGAGGAGTCGATCGACACGACGAAGATTCACTCTGTCTGCGGGCTTCTCTCTCCCGGTGAGGCCATTGTCCATCAGCGCCCCTTCCGTGATCCCCATCACACGATCTCAGATATCGGCTTGCTCGGAGGTACAAGCAATATCACTCCGGGCGAAGTCAGCCTGGCCCATCACGGGGTGCTTTTCCTGGATGAGCTTCCGGAATTCCATCGCTCGACTCTGGAGGTGCTCAGACAACCCCTTGAGGATGGCAAAGTCACGATCTCCCGTGCTTCGGGAACCATGACATTCCCCTGCTCTTTCATGTTGGTCGCCGCGATGAATCCGTGTCCCTGCGGCTATTACGGGGATCCCAAGCGTGAATGCCGTTGCTCTCCCGGACAAGTGGAGCGCTATCGTCAGAAGATCTCGGGTCCGCTTCTCGACCGTATAGATCTCCACGTGGAGGCGCCGTCCGTGGAGTACAAGGAACTCTCCGACAACGTCCCGGCAGAATCCTCCGCAATCATCCGGGAGAGAATCGTCAACGCCCGGGAGATTCAGAACCGTCGCTTCGCAAAGTCCAGAAAGGTCACCTGTAACGCACGCATGAGTCACGCACAGCTGAAGGAGCACTGCCGCCTGGATGAGCGGGGGAATGAACTCCTGAAGAATGCGATGAGCGACCTGAACTTCAGCGCACGTGCCTATGACCGGATCCTTAAGGTGGCTAGAACTATCGCTGATCTGGCCGGGAGTGACTCCATCGCCTCGGATCATCTCCTAGAGGCCCTCAGCTACCGTAATCTCGACCGTCAGGTCTTGAGCTAGCGAATCAAGGTAGACCGGTCAGCTTTGCCTTGGTGGTTTTTTTGATACAACTTTTAGTGCTTTGCGGTGTTGTAACGGCATGGGCAGAAAAAACGTTGTTTTGGTTGTTTCGTATATGATGGGGGTGCTGTTCCCACTCACCGCTCAAGTTCCCCCAGGGTTTGGGCACGGCTCTGCAACCAATTCGGTAACTCAGGTGCTTGGTCGACCCACTGATCATTCAATAACGCTGAATATCTTGGCCAAGGAGAAAGACGATGCTTGGGTGGAATTCGGCACCAACTCAACGATTTATTCTGAGAAGACGGCTATTGAATCGCTGATGCCCGGAATCCCGTCGGAAATCGCACTGACCAACCTCAAACCTGACACACAATATTTCTATCGCCTCAATATTCGCCCCCAGGGGATGCAGGGTGTGAATGTGGGGGAAGGAGCTACATTTCACACACAACGAGCAACCGGCGGCACCTACACGTTCGCACTACAGGGTGACTCACATCCAGAGAGGCTCTGGAAAATGTTCGATCCTGCACTCTATGAGCAGACATTACGGAATGTTGCGAAAGAACAACCCGATTTTTACATCACAATGGGGGATGACTTCAGCATCGAGAAGTCAATCGAGCGAAATGATCTCAATCAGGCTTCAGTTAACGAGGTCTATGCCGGGCAACGCCCCTTTCTGGGAATCGTCGGCCGTTCCTCACCACTTTTTCTTGTGAATGGAAACCACGAGCAGGCAGCTCTAGCGAATCTGGACGGGACGGCAACAAATCCGGCCGTCCTAGCAGGACGTGCTCGAACCACCTATTTTTCGCTCCCGGTTCCCGATGAGTTTTACACGGGAGATGCCGGCAAGATTGATCAAGTGGGCCTCCCTCGTGACTATTATTCGTGGACTTGGGGGGATGCGCTTTTTGTCGTCATTGACTTTTACTGGCACTCAAAAGTGACAGTGGATAATAAACCCGGTGCCCGAGGCCACGATGGGGGAGGCAAGGGAAGACATGGTAAAAAATGGGACCAAGACATGGGGCTTCCCGGAGCTGTTTCCTCAACAAATGTGATCACCTCCGTCGATGCCCTTGGTGAATTGGTGCCACCCAAACAACAAAAGAACACCGCAGGAAAAGGTGGGAAAGACCGGGATTTCTGGGGGGTAACTCTTGGCGAAGAACAATACCGATGGCTTACCAAGACGCTCTCTGAGAGCCATGCCAAATGGAAATTCGTGTTTTGCCACCATGTGTTGGGTACAGGGCGAGGAGGTGTGGAAAGAGCCTCGCTTTATGAGTGGGGCGGGAAGGAGCAGAATGGTGAGGATCTTTTTAGGCAGAAGCGTCCGGGATGGGACCTTCCGATCCATCAATTGATGGCGACGTATGGAGTCACGATCTTCTTCCAAGGTCACGACCACATTTTTGCCCATCAGGGTCTGGACGGGGTTGTCTACCAATCGTGCCCCAATCCAGCTGATCCGACCCATACGGCCTTCAATAGGGAAGCTTACCGCTCTGGTGATATCCTTCCCGGATCTGGGCACATCAAGGTGACCGTCTCTCCAAAGCAAGTTGACGTCGACTACATCAAAACATGGCTTCCTTCGGATCTGGCAGCCGGACACACCAACGGCGAGGTTGGTTTCCACTATTCGATCCCCTCCGCAACCCCGGCAAAGCCGTAGAGGAATCTCACCCCCCATGAAATATCACCGCCTGCTTCTTTCCCTCGTACTTTCTTATTCTCCGGGAATTCGGGATATCTCGGCTCAAACTGCACCCGCTTCTCATCGAGAAGGCAACCCTGACAGGTTCCGGGATGCCAGTGCACCAATCGATGATGTGAGGATTATCTTTAAAACCGAGGTGCCGGCGCATCCTCTCGACGTGATTCTTGGGCGCCCCACAAGTGATTCAGTCACAGCTAGCATTCTTTCTTATGCTGATAGGGAGGGGTATATCGACTATGGGTCGCAGGCTGGAAGCCTCTCCGCAAAAACGGCCCCTCTCCAGTTGAAAGCTGGAGATCCAGTGCAAATTAAACTGGGAGGGTTAAAGCCCGATACAGAGTACTTTTACCGACTTCATACCCGTATCGGAACTGGGGAATGGGTGACGGAACCCCAACAATCCTTCAGAACGCAGCGCGCGCCGGGACATGAATTCACCTTCACGATTCAGGCTGACTCTCATCTCGATTACAATACAGACCCTTCCCTCTATCTTTTAAGTCTCTCCAATGCTTTGGCGGCCCACCCGGATTTCCAAATCGACCTTGGGGATACCTTCATGACCGACAAGCACCGCTTCCGGGATGATGCCGCTGCCCAGTATCTTGCCCAGCGTTATTACTTCGGGGAGACAGCTCATTCATCACCACTCTTTCTTGTGCTGGGTAATCATGATGGGGAGGCTGGACGATGGTTGGACGGATCTACCAACAACATGACCCTCTGGGCGAATGCCGAGCGCAAACGCTATTTCCCAAATCCCGAACCGGACAGATTCTACTCGGGCAATGGGATGCCTTCTGCAGCAGTGGGTCTTCTGCAGGATTACTATTCCTGGGAGTGGGGCGATGCCCTCTTAATTGTCCTAGATCCCTTCTGGTTTACCTCTCGATCCAGAGGGGGTGACGACAGCTGGTCCCATACACTCGGAAAGGCACAGTACGACTGGCTTTCGAGAACACTACAGTCCAGCAAGGCGAAGTACCGGTTTGTTTTCCTTCATCATCTTGTAGGTGGAAGCGGAAAAGACTCGAGGGGTGGCATCGAAGCAGCTCCTTTCTTCGAGTGGGGAGGAAAGAATCCTGATGGCACTTCCGGATTTAGTTATCAGCGACCCGGATGGTCGATGCCGATTCACGATTTGCTTGTCAAAAATCACGTGAATATCGTGTTTCACGGGCACGACCACCTTTTTGTGAAGCAGGATCTTGATGGCATTGTCTATCAGGAGGTTCCTCAACCGGGTTACCCTCGCTACGACAACACTCGGAGTGCTTCAGAATATGGCTATACACACGGGGACCTTCTCCCGAGCCCAGGGAATCTCCGGGTGCATGTGGGTGCCGACAAAGCTGTTGTGGAGTATGTGAGAGCTGTCTTGCCATCGAACAAGACAGCCGGTGTCACAAATGGTGAAGTCTCCTTCAGCTACCAAGTCCAGCCCCGATGAAAAACTAAAATGAGGTCAACCCACACACGATTCGCAAGGACTACGAGGAACAGCTGGTCCAGTTCTACCACTCTCTGGATCTGCTGCAGCATGGTTGCGTTTATTCCCGTGCATGCGCACGACATCTCAGGGCACGGATATGATCCATCAGTACGACCACCTGAAACGCTGATTCCTATGTGGTTCGACGGCAAAACAAACACACCTGCCAGCACTAGCAATTCAACCAATCAAACAACTGGAAACCCACCCCCAGCTCTTGCCTCCATCTTCTCGTCCTTTTCTCCATGGGTCGCGACATGCTGGGATGATCACTACCTGTATATCCAAAGCAGGGGGATGCCCCAGCATGGCATGATGGTAGGGATCACAAACTGGCAACAGCAGATCCCCGTACCCCAGGATTACTTTGGAGCGAATTCTTGGCGACTACCTTTGAACCCAATTCCCTCCCAATCTCCGATTTCCATCAAGGGGCGTTTTCTCAGAGGGGCTATCGCGATTGCAGCCAACGGAATCCCCATTTTCAACCCTCAGAACAACCGGGGAGAAATTTCAGCCCAGATAGGCGAACTTGATCAATGGGGAGGGCATTGCGGTCGGGGTGACGATTACCACTACCATGCCGCCCCAATTCATCTTCAGGACAAAATCGGCAAAGGAAAGCCTATCGCCGTGGCCATGGACGGCTATCCCATCTATGGAATCTCGGAACCTGACGGCAGCACTGCCCAGGGACTTGATTCATTCAATGGTCACTGGACAAAGGAACTTGGTTATCATTACCACGCTTCAACAAATTACCCGTATGTGAATGGTGGTTTTCATGGAGAAGTGACAGAAGCGGGGGGGCAGGTAGATCCCCAGCCTAGAGCCAGAATCTTCAGACCAGCAGGCGCACCTCTGCCTGGAGCAAAAATCACCGGTTTTGAGCAAAACGGATCGAATTCATACAAGCTAACCTATGACCTGTATGGCCAAAACCACGAGATCCTCTATTCCTTGGAAACCAACTCCAAACTGAAGGTCGAATATAGGAACGGTTCAGCAGGAACAAATTCCGAAACCTACTCCACCAGAGACGGAGGTGGTGGTATGCCGCCGCCCCAAAATCACCCGATTTCTCCCCTACCCATCCCATCTACAGCAGCATCCAGGGGCATTGATACAGGTAACCTGAAGTTGGAATGTCCCGTCGTTGGTAGCGACGGCATGCTCCCAGTCGAATTCACGGGCGACGGAGCTGGAATCTCCCCCCCGCTCTCTTGGAAAGGAGCGCCCCAAGGAACAAAGGCCTATGCGATTATCATGCACCACATCGATCCAGAGGGGAAAACAAAGTGGTATTGGACACTTTACAATATCCCCCCCACAACCGTCTCACTCCCAAAAAACGTGAAGGGCGTTGGTATCTTCGGGAGCAATAGCGTCAATCGGCAGATTGGGTATGCCCCCCCTCATTCAAAAGGCTCCGGTCCAAAGACCTATGTGATCACCGTTTATGCCCTCTCCAAACCATTGGAAATCAATATTCCAGCAGAACAGGTCAACCGCGACACTCTCCTTGAGGCCATGAAGGGAATGGTGATGGGTAGTTCCGAGATCAAGGTCGTCTACTCTCGTTCGGAATCATCCACACTTAATCAGCAGAGAGCACCTGCGCCCCCTGCTGTTGGAGATCACTTATCCAGCGATTCAAAAAAACCTGATGACTGGATGAAGGATCTTATTCCTCCCGTGCGGAATTAAAGATCTCCGACGACAGGCGCAAGACCTTTGCCATCTTGTCGTCCACTACAGTTTCTCTCAGCTTTGATTCCTCCCTCCTTCGCCCTCTAAGAAAAGGAAATGTTGATAAAGAAAACCACTTGAGGATGGAAAAGTCACAATCTCCCGTGCTTCGGGAACCATTACCTTCCCCTGCTCTTTCATGTTGGTCGCCGCCATGAACCCATGCCCCTGCGGCCCATGGCTTGCCCGGTCGTTGCTTCGCATCCGCTACGGCTTTCCCCAACGGCCTCTATGAGATTTAATTAGCGCTTCCCTAACCAAGAAACTGCGGATGGGCGATGAGACGGGCGTAGTCCTCGGGTGAGATGGGTCCCCTCTCATTGTTGCGTCCACGCATCGGCTCGGCGTTCGTGGAGGAACGCACGCGGGTCAGCCAGGTGGCGTCGAGCGGCTCCTTGAGAAGATCCAGTCGGTTTGCCGCGATCGTCGTTACTTCTTTCTCACCTGTTGGCACCCCTGTGCCGACAAACCATCCCGCCAGCAGCATTGTCACGCGGACGGAGGTTGATCGGGTATAATTCGTCATCGTGCAACCTGGAGCCCCCGGAGCACTCACGGCCTTCCACATCGATCGGAATGTCTCCAGATTCCACATCTCGGAGTTCTGGGCTGGCGAGTAGGGATCGAAGAAGATGATGGAGGGGGCCGGCGCATCATGAGGCTGCCTCGAGAAATCCCCCCGATGCAATCGCCAGTCAATCGAGGGTGCGGGTGATGCCCTCCCTGTCTCCAGTAGTTCACGGAGGATAGTTTCCCAACCGGCCATGTATTCCAGCTCTCCGGCGTGTCCGAGGGCAAACTCTAAGACCTCAGTCGAGATCTCATAACTATGGATCTCAACAGGCGTAGAGCGCTCACGAGTTTGAGAATTGATCACCTCGCGGATCACCTCGATTGCCGTGATGGCATTTCCCGCAGGACCGAGACCGATATCCCAGATAACGAAAGGTTCCGGCTGGTCCCAATCCCTTAATCTGTCAGCCAGAAGCTGCTGGCCGACATGGAGCTCGAGGGCCTCCGTGCGTGGGTCGGTACCGATATGCATCGTCTCCCCGTGGGCCTTAGAGCGGATACTGCGACCCCCACCCCTGAGGGTGACAAGTTCGAAGGCCGCATCGCTACTCTGAAGGCTCATCGTGATAGCCTAGCAGTCCCTAAAAGCATTACCCGTGGAATTTTCCAGCGAAATTTCGATAGAGGCTTTCCATGTTCCCTGGATGTTTCTGGAATTTGTCAAAACTGTAACAAAGAATAACGTGCATTACGATAAGACCGGCTTATTATTGAATTATCTCCTCGGAGAAATAACGCAGCCGCGAGGTATCGGGGGGTATTCTCGAGGCTGCGTTATCCGAAGGGGATATTTTTGAAGGCCGCTGGTACTCTGTACTTAGCGGCCTCTTTTTTGAGAAGATCGCTCGTAAATATCTAAAGATAAGCAGATTGCTTGGTTGTCTAATCACCTTCGGAAAGCACTTTTCAATTATGATGTCCTAGTGAAGGAACAATCCTCGCCACAGGAAAATCAGCGTGGGGTATGGAAACGCCTTAAGGATCACCCTATCGCCAAATTTGGTCCAGGGTTGATCACGGGCGTGGCTGATGATGATCCGAGCGGTGTGGTTACCTACTCGCAAGCGGGAGCGCAGTTCGGGCTGAACATGCTCTGGACTATGCCGCTTGCTTTTCCATTGATGGCCGCCATTCAGTTCATTTGTGGGCTGATCGGCAGGGTCACTGGACGAGGCCTTGCAGCCAACATCAAGGATGCCTTCCCTCCCCTCATTCTTAAAGGAGTAGTCATCCTCCTACTTGTAGCGAATACACTCAATATCGCCGCCGATGTGGCCGCCATGGGAGAGGTCGGTCAGTTGGTCACGGGGATGAATGCGCATCTAATGACCCTGCTCTTTGTCGTGGTGACGCTGCTACTGCAGGTTTTCGTTCCTTACCGTAGGTATGTCTTTTACCTGAAGTGGCTCACCCTCTCCTTACTAGCGTACACTGCCGTGCTATTCACAGTCCATGTCCCGTGGCATGAGGTCGCGCTCCGCACAGTCTGGCCGAGGTTCACCCCTAACGCACAGGCCGCCACCATGGTAGTTGCTGTCTTCGGCACAACGATCAGCCCCTACCTCTTCTTCTGGCAAGCTTCGGAAGAGGTCGAAGAGATGCACCGCGACCAGGGAAAACTCCCCCTCTTGAAAGATCCCACCTCGGCTCCCAAGGAACTCCGCCGCATCCGATGGGACACCTGGAGCGGGATGTTCTACTCCAACATTACTGCCTATTTCATCATCCTGGCCACGGCGATGACGCTCCATGCGGCCGGCATCACCGACATCCAGACAGCATCCCAAGCCGCCACCGCTCTGCGACCTCTTGCTGGGGATTCGGCCTTCCTGCTCTTTGCGATCGGCATCATGGGCGTCGGCCTGATCGGCGTCCCTGTGCTCGCGGGATCAGCGGGATACGCCCTTTCCGAGGCCATGGGATGGAAGTGGGGGCTGGAAAGGAAGGTCCGTGATGCACGCGGTTTTTACGGTGTGATTATCATCAGCGTGCTTGCGGCTCTGGGTATCCAATACTCGCCGATCAGTCCCATGAAGGCCCTTGTCTGGAGCGCCGTGATCAATGGTGTCGTGGCCGTCCCCCTAATGGCCGTGATTATTATCCTGGCATCCAAGAAGTCCGTAATGGGTAACTACACGGCCAGCCGTCCCATAGTCATCCTCGGATGGATCGCCACGGCGATCATGGGAGCGGCGGCTCTCGGGATGCTGATTCTGGGCTAGAGCATTTTTTATTTATTCTACCGCTCTGAAAAAGGTTGAAGAGGAAAGAATGAATCTGGAACTCATGAACTCAGAAATTGCTTGCCTGGTTGTTGATTGCCTCGCCGCCTCCTGACGGCCTCGTCCTTCGGACTGCTGCGCAGGCTACATCGTGCCTCCCGGCACTCGATGTTCCCATCCGTTGCATCAGGAAAATAACGAGGAATAAAAACACTTGCTGAGATTCAGGCATCTTGTCATTCAGGTCGCTCAATCAGGGATAAGCTATTCTCTTTAATCACTTCCTTTCCTGAGTTCTTGAGTTCCAGATTGACCCCTGGATCTCGGCCTTATATCCACACCCACTCCAAACAAGCGAGGAGCCAGAAAATAAAAGCTTTAACCAGTCGGAGCAGCAAACTTCCGATTGATCCTCTTTCCTGAGTTGGCTGGCCCGGCCGTTGCTTCGCATCAGTTACGGCTGAGTTCCAGATTAAACATGCAGTCTTCCCTCAAGCGACAGCATGACCAGATGATGCTCTAATCAGCGAAGAAGGGATTAGCCTGCTTTTGTTCCCCAACAGTCGTCAGGGGACCATGTCCCGGGCAGATGATGGTCTCATCCGGCAGTGACAGGATCTCCTGTCGGCTGGTCCTTAGCGCCTCATCATAGCTGACTTTGCCGCCTCCCATAGAGCCTGCAAACATGGCGTCTCCAACAATCGCAAGGCTCTTCGAGAGCCCCTCCACCACATAGGTGACTCCCCCGGTGGCATGACCGCTGGTTCTGCGGGTCGAGATCTTCAGGCTACCGATGGAAAAAAAGGCTCCCGGTTGGAATGCTTCCGCCCCCTCGAGCGGTTCCAAGGCAGAGACCAGCGCATGCGCGCCTGTCTTAGCAAGCACCCGGTCGAGATCCAGAATATGATCGCCGTGGATATGAGTGATGAAGATCTGTCTTATCTGCAGATTGTTCGTTGAGGCAAACTCGAGCATAGGCTCGGCATCACTCCCGGTATCGAAGAACGCGGCATCGCGAGTTTCGGGATCCCATACCACGAAGGAATTCACCATCATGTCGTGATACGGAGTGCTCGTATAGAAAAGTCCCTCAGGAGGCTCCACCGCTGCCGGGACATAGCGCCCGTTCGCCAAATCGGTCAGAGACCTAGCTCCCAGGGCGAGAACCCGGGAAACCCGGCCAAGGATCTCAGCATCCTTTCCTCCACTCTTGAGTTCACGGATCTCCTCAACCAAGACCCCAGCGCGGGATGCAAGAACCTCATCGGAAAGCGAGTGACCCCGCTGAGCCTTGCCGAGAACGTCAGCAGCCGTGTCCTCGAGGGGAAGTGATGTGATAATGGGATGGGTCATGGCGGCGATGAATTACTGTGAAACCTTCAGGGCGGCTTCGATCTGGGAAAGCACGAGTGGGGAGTCGGGTTTCTCACCGGGTTCAAAACGCGCCACGACTTGGCCGTCGCGCCCGATCAGGAACTTTCCGAAATTCCACTCCACATCTCCTGGAAACTTAGCGCCTGGTCCCGTCAATGCGGCATAGAGAGGAGACTGATCGGCACCCTTAACGTGTATCTTGTTCAGGACCGGGAAAGTGACATCGTACCGGGATGTGCAGAAGTTGATGATCTCCGCATTGCTTCCCGGCTCCTGTCCTCCGAAATCATTGCAGGGAAATCCCAAAATCACGAATCCGCGCGGGGCGAGATCACGGTTGAGCTTCTCCAGAGCTGCATACTGAGGGGTGTTTCCGCACTGTGATGCGACATTCACCACCAGCACCACCTTACCCGCATAATCCTTAAGCGAAGCCGCCTTACCATCCATGGTTTTGAAAGGAATCTCATTCAATGGCGCGGCGAGCGCCTGTGAACCAAGACCAGTCAAAGACAATACGATGAGGGTGAGTAGCAATGAACGCATAAACAAAGGATGATGTGATAGGGATCAGGCGGATAGCAGTTTTTTGAGGGGGGAAGATCCGGCCAGAGAAAAGCTCATTATCATCCAGACAGGATACACGAATGGATGGAGTGCGAGGATTCAGGCCATCCCCGTGCTGCCCTGGAATAGCTCTCTTTCTCGAATGCAGAAAACCCTCTTATCAAATCCAACAAAAAGACTGATCCCTCTCTAGATCAGCCTTTCAATGAAGATTCAGGAATCGATCAGATTCTAAGCCTTGCCGCCAAAGGTGACATAATCGTCCACATCTAGAAGATCGAACCAGGCACCGATATCCTCACGGGTAGGAGCGATCTTTTTCTGAGCCTCTTGCATGTATTCACGGGTTTCGACGGATGAGGGAACGCGGCCCTCCTGCCAGGAGGACCAAGCCTTGATTTCAAGTTCTGTCGACTTGGTTGCGGAGTTGGCTTTGATCCACTCAAGAATTTCTCCATCGCCTGTACCAGCTTTCAACTCGATAAGAAGCGCTTCGGGATCAACTCCGGTGAATTTCAAGAAGTGCTCATCAAGCGGGCAGTTGTAGTGATACTCGCCGTTGGTACCGGCAATGGTGGCGCGTCCCTTGTCGAGCATACGGGGAAGGATGACGTAACCGCCAAGGCGGACGCGAGGACTGCGGGGAGCGTGTTGTGTGAGGTTCATGGGTCGTGTGTGATATCTATCATGTCCCCAGATCACCCAAAGGTCTAGGGGCATGAACCGTTTAGCCTCCAGATACCAGCTACCCCATGATATCCCTGAAACCACTTTGGATATCTGAAGCTAAAGGTTTCTGCTTTTTGTAAACGAGGTAAGTGCGTGAAAATTCGGATATGGCAGAGGGTATCGATGAATACGAATCCCCTGCTGTCTCACCAATTGCCCTGAAAGAAAAGACCATCCACTTCAGTGAGGTAGGGTCACCTAAAAGAGCAGTCCCTCTAGCTATTATAGTCCTGTTTCCTGAGGAACTTTGACAATGCGGTTGATATCGTAGCCTTGGTTGACGGCTTTTTGCAGTAGCGCCTGGTAGGTGCTCTCAGAGAGCGTCGGCGTGCGGGCCATGATCCAGATCAGGTCCCGGGAGGGATAGCCGATGGTGGTGGTACTGTAATCAGCCGCTAGATCAATCACGAGGTAGGGAGCCTTGAACGGCCAGATGAACTGGACTCCCCATCGGGCATTGGTCTTAGTGTCGAGCACGGTTCCGATCGCATGCATCTCCTGGCGTTTTGCCGAGAGAACCGTCTTGTGAAAGGCATATGTGATATCGATCCGACCATCTGGCCTCATCTTGTAGATATCCATCGTTCCCACGTTATTCTTTTCGACTATCCAAGGGATCGTTCCGATCACATACCAGTTCCCCATGAACCGCGGCAGATCCACATGATCAACCGTTCTCAAAGGGGCTTGTTTGGGTGTCGTCATGCACCCACACAATAGCACCAAGGCAAGCAGCAGGCAGGTAGGGATAATTGCTTTCATGTTTTTCATAGAATGATCGTTAGTTCAGTGCTTTCCGCGGCAGGGAAAGGTGAGTTCGGCGATGCCTGACTTGTCGAGTTCGCCGAGTCCCTCTGCCACCATCCGGTCATACTGCTCCTTGCTCGCCTCGGCGAGTGGAAGGGTTAGTCCGTTTCCTAATGCCAGAGCAAGAGCGATACCGCTATCCTTGGCGGCATGAGCGGCGGAGAAGAAGCAGGCATGGTCGCGGTTCTGCATATCCTCTCCGTCCGTCGCAAGCACCCGCGAGTTGGCCCCTGTCTCTGAGAAGACCTCTCGGAGCATGGTCAGATCGAGTCCCAGGGCCTGCCCGAGTCCGAGTCCCTCGGCGAGACCCGCCGTGTTGATGTTCATGACCATATTGACGAGTGCCTTGACCTGGGCCGCAGTGCCGGTGGCGCCGATGTGACGGAGCGAGACACTGAGATCACGGAGGATCGGTTCCGCACGACGGAAGGCCTGTTCGGTGCCTCCGGTCATCAGATAGAGGGTTCCCTCCCGGGCCTGAGTGATGCTGGAGGCCATGCAGGCCTCAAGTGACTCGGCCCCCGCCTTGTGCGCAAGCTCCTCGATAGCGAGATGGAGCGAGGGAGAGACGGTGGCGCAGTTGATGAAAAGCTTCCCCTTCACTCCACCCTTAACACCATTCAGAAGGCTGTCGCCTTTATCACCTTGGGGTTGGAAAATCGTCTGCATGGCCGCGTCGTCGGTAACAACCGTCAGAATGACATCAGCCAGTTCCGTGACACGGGCCAGCGATCTTGGGGCCTCGGCACCGAGTTCAGCGGCCAGTTCGTCTGATAGGGGTCTATGGATGTCATAGACGGCGGCAACACTGTATCCTTGAGCATTGAGACGGCGCGCCATATTGGCGCCCATGCGCCCGACTCCGACGACTGCAATGGTTTCTTTGGTCATGATGTGTGAAAGGCTCTTACTCCATGCTATGAGGGCACTATCACAAGATCCATCTTTTCAAAAAAAGCCTTCTTAAAAATCAAGAATCCGGTTGCTAATTTGACTGGGACAAAAGTAAGCCTCAGTTCTTGGGAGACTGAGGCTTACTCCGAAGAGATCTCATGGATACCTAGGAATCCTAATGATGAAATACTCTGGCAATCCGATCAGCCAAGCTTACGTCCCTGGATGATCTGGATCAGAATCACCACAAGGGCGAAGACAAGGAGGATATGGATAAACCCTCCGAGCGTGTAGGCGCTGACGAGTCCGAGCGCCCAGAGGACAAGAAGAACGATGGCGATTGTGTAGAGCATAATGGTTGTAGGTTTGGGGTTATATTTTGGTGAGAACTTAAATACTCAAATCAATAGGACGTGGACCGTGTTGTCGTGGTCGTGTTTGGCGAACTCCTGGTCTGTGAGGAGTAAATCGTCGTGGATTCAGGCGTAGTCCTGCTCGTGTGGAGTGAGAAGCATGAAGTAAGCGTTAGGGTGAGTATCAAACTACTGATTCCGATGATGCTTGTTGTTTTCATAGCGCAAACTTACTCCCGAAAAAGCCCCCGGACTAGATGGGGAAATGCTTAGAAAGCGCTAAGGAATGTGCTTAGTGAGATCCTTTGTTTAATTGTGGCGAAGTAGATAGTGTACTCACAAAATTTTTGCCCAGAGGGCAATGCAGCGGATTTGGATGGCAGCAAGGAAGGAAGAGGCATTTTTTGCATATCGAGTAGCGATACCGCGCCAGCGTTTGAGGTGAAGTAGAGAACTGCGCCATTTCTTATCTGGGTCGGCCAATCTCCACGGCGAAGCGGTAGTCCTTCGTGGAAGAGGATCAGATCAGGCTCACAGGGAATGAGTCTTCACGGCTCCGGGGGTTTATAACGATTTGTGTTTCGACTGCCTCCACACACCGAATTTTAGTTTTTAGATTTCCCTCTTATAAACTCACCCCAGTAGATCGGACCTGCGCTTCTTGGTAGCCAACAGAGCCTGTTCCGCGCGCCATGTCGCTATGGCTCCGTGATTGCCGGAGAGGAGTATTGGGGGTACTTCCCAGCTGTTAAACTCAACGGGGCGCGTGTAGTGGGGATGGTCGAGCATATCGGCCTCAAAGGACTCCGTGACGGCCGACTGGTCGTCACCTAGGACGCCAGGTATAAGACGTACGATGGCATCGGTGAGGACAAGCGCCCCCAGCACTCCATTAGTAAGGATGTAGTCGCCGATCGAGATCTCATCATCGACGAGGTGATCGGCAACGCGTTGATCAACACCTTCATAATGCCCGCAGAGCAGAATCAGATGCTCTGCCTTGACATACTCGCGAACGATCGGCTGTCTGAGCGGCCTCCCCTGCGGAGTGAGGAAGATAACCTTAGTCTCCGGCCTGCGCATCTCTGCCAGCGCTTCCGCAATCGGCTCGATCTTCATCACCATGCCTGGACCTCCTCCGTAGGGGGAGTCATCGACTGTCCGGTGACGGTCGTGAGTCCAGCGACGCAAGTCGACCGCTTCCAGCTTAACAAGACCGGCTTCTTGGGCACGTCCGAGAATGCTCTCGCGAAGAACTCCCTCGGCGATCGCGGGTATGGGGGTCAGTATCTGAATCTCAATCATGTGATGACTGATCGTCCGATGAACGGCGACTCGTCATCAAGCTCCATCACCGCATAGTCTGTCCCACCCACTGACTAACCAGTGAATAAACGCTCCAGCAAATCCTCTCCCCGAAGCAAAAGAAGGCCACCTAAACGAAAGCACTCGTTCCTGATCACGCTTATCAAGCTTGGCTTCGCAGCACTCCTGTTCTGGATGCTGATCGGCTTGGTTTACTAACTTTGGGCCCTGACCTTCGACATCTCGACCATCGGTCAGATGCCCCAGCATTCAGTAATCTACGACCGAAACGGGACCTTCTACAGTCGGACAGTCGGAGAGAACAGGGTCGTCGTGCCCTATGAGAAAGTCTCCCCGAATTTCGTCAATGCACTGATCAGCCGTGAGGACTCGTGCTTCTATGAGCATCACGGCATCGACCCACTCGGCATCGCCCGTGCGCTGTCCGAAATCTGCTCTTCGGAGGGATGAGGCAAGGGGACCGCGCGATCACCCAGCAACTCGCACGCAACAGCTTCCCCCTCGGAGGGAAGACCTTCAACCGCAAGTTCCTGGAGGCCGCCATGGCCTTCCGTATCGAAATGGAAATGAGCAAGAAGAAGATCCTGGAGCTCTATATGAACAGTATCTACTTCGGCTCGGGGCTCTACGGGGTCGAGGCCGCCAGCCTGGCCTACTTCGGAAAACCGGCCGCCAACATGGATCTCTCCAAGCGGGTGTTACTAGCAACGAACCCTCCAAATAAAGCTTCCCTATGATCCAGCCTTTCGTCGGGCAGACTTTTCGGAACACGATGCCGAGGCACTGAAAAAAGTTGAACAGTAGTGGAAGATGCCGCGTCTTAAAGACGGTACGAAAATCATCCGTTAAAGCCGGATCAGTCCCAGTTCTCTATTCCTCTACTTTACTCAACTTCGTCAGCACGCTCAGGTCTTCGAGCGTACTCGTATCCCCAGTCAGCGGCTGTCCACTTGCCACCTGCTTGAGGAGGCGGCGCATGATCTTGCCGGAGCGGGTTTTCGGCAGCATCTCCGCGAAGCGAATCTCGTCGGGCCTGGCGATCGGCCCGATAGCCTCACCGACATGTTTGCGAAGTAATTCCTTGAGTTTATCGCCGGGCTTCTCGCCGGAACGGAGAGTGACGAAGGCGACGATGCCCTGGCCCTTGATCTCGTCGGGACGACCGACCACAGCGGCTTCTGCCACGGATGGATGACTAACGAGGGAGCTCTCAAGTTCGGCGGTGCCGAGGCGGTGACCGGCAACATTGAGCACGTCGTCAATGCGGCCGACGATCCAGAAGTTACCCTGCTTGTCGCGGCGTGCCCCATCCCCAGTGAAATAGGCCCCCTTGACCTCGCTCCAGTATTGTTTGCGGTAGCGGGTCTTGTCGCCCCAGATGCCCCGGAGCATCGAGGGCCAAGGCTTGCGGATAACCAGCTTGCCACCCTGACCATGAGGAACCTCGTTGCCATGATCGTCTACGATAGCGGCGTCAATGCCGAAGAAAGGGAGGGTCGCCGATCCGGGCTTGCAAGGAGTGGCGCCAGGAAGCGGTGCAATCATATGGGCACCGGTCTCGGTCTGCCACCAGGTGTCGACTATCGGGCATGTCTCATGGCCAATATGTTTGTAAAACCAGATCCAGGCCTCGGGATTGATCGGTTCTCCAACGGTACCGAGCAGGCGCAGGGAGGAAAGATCGTGGTTGGCAGGATGCTCGTCACCCCACTTCATGAAGGCGCGGATGGCCGTCGGGGCTGTATAGAAGATGGTGACCCCGTAGTCGGCGATGAGCTTCCAGAAGCGGTCGGACTCCGGCCAGTTCGGAGCACCCTCGTACATGAAGCAGGTGGCTCCGTTGCTCAATGGGCCGTAGACAAGGTAGCTGTGACCGGTGATCCAGCCGATGTCGGCGGTACACCAGTAGACGTCATCTTCCCGAAGATCGAAGATGTACTTTGTCGACGCGTAGGTGCCGACAAGATAGCCGCCGGTGGTGTGGAGGATCCCCTTGGGTTTTCCAGTGGAGCCGCTGGTATAGAGAATGAAAAGCGGGTGCTCGCTGTCGAGGTGCTCGGGAGGGCAGTCGGCGGTGACGTATTCCATCTCCCGATGCCACCAGACATCACGTCCTTCCTCGATATGGATCTCGCTGTTGGCGCGGCGGAATACGATGACCTTCTTCACGGTGGTACCGCCCTGAAGCGCGTGGTCGACATTCTGCTTAAGTGTGACGAATTGGCCACGGCGGTAACCCCCATCGGCAGTGACGATGAGCTTGGCCCCAGAATCAGCAAGACGATCCTTGATGCTCTCGGAGCTGAAGCCACCAAAGACGACGCAATGAACTGCCCCTATGCGGGCACAGGCCAGCATAGCAATGGAGGCCTCGGGGATCAGGGGCATGTAGATGAGGACCCGCTCCCCTTTTTTGACTCCGTTGCGCTTAAGCACATTGGCGAACTTGCAGACCTCGCGATGAAGTTGGCGGTAGGTGATGACTTTTTTGTCACCAGGCTCCCCCTCCCATATGATGGCAGCCTTGTTGGCACGAGGGGTGTCAAGATGACGGTCGAGGCAGTTCTGTGAGGCGTTCAGCTTGGCACCAACAAACCACTTGGCGTAGGGGAGGTTCCAGTCGAGGACTTTGGTCCATTTCTTTAGCCAGTGGAGTTCTTTGGCCTCCCTGGCCCAGAATTTGTCGGGGGTCTTCACCGACTCGGCATGGAGCTTGGTGTACTCGGCCATGCTCTTGATCCGCGCTTTTTTAGAAAACTCGGCGGAGGGTTTGAAAACGCGGTTCTCGACAAGATGGGATTCGATGTTCTTGGACATTCTTAAGGAGGGTATAAAACTTTTTTTACTGTGGAACGAACCCTCTTTTCATCAGAAAGAGACGAAAAGACAAAGGATAACTTCTCTATTTGCTTTACCAACCCCCATTTTCCCACTTAACAACTTTACTTTCCTATGGGTCTTATGTAGTTGACGGGGTGCTGATGGGGGATAACCCCTTGATCAGCAAT
>JBAXXS010000033.1:0-19536 GCA_037127835.1 Verrucomicrobiota bacterium | reverse complement strand
GTAAGCTCCGATAGCAAATAGCAGCGCATCCCCGGGAAGGAATGGGGTGATCACGAGCCCAGTCTCACAGAAGACGATGGCAAAGAGGATCGCGTAGACCCAGACCCCATAGGCGTGGACGATGTTTTCGAGGCTCTTATCGAGGTGGATGAAGTTTGCTTGGAACCAGTGAATAAAATCCATTGCGCTTATGAAGCAGGATTCATACGCCTCGGCAAGCAAAGGGATGCCGCTCCGCGGATCACGACCGACCTCACATCACGTCGAGAGATGCGGACTCGGGCTGCGTCGGGCGACTGTTTCATTTTCCAAAGGGTCGGCAGCGCGAGGTCGTACGGGAGAGCTGTGCCCATAAGGAGCCGTCCCGGACGGAGGCCAGTGAAATACCTTTCACCGGATCGCAACCAAGCCTCGGCCAGTTCAAACAACTCGGCGAGATCGCCCTCCTCCACATAGTCACGCCCCATAGCACGATCCTCCGCGCGGTCACGGAGGATATTCAGCAACTGGAGCCCCTTCCCATAGTCGCACCCCAGGCGCTTCATTTCCTCTTCCGATCGAAGCAGCGTGCAGGGGGAGTGTTTCGCGATCAGAGCCGTCCAGCACTCGCCTACACTCCCTGCTACCAGGAAACAATAGCGCTCCAACTCCTCACGGTTGAGCGGCTCGTCGGAAGGAAACAGCCTGAGATCAAAAAGCTGCCCTTCCAGGATCAATCGCCAAAGCTTAAGCAACTCATCCCGATCGGCACTTCTTTCAAGCTGGCTGATCAGAAGCGGAACCGCGGCAAGAAGTTTTGCCCGGGATTCATCCAGCTCCCCAGGCATCATCACGGGCGACCAGAAGGCGGGATAGCCTCCCGCCAGAGCCGACTCCAACTCTTCCAACAGAGCAACCCTCCGCTCTCGGCTAATCTTGCCCGCATCGGCAATCGTATCCGAGGCGCGCGCCAGCAAATAGGCGACCCCGAGCGGTTCGCGCAGGGAACGGGGTAGAATAGCCAGTGTCAGCGCAAAGGTGCGTGCGTGCGCGCGAAGGAGATAACTTACCTCCCTAGCTTCCATGATCAGAGACGGGCAGCGGGAAGCGGGAAGGATGCTTCTTCGGGAGTGACGGGCGCCCCGGAAGGATTGCCACCCCTGCTTCCGAGTCCCACCCGCTTAAGCAGAATCATCTTTGCATCGTTATTGCCAAGCCCCTTCGCGGCCGCTTCCGCCACATGATTGCCGTCCTCCGAAGCCTTCGGCATCCGCGAAACCGTCCGCTGCTCGTCTAGGAGACGGAGAGCCGTGGCATCAATAGCCACGGGGTCTTTGGAGGCAAGCAGCATACCGTAGGAAACACAGTTTCCGGGGCTTGGATAGGGTCCCCCGGCATATTGCAGGACGATTCCATCCATCATTGTCAGGATCACTTTCTTCCCGATCCGCTCGTCGGAGTAGGCATCAGCCAACGCGGAATCGCCATAGCCGTCTCCCTTACTGAAGCGCCTCCAGTTATCGAGAATCCCTGCAGTCATACCAGCCAAGGCACCATGCACTCCTGTGAAGTAGCTGTCGCAGAGGGAGGGAATGTTGATCACCTTGTCCACATCACGGGAGAGAATGATCGGCAGATGACTCTCCTCACTGAGTTGCGCCTTGGGCCCCAAGATGTCGGCCAGAGAGTTTCGTGACTCCTTGAAGGAAAGGTCGCCGTAAACGAGCTGTCCGATTGCGGATGTCGTGACGATTGCCCTCGGGTCATACCCCTCACCTTTCTCGATCCAACGCAGGTTCAGGCCAGGCACTTTGTCATAGCCCGCCTGTACGAGATCCTCGCGGCGCCGATCCCAGACAATGATATCGCTGGCCTTGATGCCGGCAGCGACCAATCCCTCCACGACGGCCTGAGCCACCGCGGGATGAGTTCCGCCGATAGCGCCCGGCTGCGAGGAGATCTTGATGCCGACTTTTTCGCCAGGCTTGATCAAGGAGCGCCAAGCCGCATCGGGTGTGTTCTTTCCTGTCACCGCGCAGATCAGTCCCGCCACCATTCGGGAAACAAGAGGCTGTCGTGGCGTCATCGAGGGACCCATTGCCTGCGAGTCGAGAGCAAACCAAACGATCGACTTCTCCGAAGCCGTGTCGGGACGGGGGGGGGGAAGTTCCGCCATCGTCTCCTGTAACAAAGGAACAAGGAGAACAATTGCCGACAGATACAGTTGCCTCACGAAGGCTCCTCCCGGCAGACCTCAGGCGCTGGCGCCTCCTGACGATAATAATCCTGACCGATCACCACCTTCGGTCGACCATTGGCTAGACGCCACTTGTTCGTATCTCGCAGCGAATAAACACAGCCGCAGTATTGCTGGGCGTAGAATTCCTCCCGTTTCGAGATCTCGACCATCCGCTCAGCGCCTCCACCCTTCCGCCAATTATGGGTCCAGTAGCTCATTCCAGGCCACCGAGCGGCGGCGCGCTCACCTGCACCGTTGATTTGGTTCATGTCCTTCCAGCGGGAGATCCCAAGACAGCTCGTTATAACCTGGAACCCCTTCTCAAAAGCATGGAGAGCCGTTCGTTCGAACCTCATGTCGAAGCAGGCCGTACAGCGCTCCCCGCGCTCGGGTGCCCACTCCAACCCCTTCACCCTCGCAAACCAATTGTCCGTGTCATAATCAGCATCGGTAAAGGGAATACCATGCTCCTCGGCGAAGCGGATATTCTCCACCTTACGTAGCTCATACTCCTCGCGCGGATGGATGTTTGGATTGTAGAAAAAGATCTCCAACTCCAGCCCCGAAGCCACCATCGCCTCGATCACCTCGCCAGAACAGGGTGCACAGCAGGAGTGCAGCATCACGCGCTTCTCCCCACCGGGAGGCTCGAGTTCGGGACGTTGGAAGGAAGCAGCACTCATCGTCGAATCACTTGTACATAATCATCCGGGCATCGATCCCGGTGAAGTTCTGATAAGAATAGCCCGCGTAGCCGGGATAGACGACAGGCACGACACCACCCCCATAATATCCGCCGCCCCACCCTCCGCAGCGACCTCCATACCCGCCTCCATATCCAATGTATGCTCCGACCGGAACATATCCCACAGTGGGTGGGACCACATAACTGTAAGGAACCGTCCAGTTCTGACAGTTCTTTACAATCACGGCGTCAGCGCCTGCTCGACGCGCATTGTAGATCACGGAATTGATCGCGAAGGGATAGCCGAGGGTCGTCTGGAAAGCGAAGCGCCCGATCTCGAAGTAGGGGTGGACGGGAGGCGCATTCAGGATCGGAATGATCGCATTAGAGGGCTTCGGCGGATAGAAATTCGCCGTGGTCGGTTGATAGAAAACCGCCGTGGAACTCACGCTGGCACAGGCCTGCAGCAGCAACAAAGCCACGGCCACCGGAATCCATGCATACCGTTTCATAGGCAACATCCTTCCACAAGGGAGTCCCAACCACAACCCGCCAGACTTGGATGCAGCATTCCGATACCGGTCGCAAATCGCACACGGTCACTTTTTTTGAATTTTTCTTTGAACAAAAACACCATCGTAGGGGTCGAATTCATTCGAAGCTCCTAGTATGGGAGCCCAACTAAACCAATAAACCAAACCCATTATCAACCGATGACAACCACACAAGCCGTTCGATTCACCATTGCCGGTCTCTTCATGGCCCTTATCACGCTCACCGCGCCTCTAGCTCAAGCCAATTGCGGCGGTTGCGGCGGTGATAAGAAAGAGTCCCCCTCCCCCACGCCGGCTCCAAGTCCGGCTAAGTAATTTTTGTTAATTTGTCATCCTTGGGTCGGGGGGCCTTGGGATGACAGCCCCTGCGCGGGAGTGCCGTTTTGCGGCCTTCCGCGCAGTTTATTTTCTACTGAAGATTCTCCCGCAGAGGCGCAGAGATTTTGTGACTAATGGTAACGTTTCTTTAGAAACGACTTCTTTGGAAGGAGTCGTCATAACCCTTTGCTAATCAATCAAGTGATTCTCCGATTTGAGGGGAGTAACGATAATAGTCTTCTTCGGACCAAATCCTTTGTCTTTTCCTCCGCGCCTCCGCGCCTCTGCGCGACATTCTTTGGTGTTTACTAGGAGACCTCTGCAAGGCAAGCAGCCAGCCGTGATGAGGCGTTCTGGATGATCGGGTGGCCGTGGGCGAAGAGGAGCACCTGCGGCTTCAGAGCCTTGAGAGCAGCAAGGGATCGAAGCGACTCCTTCTTCTCCCCGCGGTACTTCTCGGGGAGCAGCCTCACTCCCTCCGGCTCCAGGTTGATCAGCGCGTCGCCCAAGATGAGGACGCCATCGTAAAGAAATGCCGTCTCCCCCGGACCAAATCCTGGCAGTGCAACCGACTCCATACCGGCCACGGGCTCACCGGAAAGGAAACGCTGATCGGCGATGATGTCATCGCCGGCATTGGCAGGAGCGAAGACCGGGATCCCGAAGCGTTTGGCAAGCAACAGACTCTCCCGCTGGTGGTTTCCACTGGTAAGCACCACTGCGGCAGGAGCGGAGAAGGACTCCAACACCAGTTCTTTCAGCGCCTCCTCGGCGAGAGAGATCGGATCGATAAAGATCAACCCCGCCGGAGTCACCAGAGCCGTTGAGGAGCAATCGCACTTCACTTCCGGCTCATACCCCTGCCAATGGAAGAGTCCTGGACGGACAGCGCAGTATTCGGGAACAGCTTTCATAAGATACTCCTAGGATTTATATCCCGCAGAGGCGCTGAGAACGCAGAGAAACTAAAAGCCAACTCCCTTCTCCGATCACTTCATCTCCGCGCCTCTGCGTTTGCTTGCCTGGCCGTTGCTTCGCATCCGTTACAGCTGCGGGAAAATTCATCGTGATCTTTTGGCGGCGAGGACTTGCTCCACTTTCCCCAGCGGGAGGCAGTTCACCACATCGGCCTTGGTCAGCCATCCCTTCCGGGCGATGCCGACTCCATAAATCAGATCCTGCAGACCATAAGTCGTATGGGCGTCAGGGTTGATCGCACACTTCACCCCCTTCTCCTTGGCAAGCGGCCACCAGCGCCAATCCATATCCAGCCTCCAGGGACTGGCATTAATCTCGATGATCGTTCCCGTCTCGGCGGCTGCGTCGATGACAGCGGGGATATTCACCGGATAGGCGTCGCGGGCAAGGAGCAGTCGACCCGTCAGGTGCCCCATCATGGTGACATGGGGATTGCGGATCGCCCGGATGATCCGCTCGGTCATCGTCTTCTCATCGGCCGTGAAGCCGGAGTGAACCGAGGCGACCACATAGTCGAGTGTCGAGAGCACCTCGTCGGGGAAGTCGAGGTCTCCCTCCTTAAGGATGTCGCATTCCGTTCCAGCAAAGAGACGGAAGCCAGCCTCTTGGAATTCCTTTGATGCATTGAGTTCCCGTATCTCGGCTACCTGCTCGGCGAGCCTTGAGGCATAGAGTCCGTGGGCCTGAAAGGAGCTTTTGCTGTGATCGGCGATGCCAAGATATTCGAGCCCGAGATCAATGGCGGCGCGGGCCATCTCGATAAGGGAATTCTTTCCGTCGCTTGCCGTCGTATGGCAATGGAAGGTGCCTCGCAGGTTGCTCCACTCGATGAGATCAGGAAGTATCCCTGCCTCCGCCGCGGCGATCTCTCCTTTGTCCTCACGGAGTTCAGGCGGGATGAAATCGAGACCCAGTGATTTGTAGAGCTCCTTCTCGTCGTGGATGGCCGGTGGTTGCCCGGCTCCTTCGAGATCACCAACCACGCTGAACCGGTATTCGTTAAGCGACCACCCGCGATCCAAGGCGCGGCTGCGCAGGCGGATATTGTGCTCCTTGCTCCCGGTGAAATAGACCAGAGCAAAAGGGAACTCCTCTGGCTTTACCACACGCAGATCACACTGCACTCCGTCCTGGAGCCTTACACTCGACTTGGTGGGACCGCTGACGATCACCTCCTCGACCAGCGGATGATGAATAAAGAATTCCGTAACCTCCTCGGGATGCATGGAGGAAACCAAGATGTCGAGATCTCCGATCGTCTCCTTGCGGCGGCGGAAGCTCCCCCCCTCGCTGATCTGACCGACTGCCTCATGGGCGCGCAGATCGGAAAGAAGCTGCTCCGCTAGCACGGCGACCACATTGATCCGGAAACGCCCGGCATGCTTGCGATGATCCTCGATCGCTTTCAGCAGCTTCGTCTGGGTCTTCTCGCCAAAGCCGGCAAGCTCTGCCGCCTTCCCCTCCTTGCAGACCCTCTCAAGATCCTCCACCGAGGAGACTCCGAGTTGGTCATGGAGCGCCTTGATCTTCTTCGCTCCCAACCCCTGCAGTTCAAAAAGCTCGAAGATCCCTTCGGGAAAGGAGCCCTTCAGCTCCTCGTAGTAGTCCAACTTCCCCGTGGTCACGAGTTCCGTGACCTTTTCGGTGATCGCTTTGCCGATTCCTTCGATCGACCCCAAGCGCCCCTCGCCCACCAGTGTCTCGATCGACTCGCTCAGCGACTCCAGCGCCCGCGCGGCATTGGTGTAGGCCCGGATCTTGAAGGGGTTCTCTCCCTTCAGTTCGAGTAACTGAGCGATGTGCTCCAAAATCTCACCGACATGTGCAGGCGTTTCAGACATTGTATCAATTAAATTGGACTCGGACATTGCTGGCAACCAGCGAGCTTCGTTCTTTTTGCCAAGTTCTACCCAGCTTGCGGTTCGGCAAAGTGCTGTTCCAGCGCCTCAATGACGCGTGCTACCGGAAGGCCGATCACGTTATCCATCGATCCCTCGATGCGCTCTATCAGTCGACCGCGATCTTCCTGAGCCGCATAGGAGCCAGCTTTATCGAGGGGATTAATATCCTTCAGATAGTCAACAATCATGGCCTCATCAAAAGGGCGAAAGGCAACCAGTGTCGACTCGACAAAGCTACATCGTACCACCGTCCCACCGCGGAGCATGCAGACGCCGGTCAGGACCTCATGGGTTCTACCGGCAAGCAGTCGGAGCATCCGTGTGGCATCTTTAAGATCACGGGGCTTGCCAAGAATCTGGCCGTCGAGGACCACCACTGTGTCGGCTCCAAGCACCACATCCCCGGAAGTCGTGGTCGCAAGCTCAAGGGCTTTCATCTCCGCATTGGCAATGACCAAGGCGCGCGGAGCAAGCCCTTCCGAAAGTTCCTCGACACCAGCAGGACGGACGATGACCTCGAATCCCGCAGCTTCCAGAAGATCGCGCCGCCTCGGCGATGCCGAGGCAAGCACAACGCGGCGCGGAACCGGCCCTCTCTTAGGCATTCGCAGAACCGATCCGACTAAATGAGATGTTCGGAGTCGTGAAATCCAACATCCTCGCGGATCGAATCCAGCTGGCGCTGGGCACGGCGCGTGGAGTGGGGACGATTCCTCACTCGGGTCACGACGCTGGCGATCACTGGGGCAAGCGCTAGGGCCCCGGCTACAAGCAGAACGCTGCCGGCTCGGCGACGGGTTTCACCCGACAACTTGTCCGCGATAAGAAGGCCGAGGCCGAGGCCGGCCACGGCCTGGGTGAGTCCGATTGTCCCGCTTACGGGGAGATTCTCCGAAAATTTATTGAGGGAAAGCTGTGACATATCATGCATCACTACTCCTCTTCTTCACTGTTCGCAATCCGGAATCGGCAGTAACAGGGCGATAGGGTGACGATTTGGCGGCGATTTGCTGGATTTTCCATGGCTTGCCTCCGTCCCCGCGCTCCGATGTCATGGGAAAGTGACTTCGACTTCCCGCGTACTTGGCGTCGACCCCGGATCGGTCCGCATCGGCCTGGCTCTGAGCGACGAAATGGGCTTCATGGCTCATCCCTTTTGCACCATCAAGGTGAAGGGAGGCGATTGCCTCACGGGTGCGCCGGAGATCGCCGCCGCGGCCCGCGACAAAGAAGCAGTTATCATCGTGATCGGCCTTCCCCGTAATATGAACGGAACCTACGGCCCCGCTGCCGAGAAAAGCCGGGCCCTGGCAGAAGCCGTCAAACAGCTCACCTCAGCCCGCGTGATTCTCTGGGATGAGCGCCTCACGACCGTCGCTGCCACACGTAGTCTGCAAGAGACGGGTATGGACAGCAGGGCCCAGCGCCAGGTGATCGACCAGGCGGCCGCCGTCCAGATCCTGCAGAGCTGGCTCGATTCGCAGGCAGCAATCTAACAAATGAAACTGCGTCTCCTGGTCGCCTACGACGGAACCTCCTTCAGGGGATTTCAGAGCCAGAAGCACGGACGCACGGTTCAAGATACATTGGAAAAAGTGATTGGGGTTATTGTTGGAGAACGGGTCATTCTGCATGCCTCCGGGAGAACTGATGCGGGGGTGCATGCACTTGGCCAGACAGTCCATTTCGAGCTGACGCCTGAGCAGGTGACAAGGATAGGCCGCATGGGAAAACCGGACCGCTGGGTGGCGGCCTTGAATTCGTCGCTGCCGCCGGAGCTCCGTATCATGAAAGCCTCGCGGGCCCCCAAGGATTTTCATGCCCGCTTCTCCACCCGAGGGAAGATCTACCGGTACGACATCTGGCACGCTCCCGTGCTGCCGCCCCATCTCGTCAACCGCTCCTGGCATCTCTTCGGTTCGCTTGACCGCTCTGTGATCAGGGATCTGGCGAGATGCGTCGTGGGAACCCATGACTTCCGGGGATTCTGCGCCGACTCGGGATCGCTACCTGAGAGTACGGTGCGGACCATCAGTCGGGTCGTCATGAAAGAGCGCGGCTCCTCGATCTCGATCACACTCGAAGGAGATGGCTTTCTCTACCGCATGGTCCGGATGATCGTCGGCGGAATAATCCGCGTCGCTCAGGAGAAAGAGAATGCGGACGTTTTTCTCAAACGTCTTGCCGAGGGGCGGCCATGGCCCACTCCCGCGATGGCTCCGGCCCACGGACTCTATCTTGTGAAAGCACTCTATCCACCGAGAAAGACTCGCACGGCTTGATCGCGACTTGTGGAGTGATAGCCTCACGGCAGTGCTTCCTATCGTAACATCCATCAGAACCCTGCTGATTCCGCTTCTTGCGGTGCAGTTGTTGCTGACGCTCCCATCAACACTGCGAGGCGAGCTTTCCTATGCAGAGAAAAAAGCCCTTTTTCTAAAATCCGGCTCAACGGGGATTAAGTCAGCTTCTCACTCCCCTTCTCACAAGCACCCGTCGCCGTCGCCCTCTCCCTCCCCACATCCCTCTTCTCACAAGCCTGCTCACGATAAGAACGGGAAGAAAAAGCCCGCCCATCACCATCCAAGCGCTTCGCCTACGCCGCAGCACGATCAGCCATCTCATGCAGCCACAGCTCTGCCCTCACCCGAGCATGCTGCTCCAGTAGCTCCTGTAACTCCTGTAACTCCTTCATCCTCCTCTCCTCCACTACCGCTTCCTCTTCCCCTTCCCCATGGCGCGACACCTTCGGCCCCCATCACGATCGAAAAGTCAGGCGTCGAAACCTCAGAGGGAATGGAGCCCACGCCTACCCCTCAGAAGGAAGACGGTTTCTGGAGCCGAGTTTTTGGTTCACGTCGGACTTACAATTATTTGAGCGCTTCCACGCGCGCTGCCATCGACCGCGCACCAGTGCGTCGCGGTCGCTGGAAATATATCGTCGTCCACAACAGCGGCACCCGCGAGGGGAATGCCCGAGTCTTTGACATCTACCACCTCCGTGTCCGCCACATGAAGAACGGTCTGGCTTATCATTTCGTGATCGGCGACGGGCATGGCTCGGGCGACGGAAAGATAGAGATTGGCCACCGCTGGACTGCTCAGATCAACGGGGGCCATGTGGCCAGCGATTACCTCAACGACATCGCCCTAGGCATCTGCCTGGTCGGCGATTTCAATCGCGATAAGCCAACCACGGCACAGATCGGGGCACTCGAGGAACTCGTAGCCTATCTGAGGGATCGTGTCGGAAAATCTCAGGGCCACAAGGCCATCGTTTATGCTCACAAAGAGATCAATCCCAGGCCCACCGATTGCCCGGGGGAGCGCTTTCCTTACAGCTGGCTCCATGCCACGTTTGGAAAGCCACATTAGCGAAACAAAAATGCTCTCATGAAGACCTACCTCATCCTTTTACTGGCGATAGCTGCCGAGGTGGTTGCCACTTCCGCCTTGAAAGCATGTGAAAATTTTACCCGATTGACCCCCTCGATCCTAGTGGTCGTGGGATACGGAGTCGCCTTCACATGCCTCTCGATGACGCTGAAAACTCTCCCGCTTGGTATCGCCTACGCGATCTGGTCCGGAGTCGGCACCGCACTTGTCGCCGTTGTGGGATGGCTTGTATACAAGCAGCAGCTTGATCCTCCCGCCATCCTTGGAATTTCCCTCATCATCTCGGGGACCATTGTGCTGAATCTTTTTTCCAAGGTCTCGGCGCATTGATTCCCTAATCCATTCGATGATCATTGGAAAGGGAGAGCAATCCAGGCTCGCGCAGAGGCGCAGAGGCGCTGAGAATATTCATGAATTTCCATTCCAATCTCTCGGACCTACCAGTCTAATAGCCTTCAGCCTAATTACCTTATTTCCATGAACATCGGCATTACCGGAGGAACGGGCTTTATTGGTCATACGGTGCAAAAGGCCCTCACATCGCGGGGGGACAGCGTCATTCTCTTCAGTCGTCGCGAAGGGAAAGGAAGACGGCTCTTCTCGCTCACCCAGCCGCTCGATGTCTCTGGCTGCGACGGGCTCGTTCATCTGGCGGGCGAATCGATCATAGGTCTCTGGACTAAGGAAAAACGCCAACGCATTCTCGCCAGCCGCGTCGAAGGGACAAGACGACTGGTCGAGGGGATCGCCGCTGCCAAAGCCACGGAGAGACCCCGCGTGCTTGTGAGCGCGTCGGCGATCGGCTTCTACGGAGACACAGGAGAGCAGATTGCCGACGAGGATTCCCCTGCGGGCAGCGGATTCTTGGCCGAAGTCGCCCAAGAATGGGAGGCCGAAGCAATCAAGGCGGAGCAGTACGGAGTCCGTGTGGTAAGACTGCGGATCGGATTCGTTCTCGGCCGCGATGGGGGCGCGATGAAACTGATCAAGCCCGTTTTCCGGACAGGCCTTGGCGGGTGCCTCGGATCCGGCCGTCAATGGATGTCGTGTATTGAGGTGGACGATCTGGCCTCCATGGTACTTGTGTGCCTGCAAAATGATGCAATTAGCGGGCCGATGAATGCCGTGATGCCGGAGCCGGTCACCAATGCCGAGTTCACCAAGGCGACAGCTCGCGCCGCCCACCGACCGGCTCTCTTTCCGGCACCAGCCTTTGCCCTGCGCCTCATGCTAGGAGATCTCTCACACCTGATGCTCGACAGCCAGCGGATCATTCCAGAACGATTCAATGGGCTTTCTTTTCCCTATCATTACAGAGATATCACCACGGCGATGGGTGAGGTCTTCAGATAATCTTCGGATACGTTGGCGGCATCTCTTCTTGCAAGAAGCCGTTCATGGAGTACCCTTTAAGGCTCTTATTATTTATGTCCACTACGCCCGTCTCCCTAAAGGCTAAGATCGTTCTCCAGCTCCTTGTCTGGGTTCCTCTTCTGTTCACCGTCTATGCCATCTGCACCCTTTGGGGCCGTTTTATCTCTAAAGCGGATCTTGTCATCCTTCTTGTCGGATACACTCTCTGTGCCTTAGGCATCACGGTCGGCTACCACAGAATGCTGACCCACAAGGGGTTCGAGGCGCCCGGTTGGATCCGTGCCTTCTTCCTGATCTGTGGTTCCATGGCCTTCCAAGGGCCTGCCTTGAATTGGGCTGCCACTCATATCCAACATCATGCCAACTCCGATGATGATATGGATCCGCACAGCCCCGTGAAGAGCTTCTTCCATGCCCATGTCGGCTGGATTCTGGATGACTTCCGTCCCGATTTGCAGCGGTATGCCGGCCCTCTGCTTAAGGACAAGTTGGTGGTCTTTATCAGCAACACTTTCTTGCTCTGGGCATTCCTCGGACTCCTGATTCCCTTTCTGATCGGGTATGCACTCGGCGGACTAAGTGGCGGTGGCTATGCACTCCTCTGGGGAGGTGCGGTCCGAATGTTCCTCAACCACCACGTCACCTGGGCGGTGAATTCCGTCTGCCACACCTATGGGGACCGTGAATTCGTGACGACGGACCAGAGTCGTAATAACCTCCTGATCGGCCTGCTAGCAATGGGCGAGGGATGGCACAACAACCATCATGCTTTCCCACGCTCTGCCAACCATGGCATGCACTGGTGGCAGATCGATCCCTCCGCCTACATCATTGGCACCTTGGAGAAGTTAGGCATCATTCACAAGGTGGTCCGGATCGCCCCAGAGCGTCTGGCAGTGCGCAGAATCAGTGCTGATATCTCCGAGGAACGCGATGTCCTGCCGGGTTTACACCTATCCGGTGTGGTCATGGAACACGGTACTGCCATGGCCGCAGCTGCCACAACAGTGGCTGAAGTCGTCTCCCACGCAGCCGCACAGCAGCCTCCCCTTTAAGTTTGTTCAGAATGGGTGTCATTGCCCCGACAATGACACCGTCAGTAGCGGCTTTTGTTTATGCTTTAGTCGACACAAGGCGTAGTAATCTCGGGTGCAGGAGAAAGACCGCGAGCAGAGCCGTGGCAAGTCCTACGGCAAGAAAGCAATGACAAACTCCCGCGCCAAGAGCACAAGCCTTCGGGAGATCTACGGGATCATGTTCCGTAATTCCCTGATCCGGGAGATGAACTTCAAGCTGAACTTCTTGCTCTGGATGGTGGTCGAGGTGCTCTGGTTCATGGGCCAGATCGTCTTCATCGAAGTGGTCTTCTCTTATGTGGGGGCGATCGGAGGGTGGACGAAATGGGAGGTTGTGCTGCTGATTGGCACCCACCAGCTGATCGGTCAGCTCTTCCAAGCCTTCTTCTACATGAATCTGGCGAATCTCCCGGAGCTAGTCCGTACCGGAAAGATGGACTTCATGCTGCTGCTGCCGGTCGATACGCAGTTCATTGTCTCCCTCAAGCAGTTCGGCATGGATAATGTGGTCAACGCCTGCGTCGGAGCGGGGTTCGTCACCTTTGCACTCTGGAAACTGACTGTATTGCCCACGGTCGCACAACTCCTGCTCTATGCCGTGGCGGTCTGCTGCGGCATTCTGATCCATTACTCCATCATGCTGGTCTTTGCTGCCTCCAGCTTCTGGATGGTTCGCTCGCAGGGCCTGATCTACGGCTACTACAGCCTCTTTAATATCGGCCGCTATCCCGACACGATCTACCGGGGCGCCTTCAAGCTCGTCTTCAGTTGGCTGATTCCCGTGATCATCGTGGCCAACATCCCCTCTCGTCTGCTAATTCATGCGGCCGAGAATCCTTGGCCTATCATGCTGCAGTTGATCATAGCCACCCTCCTGATGGTCGGCGCGACGCGCCTGATGTGGAACTCGGCTCTCAGGCATTATTCGAGCGCGAGTTCTTAACTGCAAAAGATGAAACATCAGACCTAAGACCTAAATCTCTCTAAGGCACGGGTCAGGCGCCGTATCAACCCACGTTACCAATCATTCCAAAATGAGACGTTCTGAATTTTATTAACTTCAGGTTTCAAGTTTCCGGTTTCATCCTTACTTCATCCTTATGTCCACTCACGCCGTAATCCATCGCCGATCCCTGCTTATCGGCTGGGCGTCCCTTCTCCTTGCGGTCTTCGTGTATTGTGCAGGACTCGGGAGTGATCATCTGGCGACCAACGGGGATGAGCTGCTCTATGCACAGATTTCCAAGCTGACGGCTGCGAGCGGAGAATTACTGCCGCTCCAGTCGATCGACGAGAAGGCCCGTAACACCAAACCCCCTCTGCTCTTCTGGCAGGGAATTGTCTCCACAGGGTGGGGAGATCACTGGTCGCTCGCGCGTCTGCGGGCCCCGAATGTCCTCTACACATTGTTGACAGCTGGACTTCTGATACTGATCGGCTGGAGGCGCACCCGCAGCATCGCGCTCGGTCTCACCGCAGCCCTTCTCTTTCTCGGCTTCTTCAGCACCTACCGCTATGGGCGGGTGTTCCTCACCAGTGCACCGGAGACATTCTGGCTCTTTGCTCCGCTCGCGCTACTGCTGCTGCACCGAGAGCCCCGATTCCCGTCCGGAATTCTCTGGCCTTGGATCTGGGGTGGGATGATTGGTATCGGTTTGCTCTACAAATCCTTCGCCTTGGTTGTTCCGGTCGCCGTGACCATGGCCCTCTGGCAACTGAGGGCACGGGGATGGAAGCTACGCTCTTTCCTGATCCAGGATCTCTGGAGGATCGCCCTGATGGTCACGGCTGCTCTGCTACTCTTCGGAATCTGGTTCTGGCTCGATCCCCATCCGATCCTCGTGTTGAAGGATTTCGTGCTGCGCGAGAATGTCGGGAAGTTCAATACAGGGAACGAAAACTATTTCCTGAACCTGATCTGGGGACAGTCCAGCTTCTGGCGGATCGTTGTCTCCTATCCTTTGAACGCGGGGTTGCTAGGACTCCTGACGGCGGCTGTCGTTTGGGATGCCTGGAAGCGCCGGCATCACCTCGGCCAGCTAGAAATCTTCCTTTGGATCTGGATGCTGGTACTGGCCGTCTTCTTCTGCATTCCGAACCAACGGGACGAGCGCTACCTCCTGCCTGCCATGCCGGCCCTCGCACTCCTGATGGCGATCCGGCTGGGTCACCTTCCACGCTGGATCTGCACGGTCACGATCGCCGTATCGGGGATCATCCTACTAGGCCTGCCAGGACTTGCGCTGTTGCTTCAGCATGCATCCGGAATGTCCCTCTATCCAGTCTGGCTACTGCTTCCTGCGGCGGGCTCGCTGGTTGTCGTTTTATTGGCACTTTCACAAAAAGAACTCACACGCACGCTGTTGCCGGCCTCGGTGTTATTGGTCTATCTGGGCTATTATCTCTTTCTGATCCCGTTGGATCATGGGCCCGGTCTCTTCAAAGGAGAGGGCATCGAGTCCGTGATCGGCTGTGAAGTCGCGGTCCCCTCCAACTTCAACGCTCGCGAGGAGAGTTACGGATTCCTCCTGCCCGGTGCGGTCGTGAAACCTTACGATCAGTGGCATATGCCTTTTCACTCACAGTTTGTAGTGATCAGCCTGCCGTTGGATCAGCCTCCTCCACAGGCCATCATCCTGGGAAAGAGGCTCAATATGATCGACCGTTTCAACGCGGCCGAAACCCGGGATATTCTGCTGGGAAACGTCACCCATCATCTCTTCCACTGGGACTGGCTCGTTCAACAAAACTGACCGGCGATCAGTTAATCGCTTCCGTGGTCATCGCGATGATGACACGGCTGCCTTGAATCTTTTCTTCAATGCTATGTCGTAGTCTGTCGATGGCTTCCTGAACTTGGGAAACTCTCTTCTCGGGGTCAAACTCCAGGAAGATTTCCACGTAAACCTCGGAGCCGGATCTCCGGGAGCGGATGCCGTGGAGTTCCTCGTAGTCGTTAAAATGCCGGCCCAACTCGGCAAGAATCATGATCTGACGCTCTTCCTCAAGCGTCCGGTCGAGGAGGTCGTACACAGAGCTGGAAAAGATGCCGAGTGTCGCGGACAGAATGGAGAGGGCAATCACAAGTGATGCGGCTGGATCGATATAGGAGGCCCACTTCTGCCCCACAAAGGCCATGCTCAGCCCGAGTGAGATCAGAATGAAAATATTCCCTATGAAACGGGTCAGGAATAACCTCGTCTGCGAATCCATCAGTGGTGACGGGGACTCCCTGGAAAGACGTCGGGTCTTAAAATAAAGCGACCCATTGATTCCGGAGTAAACGATCTGCGCCCCGATACTCACCCAAAGTCCGATCCCCCCAATGTGCCCCGGCGTAATGATGTTGCGAACGGCATTCGCGGTGATGATCAAGAAGGAGAGAAGCATCACCAGCGCCACGAAGAGGCTCGAGATATTCTCGAGCTTGCCAAGACCATACTCATAGGTCTTGCCTCCGCCGCGATTGATGCGCCGGATCGCAACCCAGGAGAGGGTGATGGCGATGAATTCAATAGCAGTCTTGAGAAAATCGGCCAGCAGGACGCTGGAGTTCGACAACAAGAACGCAGTCGTGGTCAGGCAGACATCGATCAGCCCAGCGATAAAAAGACCGCGAAGGGCCTTTTCCTTCGAAGATCCTTCTGCCAATCCAGGAGACGTCACGTGCGCAATTTGAGAACGGCTTCCTCGATGTTTTCCGCGATCTCGAGGAACTCCAGGAAATTACTTACCTCGAAAGCCTTCAGGATATGCTCCCCGGGGGCGCAGAAAATCATGCGCGCGCTCTTCTTTTTGGTCCGCTTCACGAAGACAAGTATAAGACGCAGACCGGCACTACTGATATAAAACAGATCACGCAGGTTCACGATAAAGGTGTCCCCTTTCTCGATAACCTTAATTATTTGACTCTCCGCAGTAGGTGACGTGATAGCGTCCAGTCGCCCGGAAAAGTGAAGAACGTGCAATCCATCTTCCTCATGATGACTGATCTCGAAGGCCAAAGGCTTGCTCATATGAGGTGGAATTATGTCGATGCCAATACGAAAATACAGAATTAATGATGCTTCGTCATTACCGTCGGCACACTAAAAGATAAAGCACAGCCCCCAGAGAGACGATCCCGAAAAAAGGATCGATTAGCGCATCCCAAAGATTGGCCGACTCCTGAAGATTTAGTAACGATCCTAGTAGCGGAAGGATCAGGATGATCCCGAAGCGGTTGCCCCGGATGAGCAGTAGCGTGGCAAAGGCTGCTGTCACGATCGGCACCGCCGGCCCCCAGCCCCAGGAATAAGGGTCGATCGGCGTCAAACCCAGCCCCATCGGATAAAGCACCAGCGAACCAATCGTCCCCACAATCCAAGCGGCCCTCCAATCCTCAGTACGGAAAATCATTTGCCCTGAGAGACGCTGCCAGAGTGCTACGCAAAGCAATCCCGTGAGCGTGAAGCTGGGATTTATTTCCAATGTTCGGCACCAAGCAAACAAAGACCAGCCTCCCAAAGGAATCCGAAGAAGGAATAAAGCCAGCAGCAGGGAACCGAAGAGGCGCAGTCTCGAAAGGAAGGGGTTCCGCCCGAGCAAAAGCAGAGAGAGCGCCAGCCAAGGGGCCAAGCAGGCGTAGAGTTGATGGATGAGGGGATGGGTACTCATGGCTGCTTGGCTTCACCCTTTATCTTGGAAAGAGAGGCGCATGCTTCAGCGATCCATGCTTCGTTGAAACTGGTCAGGGCGATCTCTTTTCCTTTTCGGGTGTAAGCCAGATCAATCGATCCGTCTGGAGACCGGCTCAGGAAAGGATAGGAAAATGTACTCCCGGATTCCTTCTCCAGAGTCACCAGCTTCTGCCACGTAGCTCCCTGATCATCGCTCACACCCAGAGCCAGATTATCCCTACCATCCGGGGAATCGTTGTAAGCCAGCAACAGCCTTCCATCCGAGAGTTTCAACCCGGAAATTCCGGAATCCGGATTGGGGAGTTGGGTCGGCACGGGTTTTCTCCAAATTTTCCCTCCGTCATCCGATCGGCTGATGAAGATTTTACGTTTGTCCGTATAATCCCTTAGGAGAACTAGGGCTCGGTTTGCGTTCAGCGGGATGAGTGAAGGCTGGAATGTGGAGCATCCACCCGCAATCCGCGTCTTGCGGTATAGAAGCTCTCCCTGCTGTTCTTTCAGCCACAGAAGCTCCGGGAACTTGCCAAGAAACTCCTGATAGATCGGCACACACCACCCGCCACCAATTAGGGGAATCGCGCGGTTCCGCACGAGTTCGCTGAAGTTGAAAAAGGGGCTCAGAGTCAATCTCTCGGCCCGCGACCAGCTAATCCCCCCATCGTTGGAAAAAGAAGTATTGAGCTGACTGCCCGACCATCGCCCCATCGCGATCGTCACGAAGAGCAACCGTAGCGTCCCGTCGGATTCCGAGAGTAGAATAGCATTCCCAACTGACTTCATCGGTCGCCCCAGATCCAGTTCTGCTTTTTGGCGATCCATGATCACACGGGGAGCAGACCATACGGCACCATTCTCATTTTCAGAGAAGTAGATCTTCACGTCCGGGGCGCATTCGGCGCTTCCACCATACCATACTGCCGCCTCGATTCCCCCGGCCATTGTTGCCAAAGAGGCGACATGAACCATGGGAAGTCCCTGACCGGGATTCACGATGCTTTTTTTGAATACGGCAGCGCTCGATCTCGTCGGGAGGGCATTGGCATCCGGTTCAAAGCACCCTGATGAGGGTAGACTTGGACGCAGGCAGTAAAAGCCCGCCACAAATAGCCACGTTACGCCGATCAACAACCAGCGGAGGGGAAACGCCATGGCTTACTGAACTCGCTAAAGTGGCTTGGCCACAGACTTCTCTTCCTCGACCTTCACAAAGAAGCCCTCGCTGTGCAGGCGGGTCTTTCCGTGGAACGTGTACGAAGATCCAAGTTCTTCGGGGCTCAACAACGAGAGGAATTTACGGTCTCCCGACTCGTAGAGGTAATAATTCTGATTCAGACGTACCTGTGTGTTGATCTTGAACTCCTCGACAAACTGATTCCATTGCTGGAGAGCAACCAACTCGTTGTACTCCCGCTCCAGATCCTTAAGACGACTCATGATCGTGTTGGAGAGACTGTGGTTCCGAGCCGTCTCGAACTTCAGCAGATCGGGCACCTCGATCTTGGGTCCGGCTATCTCCATCAGAAAACTCTGCTCGTTACGTCCCATAGGCTCCTTTATCGCGGCAACTCCCTACAAAGACAAGTTCGGCGAGATTGACGTGGCGACCCAAGCGAGGGACGTTGGACCAATGAAACTCTCCTTTCTAACCCTTCTCTTGTCCCTGCTTCCGTGGACGGCTTCCAAGGCAGGTCCTCTCTCCTCGTCAGTATCATCATTCCAGGAGGCCATGGCATCGACCGCCTCCATCCAGAGCCCTCCCCGCGGAAGCGTTACCGAGCAGGAAGCCATTTCCCGGTTCGAGAACTTCCTTGGGCACCTCGATGAGAAGACCGCCCGCGACGAGACCACCAAGGTCTATGCGCCCGAGGCCTTCCTCAATGACACCCTAAAGACGGTCCATAGCTCTGCTGCGATCCGGGATTATTTTATCAAGACTGCTCAGGGACTGGACTCCATGACCGTCACCTTTGACGACGTGGCCGTCTCGGGTCACAACTACTACTTCCGCTGGACCATGGATACCCGGATGAAGCATCTCGCCAAGGGGCGGAATGTCAGAACAATCGGAGTCACCTTGGTCCGCTTTGATCCCCAGGGACGAGTGCTGATCCATCAGGACTTCTGGGATTCCGCCCAGGGAGTTTGGGATCATGTTCCGGTCTTGGGCTCCATGATCCGCTGGATCCAGTCGAAGATTTAAAGTTCCGAAGCAGAGACTTGCCCTGAAAGCCTCTTCATGAGAGCTTTTCGAACAGAGACGCCGGCTTAGCTCAGTTGGTAGAGCACCTGATTTGTAATCAGGCGGTCGTCGGTTCGAATCCGACAGCCGGCTCCATCAACTTTTTGTTGATGGAGAG
>JBAXXS010000032.1:0-19959 GCA_037127835.1 Verrucomicrobiota bacterium | reverse complement strand
TGCGGTCGAGCCAACTCGCTCCCCGGATGGCGCTCGCGGCTCACCTTGAGCGTTAGATGATTTTGGGGAAACTATTCATAACTGCGTTGTTCGCATTATCGTGCTTGGCGTGTGCATTGGATACGAACCAGCAGTACTGGGATCCCCCACTAGCTGTTCAAGATGCGAGTCGAGATATTGCAGCCAGTCGGATTAGGTTTTGCTATATCGGAGGGAGAGCATCTCATGCGCCAGGAGTACCCAACTGGGGTTATGAATCTATCCGAAGTTATCCACATATAGAAGTTGGCCCACAGGATTGTAACCAGGATGATACATTCTCTGTTAGGATAGCGTATGCTACGAGATACAATGAATTTATGTGGCGATATATCTCACATATTCATTGAGATATCATATTATAATTACACCATCATCTAACCAATCACTGGAGCGAGCACCATTAGGTCTGATGGTTTGCATAGGCCTACCGTGCATGGTGTCGCTCAGTTCAAGTCGTTATGCCTTTTCTATGAAAAGGCGCAGGGATTTTAGATGCGGGGCTAGGCGCGTGAGGGAAACCGTAGAGAAGGCGCGTGGGAACGCGGCTTTGCTTGCTCCGCTAAAGCGATGTCATTCGAGGCTTTGGCCGAGAAGTCAGAGCCGGAACGGATGTACAGCAAAGGCCGGGCAAGCAATCAGCAGATCCGAGGATGCCTGATCGGGGGCGAGCGCAGGCCTACACAGCTATCCACCGATATCCCAAGCCGCCCCTAATCGCGGGCTTGGCGGGGGATCACCTTTAAAGTCTGCGGCTCCATCTTGCCGATTGACTTTGCAGGTAGCACTCCCCTCCAAGACGTATTCGGATAAATAATCGTATCTCGGCCAATGACGGAGCCAGGGCTCAATACCGAGTTGCAGCCGATTTCGGCGCGGTCTCCGATAATGGCACCGAACTTCCGAAGGCCCGTCGGAATGATTCCTTCGGCGGTTTTCACGGCGACCGGCTGATGGTCAAGGCGAACATTGGAGAGAATGGCTCCGGCACCGAGGTGTGCCTTGTGGCCGAGGATGGAGTCCCCGACGTAGTTGAAGTGAGGGATCTGAGCCTCGTCAAAGATGAGGCAGTTCTTGAACTCGCAGGAGTTTCCGAGGACGACGCCATTACCGACCACGACGTTCTCGCGGATGTAGGCTCCGTTACGGATCTCACAATTCTCGCCGATCCATGCAGGCCCCTTGATCATGGCTCCTTGCTCAATGATGGTGCCGGCTCCGATATAGACAGCGCCGCTGATGAAGGGCTTGCCGATCAGCTTGCCATGGATTCCAGGCTTGAGCCGGAACTGAAGATAGGTCGAGATCTTTGCGATTGCCTCCCAAACATTGGTCACATTCTCAAAGATGACACTGTGCTCAGTACGGTCGAGATCGAGGAGGGTATCGGGGGAGAACATGAAGAAAAGGATGAATTATAAACGATGAATTATGAAAGTACGGAATACATGATTTCCCGCAGAGCCGCGGAGACGCAGAGAGAAATTAAGGGGTGTATTTTTTCTTTTCTCTGCGCCTCTGCGTCTCTGCGCGAGATTATTTCAATCAGTTTTTGCTGATCCGTTGTCCGTCTTTTGTGTCTTTGACCAGCCATCCTAGCGATGCGATTTGATCCCGGATCTCGTCGCTCTTCTGCCACTCCTTCGCATCGCGCGCGACCGCACGCGCGGCGACCAGCTCTTCCACTTCTAATGGGATTGTGGTGACTGCGTCAGGTTCCAAGGCTAGAACGCCGTTCACGCGGGCGAGCCAGTTCAGTAGTCCGCGTGCTTGCGAGGGAGTGAGTTTCTCCTCATTCACTTGATCCATCCGACGGTTGCTCTCACGTAGGGTCTCGAAGAGAACGGCCAGCGCGCTGGAAATATTCAGATCATCATCCAGCGCCGCGAAGAATTCTTCGGTTGCTGGATCGGGTAATTCCGCTTCCTGTACAGATTCTGCAGCTTCAATAAGTCTCTCCCTCCAAGCATCGAGCCGTCCGAGTGCAGTGCGTGCGGCAGCCAACCCATCCATCGTGAAGTTCAGTGCTCCACGGTAGTGAACAGAGATCAGCGCATAGCGTACTTCGCGGCCGGTCCACCCCTTCTCAAGCAGATCGCGTAGAGTGAAGAAGTTCCCTGCCGATTTGGCCATCTTGGAGCCCTCGACCATGAGATGCGCGCAATGCATCCAGTAGCGAACGAACGGTCCTTGCCCGTGGCCGGCACACTCGCACTGGGCAATCTCGGCCTCATGATGGGGGAAGATGTTGTCGACCCCGCCACAATGGATGTCGATGGTCTCGCCTAGTATCCCCGTCGCCATGGCGCTGCACTCGATATGCCATCCGGGACGACCTTTGCCCCAAGGACTCTCCCAGCCGACGGATCCATCCTCGGGCACCCAGGATTTCCAGAGAGCGAAGTCGGCGACTGCCTCCTTGTCGTATTCGTCGCTGGCAACGCGTTGGCCAGGTCGCTGGTTCTCAAGATCGACATGGGCGAGCTTTCCATACTCGGGAAAGGAGGCGATGCGGAAATAAACCGACCCATCTTCGACTTGGTAAGCATACCCCTTTTCCATCAGGGTTCCTATCATAGCGATCATGCGCGCGATCTGCTCCGGATCGGTCGCCTCGGGGTAGGCCTCGGCAGGAAGTAGGCGAAGTGTTTTGGCATCAGCAAAAAAGGCCTCCTTGAATGGACGTGTGTAATCCTCAAGCGCGATCCCTGCTGCATGGGCTCCGCGGATTGTCTTGTCGTCCACATCGGTGAGATTCATCACCCGGCGGACGATAAATCCGCGTTCCTGAAGATGGCGCTGAAGCAGATCTTCGAAAACGTAGGCCCGAAAGTTCCCGATGTGTGCGTAGGCGTAGACCGTAGGCCCGCAGGTGTAGAGCGAAAGAGTCTTCCCCTCTCTCGCACGGGGAGTGATCTCCTCAAGGCTCCGGGAAAACGTGTTGAGTATCTGCACGATTAATTTTAAGGGCTATTCGGAGGGCGTCTCTACAGATGCGGTCGCCATCGCCGCGATCCCTTCGCCGCGCCCCAAGAATCCCAGGCATTCGTTTGTGGTTGCCTTGACGCCAACGCGCGAGGCAACCAGCCCGAGTGATTCGGCGATGCGCTCTCTCATCTGCTGAACATAAGGGCCGATCTTTGGTTCCTCTGCGACCAGCGTGGAGTCGACGTTGATGATTGTCGCTCCTGCCTCGACTAGGATCACGGCGACACGCCGTAGAATTTCCAGACTGGAGATGCCGCGAATGGATGGATCGGTGTTCGGAAAGTAATGCCCGATGTCCTGCAGGCCCGCCGCCCCGAGCAGAGCGTCGGCGATCGCGTGACAGAGGACGTCAGCATCAGAGTGACCCGAAAGGGTGAGTCCCTGCGGGTGGCGAAGCGTCACGCCTCCAAGTACGAGCAGTCTCTCCGGATCTAACTGCTCAAGCCGATGTACATCATAGCCGATGCCGCTGCGTGTGATCATGTTTTGGGAGATAGTAGATGGTAGTCAGGATCCAGGCGATAGGCGATACGCTATGGAGAGACTGCAAAGATGCATCTGAAAGCAGGTAGGCGGCGAGGTCTGTGGTGTCTGTGGTGTCTCTGCTGATTGATGCTACATGTTTATCTTTCTCTGCGCCTCTGCGCCTCTGCGCGAGATTAAAGATGTGTAAAGGCAATTCCTCCACCGCAGGCAACGCAGGAGTATTTGTCAGCGACTGTGTCATGGGGCCTCAGGTCGACCTTGCCGCCGGCAAGCTCGACCATGAGCATTCCTGCCGCGATATCCCAGAGGCTGATCTGACTCTCGATGTATGCGTCGAGACGGCCACTGGCCACATAAGCGATGTCGAGCGCGGCGCTTCCCATCATACGGGTCTTGCGCGCGGAGCGCATCATCTCTCCCAGAATCGGGAGTCCCTTCTCGATGGCGGCTTCGGTCTTTGAGACCCCCACGGCGACGATCGCGTCGGAGAGCTTGGTGCGACTGCTTACCCGGATCGGGCGTCCATTAAGAGTAACGCGTCCCGTAGAACGCGAGGCGACCCAAAGCTCATCGGTCATTGGCTGATAGATCACCCCGGTGGTGAGTACCCCGTTGTGACGATGCGCGATGGAGACCGCAAAATGCGGAATGCCGTAAAAGAAATTCACCGTGCCGTCGATCGGATCGATGATCCACTGATCCGCGGCCGTCTGGTCCCCGCGGATGCCCTCCTCTCCGTAGATCGCATGGTCGGGAAAAGCCCCCAGAATAAGCGACTCGATCAACGCCTGAGAGCGGCGGTCTAGCTCGAGCTTGATGTCGTGGGCCTCGGCCGAATCCACATTGAGTTCTTTCTCGAAGTGTCCCCGGATCATTCCTCCGGCTGCAAGGGCCGCATCCCGTGCGGTCGTACGTATCAGTTCGTCCATCTAGAATTCAGTAGCGGAGTAAGCGGATGGATGAAACCTGAAACTTGATACCTGAAGAAATAGCGCCTTCGTGATGAAGGCGAATCGACTCTTCGATTCCCGCTTTTGAAAACACCAGTGGCCATGTGATAAAAAAATTGGGGGAAGCGTTTGTGGCGCTTCCCCCAAGTTCTAGCTCGTCGCCGAAAGGATGTTCCGGCGGGAGGGACTTACTTCTTTTTTGCGACGGCCTTCTTGACGGCTTTCTTTGCAGGAGCCTTCTTGACGACCTTCTTTGCAGGAGCCTTCTTCGCAACGGCCTTCTTCACCACCTTCTTGGCGGGGGCCTTCTTTGCAACGGCCTTCTTCACCACCTTCTTGGCGGGGGCCTTCTTTACAACTTTCTTAGCGGGTGCTTTTTTCTTAATGGGCATTTCAATCCACCTCCTTTGTTCCGCATGCGCGGCGTTTGTGAAAAGTTTGTGAATAAGTCACTGCTGAATGTGAATAAGTCGCCCGTTGATAAGCGTCAACGGATTTTCTAAAAAAATTTCGCCGCCTTTTCCTCACCTTCGTGAGGAAAGTCTCATCTCTTACTTGGCCGCTAAAATTTTCTCCGCGTTTGCGGTGATCTCAGATACCTCGGCCAATCTTCCAAGCCCTTCGTAGCCGCATGCAAGCATGCCTTCCGCTGGCCCGACAAATGAGGCTCCGCGCGTGCGCAGTGTCTCCGCATTCATCTTGGTCGCGGGGTGCTCCCACATCTTTCCGTTCATCGCCGGCGCGATGAGAAGGGGCGCGCGAGTGGCAAGTGCGACCGATCCCAGCGCATCATCCGAAAATCCGTGAGCGAGTCGCGCGATTGTGTTCGCACTCGCAGGAGCAATCATCAGGAGATCCGCACGATCAGCCAACTCGATGTGGCCCGGCTTCCAGGCTCCTGAATTTTCCTCGGAGAGATCGCACAACACGGGATTGCGCGAGAGCGTAGCGAGCGTAAGAGGTGTGATGAATTCGGTGGCCCGGCGCGTCATCACGACGAAGACATCGTGGCCCGCCTTGCGGAGTTGGCTGACAATCTCCGCTGCCTTGTACGCAGCGATCGATCCGGTCACACCCAGGACGATCGTTGTTCCCCGGCCGTTAGGTGATTCTTTCCCTGAGTTTTCCATCGTCTCCATAATAGTCAGCCTACGTTTTCCGTGACGACGGACATGCGACGGCTGAGGTAACGCTCGGCGCGCATGACAGCCCGGAACTTCTCGATGTTCTCCTCCATCGAGCCGCTGATGATCGTGTAGCGGTAATCGCGCCAGCATTCCATCTCGCGGGCGGCGTTACTCATCCGGACCTCGACCTGCTCGGACGTCTCTGTGCCACGGCGCATGAGACGCCGGCGGAGCTCGTCGAGATCAGGCGGCATGATGAAGACATCGGCGAGGGCCTCTAGAATGATCGCATCGCCGCAGGCGCGGATATTGTCGACGCCGTGGGTGTCGATGTCGAGAAGCACGTCGATGCCGTTCTTTAGGTTTTCGAGCACGGGTCCCTTCAGCGTGCCGTAGTGGTTGCCGTGCACCTCGGCATGCTCCAGAAATTCTCTCGCATCGAGCCGACGCGTGAATTCCTCACGGGAGAGAAAATGGTAATCTTCTCCGTCGATTTCCCCGGTCCGGGGTGATCGGGTCGTGCAGGAGACTGACCAGACGAAGTCGGGCTTCTGCCGCAGCGTGGTGCAGAGTGTCGTCTTCCCGGCGCCTGAGGGCGCGGAAATCACGAAGAGGATGCCGGAGCGCCGAAAGTGATGGGATGGATTATTCACGCGGATTACTCGAGATTGGCGACTTGTTCGCGGATCCTATCAAGTTCCGCCTTGGATTGCACGACCCGTTGGGAGATAGAAGCATCCCCGGCCTTGTTTCCGAGCGTATTGAATTCGCGGAACATCTCCTGGGCCAGATAGTCGAGCGTCCTTCCCGCCTGTCCGTCACCTGACAATGATTCTCTGCATTGAGCAAAATGACTCTCCAACCGGGTCAACTCCTCGGTGATGTCGCTCCGCTCGGCCATGAATGCCAGTTCCCGGGCGAGCGCGGGATCATTCCCTGGTAAAGGAAGTCCTAACTCTTCCAAGCGGGCCTTCAAATGATCGCGCCTCTGTCGAAGCACAGTGGGGACGCGTGTTCGGATGGCCTTGGCCGCTGACTCAAGCAACTTGATGCGCTTGAGCAAGTCTGTGACGAGGTGCGCACCCTCCTTCTTTCTCATCACGATCATCCGATCCAGCGCCTCGGTGAGCGCCGTCTGCAGTGCAGGCCAGAGAGTATCTGTGTCCAGTGGCTCCTCCGTGCCGTTTCTCATGACGCCGGGGGATCGAAGCAATAGCTCTAGAGAGATCTGCCCGGGTAGGGCCAGCTCCGCCTGCAGGGCCTGAAGCTCCTGGAGTGTGCGTCGTGCGGCTTGCTTGTCGACCACGCCCTGCGCGTTATCCGGCCACGCTGCATTCTCTAGCAGGACCGTCACATTGATACGTCCACGGCCGATTCTTTTCTGAATCACTTCACGTAGCTTTGGCTCAAGCGTCGCAAGCGGCTTCGGTAGCGAGATGGCAATCTCGATCCCTTTCCGGTTTACGGAGCCGCACTCCACCGCGAGTCTCCATCCTTCCGCCTGGGCAATACCCCGGCCATGTCCAGTCATGCTTTCCATAATTTTTATTGTTGAGCAGTTCCTCCCAACGAAAAGCTCCAGATCCAAGGTGCTCCGTAGAAACCGAGGGCGCCTGGTTCGTAGTTTCCCAAACGCGAAGTCACCCATCCAGCGGCTGGAAGAGGAAACAGTAGGTTCTGTCGGCACCACGATATTTTCTGCAACAAGAGACTCTTCATCTGTTCAGGGCGGCTTGCCATGGTCATCAGGAGGCCCGGGGCGCTAACCCCCTGCGCACCTTCAAAAGCTATCGTCGGAGCGGGGAGGACGCCGCCCAAGGAAAGGATGCAGAAGCCCTCCTTGGTCAGTCCATAAGCATTATCTCCCGAAAGCGTGCCGCGCGAAGCCTCCAGCACTATGCGAGCTTGTGGCACGAAAAAGGTGCTGCAGGGAAGGCTAAGTTCTACATTCTTCCCCTCGATCTTTCCTGAAAATGAGGGGGAAAGAGCCGCCCCACCTGCATGCACATCAACGGATATACTGGTGTCCGAGGGTGAATCCAAACTCACCAACCCATCCGTCTTGAGTGCGACGTCGATTTGCAGATTTTTCTGGTCGTTTTCTTTTTCTTGATCGTGGGTAACTGCGTCCGCTTTGGAGAAAAGATTGCAGGCGGGCGGAGCAAAGGCTGGCGTTAGGTTTGCCCGCAGCACGCCTGCGAGGCTATGCAGCCTCAGCGATCCGCTCAAAACAGGAGGTCGAATGCCTGTACGACTTAGCACCAGATCCGAATCTGCAAGGGCATCAATGCCGCCACCTAGCGGCACCGGCAGATCGTTTCCCATCAACCGAAGCGTTCCTTTCCAGGGGAGGTTTCCCCAATCGAGAGATCCGGAAAGTATCACCGGCTTGTCGTGGTAGACCGCCCTACCCGGACCGAATGCCGCCTTCGTCGTGGCAAGCGTCATCGGCAAGTACAGGTGCTCAAGATTTTGCGCACCGATGAGATGTCCTTCCTCGGCTTCAAGCAGAAGGCTTCCTTCGGATATCGGCTGTTTCCATGTTCCGGAGAGATGCATGTTCCCATCCAGGCGAGTCTTCTTAAGCGGCCATTCTTCCAGCCTCACGAGGCTGGCCCACCCGTCCAGGGGGACGTGTTGCAAGGATGCGGATCCTCGGATTGGCTGATCGATATCCGCCAGGCGAAGGATTCCTTGCTCCTTGACCAAGGAAAGCGGCGTCTCCAACTCCACGGCCAATGGTGAAGAGGATGCCGGTTCCTGAAGGAGCTTCGCCTTGGCTCTCCCTTCCCCGGCTTCCAAGGAGAGGGAAAGATCCGCGGTCGGCCCGCCCTGCTTGGGTGAAAATTGGCGGATGCCCATTGCGGCATGCACGTCTGGTCTTGCTGGAGTGCCTGTTGCGGAGATCGATCCCTCAAGGCTTCCTACAAAAGGAATTTCCTGGCCAAACAATCCTGCAATTTCCTCGGCCTTGATTCCCTGAAGGGAGAGGTTGATCCCGAGCGGCCCGTCCATCGCGATGGTTTTGAGCGCGTCGCCGCTCTGCCAAAATTCCAGCGCATTGAACGGAAGCGACAGTTCGCCTTTCACAAGAGGTGCCTGTTTACCAGCGCGGGTCGCCACAATGTCCGTGGCCCGGAAGGCGTTGGTTGTCGCTGAAAGTTTCATGGCTAGTGACAAGTCCTCCTGCTTGAAATCAGCCTTGGAGAGTTCCACTTTCCCCGGTGCGTAATTTCCCTCGAAGGTACCGGACATGCCGGTGGTCGTCCACTTACTCACCCATCCGTTAACCTGGGTCTGGAACGATCCGTTGTGAACTTCTGTGGAGCCCTCTCCCTGCCAGTGAAATTTCACTCCGCCGCCTCCGATGACGGTGGCGGTGGTAATTCCTACCTGGGAAAGACGCTTTGTCAGGTCGTGGACATCGGCTTCCGCCTCGGCTTTATAAGCATGGGGGCGGCTATTAGCGACGTTACCGCTTAGATACAGGTGATCTCGTCCGCTCCATGCCTCTAGGGAGGTCAGCCGGGTATGATCACCGGCGAAGATCACGCATCCTTTCAGCCAGTCCAATGGCAATTTACGGATAGTCATGCCCGCGCCGGTGACATTGCAGTATCCTTCTGCCTTGTTCTCTGACCCTTGTACCTCTCCCTCCAGAGCCATTCCTCCACCCAGTTGGGCAAACTGGGGGCCAACCAGTCCAGCCAGCGCACTGGCATCCTCAAGCTCAGCATGAAAGCTCGCGATAAAAGGCGCACGGAGCGCCGCATGCCAATCTGCTGGGAGATGGCTTTGTCCCGATGCCGTCACTTCATTCTCCTGTTGTTGGAGATGGAGTTCAGAAAGGGTGAGGTTGCGCCCCGTAAGTGTCGTGGCTAACCGGAGCGACTCCCAACCCTTTCCTTCCCAATGGAAGTCGCGGGCGATGAGGAGTAATGAGCTGTCGGCATCCACCGGGTTTGCGGGATCGCCACGGAACGTAAAACGCGCCTGGCTGATGACACCGGTCGCCTTTTTTTCATCTTTCATCCATTCATGGAAGGCCTCCAGCGCCAAACCTTCACCCACCAGCGTCAGCTCGAGATGTTTGGAATTCATCGACGTCCCCATGCTACCGTCACCCCTCAGAATGCCATGACCGACCGTTCCCCTGATGCCGAAGTCGACCCCTCCGGCCTCCGGTCGAAGAGACGACTCCTTAAGGAGGAACTCGTGGCCCAGATTCAGCTCACCCAAATGAAGTACGCCACCCTCCCAAACAGCGGGGGCAAACGCTTTGGGCAGAACTCGGTGCCAAGTATCGAGATCCAGCGCACCATCGGCATAAGAAATACTGCCGGCCCATCGGTCGGGCAAACGAAGCGTCAGGCCATTCAATGCCAGCCGGTGATGATCTCCTATCATGACCAGGTCCGTGGACCCCAATGTGCAGGAAGAGGAGGGAAGAAAGAGGGTGGGGCGCAAATAGGACTGTATGCTCCACAGCGGATGCTTCATGAGCGACGTTGAGGAGCGTGTGCTCGATCGGGTATCCAGAAGCGCCTTGGTCTTGCCAACCATTATCTCCCTTACCAACCTATGCGGCTCCCCATCGGAGAAATGAAGCAGTTGCTTTATTGAGACAAGGCGCACCCAAACCCATTCGCTCTTGAGACTGCTTCGGTGATCAGGAGGGCCAAATAGCCATGTCACGCCCCGGGCTTGGATCCAGCCTTTCTCTGCGAGCGCGAGCTGATCGATGTGCAACTCCCCGCCACTTCCCCAGGCAGCAAGCCCAAGGCCACCCTGTAACATTCCGCAGAATACCGGCTTGAAGAAAAGCCAGGTCGCCACCGCTAATGCCAGCAAGCCCAGCGTTCTCCATGCCGTAGGTGTTCCGGACATGGCGGGAGGGTGTTCCGGATCCTCGGTGTTTTTGTAACGGGGCGGCATGAGGGATCGATGCGTTGGAAGCGAAGTATGCCTGCTCTCGGCGTACTTGGCCCGTGAAAATAATACGGGACCGCGTTCTCGTTCTAAAAGATACAGGCCGCCGCACCATTTGGTACGACGGCCTGTTGTTCCCCCCAGAACAATCTTTCGATAAGTTCAACTTATAGGGTTTTCTCTCCCGTGCAAGTTCTTTTTAAAAGAAATTCTTCTCAACACATCTTCCAGAGAGAAGAGAGACCCTCACATGGGAGAGCCTCATGCCCCGAACTCCCCACATGTTCTTCGTTACCCTCCGTTTTATCATTCCATTCTGAGCGCGGAAGCTGGTGGTATGGTTGAAGCTCGGAGTGCTGGAATAAATCCAGCCACCAATGCGGCTGCCGTCATCCATAACGGGACCAGCGCGATGTCGCGCCAAGGGTAGGCAAGATCAATGCTCCATCCGAAAAAGGCCTTGTTGATCACCCAAGTCAGAACCAAAGCCAGGGCTGCCCCGCTCACGATCCCCACCAGACTGGCCAACAATCCTATCAGTGAGGCCTCTGCAAGTATCACTCGCACAATCTGCCCTCGGGAGGCACCGATGGCCTTGAGCACGCCCAGCTCACGAGTCCTCTCCATGACCAAGATGCCGAGGGTAAGCATTACCCCGCCGACCGCGACGGCTATCGAAATGGTTTTGAGCACAGCCGTCACCGCAAAGGTCTGGTTGAAGATCTCGATAATACGGGCCTTCAAGGCATGGTTGCTGTAGCAGATGAAAGCCTCCTTGCCACCGAAGGCAGAGAAAAAAGCCGTGCTGGCCTCTTCCCGGATCGTGTCGGATGTTCCAGGCGCAAACTCGATCGCCAGAGAGTGCACCCCTTGGGCACCCCAGACCTTAGAAAAATAATCGGCACCGATCATCGCAATGCCTCGGTCGCGAGTGTAATCGCGATAGAGATCGATCACAGAAAGTGCGATTGGCACCTTTGGTCCGGAAAGAACCAGCTTATCTCCAGGTCCGAGTTTCAGCCTGCGTCCCAGACTCTCAGAAAGAGCGATACCCTCGCCCCTTTCCAAGGCCCTTGTTTTCTGGGCAACCTTGCCATGCAGAAAATCAATGGAGCCGCGCGCTGGTCCCGAGACCACACCGAGCGTTACCTGCTCTCCCTTGTCGCTCCGGGCCTCCACTTCGCGAAACGTTCCCACGGCTGAAATGCTCGGCCGTTTCCTCCACCAGTCGGCCGCCGTTTCGGGCATCGTGTGCTCTAGCCCCAGCAGCTCGTTGGCCGCAGGTGCAATAAAAAGATCCGCCGTCAACGTTCGCCCCGTCCAAGCAATCACACTTCCACGAAAGGAATGAATCATTACGCTGATGCCCACCGTCATCGCGGCGGCGGCGGCTAGAGCGGCGATTGTGGGCGCCGTGCGGTGCAGAGATCGCATGGTCTGCTCTAGAGCGATCCTTAAGATGGCCCCTCGCGTCCAGCGAGGCCGAGCCAAGAGCCGCCTTAACAGCCCCGCCGACGAAAGCGCCACCATCGGAACCATCAGCGAAAAACCTGCCAGAACAAAAAACGCGGCGCCGAATCCGAGCAGTGCCACTCCCCCGAACAGTGCCCCGAGTGAGCAGAGAAATCCCAGCAAAAGAACCCCCAATCCGCAGAATGCCAGCGGTCGGGCGGGCATGGGAAAGATCTCCGGCGCTGTTCCCGGATGGAGGACCTTCGTGGGATCGACCGCTGCTGCCTGGCGGGCGGGTATCCAAGCGGCTACCAAGGAGGCCAAGACTCCAGCGACTATACCGGCGAGGGCTTCCAGCGGGGAGGGCCATCCGCCGTGCGCATCGACCGGAAGATAAAGGGCCGTCACTGTCTGAGCCACTGGCGCGGCAAGAATGCCGGCAATAAGCGGCGAGATCAGGACACCGAGGACGGACCCGATCAGTCCGCTGATCGCTGCTTCCACTAGCACCATGCCAAGGATCATTGGCCTATCTGTCCCCAGGGCCCGGAGGATCCCAAGCGAAACACGGCGGCGGACCACAGAAGCGGCGGCCGAGTTGCCTACAAAAAACATTCCGACCATCAAGGAAACAAGACTCAGGGCCGTCAGGTTGAGCCGAAAGGCCGCGAGCATAATGTCGACTTGCTGGGTTCGCCGTGCAGGGGGTTGCACGGTCACATCCGCAGGTAGAAGTCGCTGCAACCGGTTGATGACATCCTGCTTCTCCCCGGGGTTACGAAGCTTGATCAGGATGGCGCTAAGGTAGCCCGGCTCTCCCACCCACTCCTGGGCAGTCGCTAGATCCAGTGCCGCAACCCCCCCTCGCCCTTCTGCCGAGGCGTCATCCGTACGAATCACCTGACTCATGATCAGCTGCCGTGGTGGCCCAGCACCTTGGAGACGGATCGAATCGCCCCGCTTGAGATGGTGCCGTCCGGGAAAATCTCTCAGCACAGCAACAGCTGACTCCTCTCCAAGCCACTCCCCGAGGTTGCCCGCACCTTCTTTACTGGCCTCTTTTCCAGCGACTTGGGTTTGATTTAGAGTTTGGTCTCCGAAGGATGGGTTGAGGGAGAGCAATCCTGTGGCTGTGAAAGGATCGATGCCGACGAGGTGGAGCGACTCGCCCGGATAGTCTGGTAGCGTCACCATCGCCTCAACAAGCGGTGTCGCCGCCTTCACGCCGGGCGTATTCATCACCCCGGGCAGCACAGATTCGGGGATTCGTCCCCGGATTTCCAGATCAGCGTGTCCTGTGATCATCGCGAACACCCGGTGAAAGCTCTCGACGGCTCCGCGGTTGGCGATCGTGATCGCGAGGAAGACGGCTACACCGAGTGCGATACTCAAGATACTGAGCATCGCGCCGCGCGGGTTAAGCAAGAGGGGGCGAATGCTTCCTCTCCAGAAGACGCTTTTTTGTAGGTGCCAGTTCATCCGTTGTTTTCCCCCGCGAGGGCCGCTGCTCTGCGGAGGCGTCGTTCGAGACGCATGAGCTGATTGTGGTCCTCAAGTTTTCCTCCCTCCTTGGTGCGGAGATAAAAGACATCCAGGGCGGCCTTTTGCTCGGTGGCGATGCGCGCGGCCTCGATCGTTATACCGCCGTGAGAGATTGCCCGCAGTAAATGGTAGAGGAGTCCCATGCGGTCGGGGGCCTGGACTTCGATAATCGTGCAGGAGGGATGGGCCTTGTTGTTTACCACGACCCAAACGGGCAATTCCTCCTCTTCATTTCTCTTCGATCCGTCCGTCAGCATAACGTGTTTTTGGTTGGGAACAGGAACCAGCTTGTTACCGGGGGCCATGAGCGATTCTCCGAGTTTTTGTTCGAACAGCCTGCGCTCCCTTTCCCTCGGTAGTGGTTCGTTGCGATGATTGGTGACCTTGAAAAGGTCGAGCGCGAGGTTATCGCTGCGTGTAAAGATGTCGGCGCCGAGCACGTTGATCCCCGCCTCCAAGAACGCGGCAGCAATTCTCTCCAGCAGGCGCTCCCGATCCCACCCGCAGACAAGAACTTCGGCGTATCCTGATTCTGGATGGTCCACCCACTCGATGACGGGGCAGAGGTTAGGACCTCCGGTGTTCAAACCCTTCTCGAAGAAGCGCCTAAAAAGCAGGATGTGACGATAGACTTCCGCGGCATCCTTCGTAAGGAAGTAGCGGTCCGGCATGCCCTGCATCTGCGCGGAAGTCTCTTCTTCAAACCAGTCCGGCAATGCAGCGGCGACCTTCTGTCGCAGCTCTTCCCGTCGCAGTCGCTGCTCTTCGCGGAATCCGGCGCTGTTGGTGAGTAATCCGCGGGTCTTGTGGTAAAGGGACCAGACCATTTGTTCCTTCCAGTCGCTCCACCCCGCGTCGCTCGTCCCCATGCCGTCGGCGAGCGTGATCACCATAAGCGCATCGAGCGTAACGGGATCCCGGATGATTTCGGAGAATTCCTCCACCGTCGCAGGGTCATCGACATTCCTGCTACGCGCGGTTCCACTCATTTCCCCGTGGTTGTCGACGAGCGCAATCAGCATTTTCTTCCTCGCCGGGTTGAGCTGAAGCCTTCTGGCCACCCGTTGGGCTGCTACGGCGCTGGCTTCCTCATGATGTTGGGTGTTGGCGGCTTTGCCTGTATCATGAAGCAGCATGGCCAGGTAGAGGACGGCGGGATCCTCGAAGTTCCGGAAGAGTTCTCGGTAACGGGCTAGCTTCTCCTCCTTGGTTAATAGTAGGGCATCAATCTTGTCGATGCAGAGCAGTGTGTGCTCGTCGGCTGTGTAGCGGTGAAAGAACTCATGCTGCACGAGGCAGGTAAGTGGTTCGAACTCAGGCAGGTATTTGCCCAGGAAGCCGAGATTATGCATGAGTCGCAGGATGCGGCCGACCTCCCCCTTCCTCGAGAGGATCGAAAGGAAGATGCCTCGGTTCTCCTTGTTGTACTGAAAGGTGCGGTCCACGAGTTTGAGCCTACGTTTCACTAGATCCTCCAGCTCTGCAGAGAAATGCACGTTGCGGGTCTGCGCGATCTGGAAGGCCCGCATAAGGCGCGACGGATCTCGGTTAAAAATATCCCTGGCCTTTGGAAAGAGCTCCCCGTTCCGGATCTCCATTTCGTCCACGCTCGCATGTTTACCGAGGAGCTTGCTCAGTAGGTTCATGCGGCTTCCTTGTTGCTCGCGAATACGCCCGAGAGCTAGCGAGCTAATGAGGTGAACCGCGCGCGTATGGCTGTAATAATCCCTCATGAATGCCTCGCAGCGGCGGAGGATGTTTTTCTCCGGGTAGCCCAAGGCGGTGGCGACCTTTCCTTGGAGCTGCAGGGTTAGCTGCTCTGAGGCTCGTCCTGTCTGGTAGTGCATTTCCGTGCGTACCCGAAGCAGAAAGTCGTGGGCTTCTTCCAACGACTTGCGCTCTTTCTCTCGCAGGATTTTCTCCTCCACGAGCTTTTTCGTTGTGTAGGCACCGGAATGGAACATCCCAGTCCAAAGAAGATTCTGATAGTCGCGCAGGCCGCCGCAGCCCGACTTGATATTCGGCTCCTGCATGAACACACTTGTCCCGTACTTTGCACGGAGGTCCTTGAGATTATCTATCCGGAAGGCGATGTAATCCTTCTCCTTACCCTTGACGCAGACGGTCTCGAATTGACTCCTAAATTCTTGAAATAATTTTTTGTCGCCTGCTAGCCAGCGGCTTTCCAGCATCGCTGTCTTGGTCATCATGTCGGTGTTTGCCTGACTCAAGGCTCCCTGTACCGACCGCGTAGCGTGACCCACCTTGAAACCGAGGTCCCAAAGCGCCATGAGACAGGTTGAGATGATCCTCTCCATTGCCTCGGTCGGCTTGTTCCCCGCATGAAGAAACGTGATGTCCACGTCGCTGAAGGGATTCAATTCCCTCCTCCCGTACCCGCCGAACGCACTCACTAGAAATCCAGGGAGTTCTTTTTCTCCTAGTTCCTTGCCGGTCGCGAATCGAAAAATCTCCCTTATGAGGATATCCACGATCTCGGTCCTACGTCCTGCAATTTCTTTTCCTCCGCCTCCGCCTTTGTGCCAGATCTTCAGCCTGTGCTCTTCCTTTTTAAGTAGGGATTGGAGCTTGGATGTCGGGAGTTCCTTTTCCCCTTCAAGCACATCCGCAAGCTTTCGCGCGACTTCCTCTTGAATGCGCGCGCGGTGTTCCGAGAGCGGGATAATGCCTTCCATAGAGTGTTCCTTCATCAGTGCGTTGTAATGACGATTTCGACGCGTCTGTTGATCTGTTGTTCTACGACGCTCCCCGTCGCTGGTGCCAGGAGATGTCTTTTTCCGAGCCCTGCCGTTGTGATCTGATGCGTATCCAATCCGGCGTTCTGAAGAAGCCAGGTTTTTACTGCCTCCGCTCTCCGAAGACTCAGCTGATCGTTGTAGGACTCACTTCCAAAGGAATCGGTGTGACCCTCGATGCGAAAGACTGCCTGAGCATTTCTCTTGATCAGTGCACCAAGTTTTAAAAGCGCTTGGGATGCTTCTTTTCTCAATGTGTCGGAGTCGTATTCGAACAATAGATCTGTCGGCATCAGTATGGGTGCCGTTTTCTGGGAAAGGGATGCTGTGCCAGCTAGCAGATCGTCAATGTTACTGAAGTTGGTTCCTACGCCTACACCAGTCGGTTGGCCTGCTTTTGCGCCGGTTCCGAAAATCCCGTCCTCTTTCAATGGCAAGAGTGATGGTTGATTTGGTTTGTTTCCAGGCTCCAGCGCCATTGGAGGAAGCGGCACCGTACTGGGAAGCGCGTTCACAGCGAGTGTTTCTGTACCCGGAAGTTTTTCCCCTTTTTCGAAAGGATGCTTATCCACACTCTCCTCCGTAAGAATTTCCTTGGGTTGTTGCATGACTTGTAGCTTGTCCTTTGTGGTGGTCTTTCCGTCAGTCACGGGGAGATCCTTGGAAATCACGACTTCCACATGCTGTTCCTTTTTCTCATTGCTTGGTTCTAAATCACCGAGTGTTTTAGGATCGATCTCCACGCGTTTCATCCGGAATGTTCTTGGAACAACCGTATCGTAATTGGCCGCCGAAAATCCCGGGATGATCCATGTCCTTGACTCACCCAGAAAAAGAAGGTGCACGAATAAGGAACCCAGCAAACAGGCACCAAAGATCCATACAAAAAGAGATCTTGTACCGAGCCGAGGTCTTTTCAACGATACTCTTCCCATAAGACGTTCTTTTCTATTTGCTCCTAACCAACTCTGAAAGAACTCTTCGTGACCCTTTTAAGTCCATCGGCTAAGCATGATTGTTCACAGGATGGATTGATAAAAAAATCTTTTTGCCAATTTCTTCATAATAATAAGAGTGTGAATAAGAGGGAACAGGTATACTTAAACCATTCTATCTACACATTCTACTGCTTATCCTCGGGGTGTGAACGAAGAACGATCCTCTGTGGTGGAGAGGATAAAACAATGTTTCATGGAACAACGAGGCATCAGAAAGAATCATTCATCCACAAAGAGTTCCCAAATGGTTCCCCAATCTATAAAGACCATTAAAATAAACATAAATTATTTATAGAAAAGTACTTGTGTAAAAGTTCTATGTGGAACAATGATGATGTTTAACTATCCCGATCAATTTGATGTTGTGGTTATTGGTGCAGGGCACGCTGGCATTGAGGCGGCGCATGCGGCTGCGCGGCTCGGTGCACACACACTACTGCTTACCCAGAATGCCGATACTATCGGCCAGATGTCGTGCAACCCTGCCATAGGCGGATTAGCCAAGGGACACATGGTCCGTGAGATAGACGCGTTGGGCGGCTTGATGGGATTGAACACCGATGCCACGGGTATCCAGTTCCGGATGCTTAATGCTTCGAAAGGCCCTAGCGTCCGCGCCCCGAGGGCTCAGTGTGATAAGAAGGCCTACCAGTTTCGCATGAAGGCGATCCTTGAAGATCTCCCAAATCTTTCACTCAAGCAGGCCAATATCACACGCTTGATCGTCGAAGGAGATCGAGTGATGGGTGTGGAAACAAATCTCGGGCTGCGTTTTCTAGGGAACACCGTGGTGGTTACCACAGGCACCTTTATGAGAGGCCTGCTTCATGTAGGAATGCAGACCCAGCCGGGGGGTCGTATGGGAGATAGCATTTCCACCCTCAGCGACCATCTTAAGGAACTCGGTTTTGAAGTAGGTCGCTTCAAGACAGGGACGCCCTGCCGACTCTTGGCCAAATCCATTGATTTTGGAAAGTGCGACCGCCAAGACGGGGAGCTACTTCCACCACTATTCTCTCATATTCCCGAGAGTATCAACCGGACAAAGGATGATCTCCACACGCTGAATCATTTCCATGAAGGAATGTTCCATGTGGAACAAATCCCTTGTTGGATCACCTACACCACCGAACAAACGCACGAAATCATCCGATCCAATCTCCATCAGTCACCTCTTTACGCAGGAGCGATCGAGGGAGTGGGGCCACGATATTGTCCTTCCATTGAGGATAAGGTAGTGAAGTTTGCCGATAAGAGCCGCCATCAGATCTTTTTGGAACCAGAGGGACGGCATACTGGAGAGATTTATGTAAACGGTGTTTCTACGAGTCTCCCCTACGAAATTCAGTACGAGTTCATCAGGTCCATACCCGCGCTGGAGAAGGCAGAAATCCTTCGGCCGGGATATGCGGTGGAATACGATTATTGTCCACCACATCAGCTGCATTCCACTCTGGAGACCAAGAAGATCGAGGGGCTTTATTTTGCGGGTCAGATCAACGGAACCTCCGGATACGAAGAGGCGGCAGCACAAGGATTGATGACTGGAATCAATGCCGCTCTGAAGGTTCAGAAAAAAGCTCCTCTACTGCTTGGGCGCGAAGAAGCATACATTGGGGTCATGATCGATGATCTTGTGACCAGGGGAACTCCGGAGCCCTATCGTATGTTCACCAGCCGTGCGGAATACCGTCTACGTCTGCGCCAGGACAATTGCGATATCAGATTGACCAACAAGGCTTTAGAGATAGGAATGGCCTGCGATTATAGGCGGCAAGCCTTTACCACGAAGATCAACTCCCTCGCCTCACTGTGTAAGGAAACCGCATCCATTCACCATGAGGGGATCCCTCTGGCGCAGTGGATGAAGCGTTCCGAGAACACACCGGAGAAACTGCCCGTGGAAATCTACGGACGCTATGCCTCCGAAATCTGGAGCTTGATGGAAATCGATCTCAAGTACGAGGGGTACCTGCGCCGGGAGGAGGATCAAATCGAACGGCAGCGGCATCAGGAGGATACAGAGATCCCGCGGACACTTGTTTACAACAGCATTCCCAGCCTCCGGTTGGAGGCACGCCAAAAGCTTACAGATTTCACGCCGAGGACCTTGGGCCAAGCCGCGCGGATCAGCGGTATCACACCGGCCGACATCTCGGTGCTCTCGGTCTGGATGCGAAAGGAAGCCGCTATGGCTCAGCCGCTGGCTTGCGATTGATCTTTTGCTCAGCCCTCTCGACCAAGCTGAAGGATGATTGCAGCCTCTTCGATGGTCGGGCTAATCAGAAAAAGATCCTCCAGGCCCGCCAACCGGAAAAGATCAGCAACAGGAGCGCTGAGGTGTGCAAACACGACATTCCCGTTCTCGGCGGTGAGATGACGCATCGTGGAAAGAAAAACGCGTAGTCCTGCGCTGCTGATGTAGGTAAGCTCGGCGCAGTCGAAGACCAGCTTCTGTCCCGGTTCCGTCAGCAGGGGCTTGAGTCGCTCCTCGAGAAGCGGGCTCGTGGTCATGTCGAGCCTGCCGGTGAGATGAAAGACAGGAATTTCTCCAGCCAAGGACAGGGTTATTTCCATGAACTAACGATAACCAAGGCCCGGAAAAAGTCTCTTGGGAAATCGGGCCACGTGCACGTGGAGCAAGAATCTTTTTGACGCATGGCCTCGCCGCAAAGAATCTCTTTTCACTTAT
>JBAXXS010000031.1:0-20739 GCA_037127835.1 Verrucomicrobiota bacterium | reverse complement strand
GCCTGGTGAACCCTGGAAGCAGTCGCAGCTCGTCATGTTCAACGAGCAGAAGAAACTGGCTCCCGATCGCGAGCAAAAGAAGATCGGATCTGATAACAACTACGAGTACAAACTCAATGGATATCTCTCAGGAGAGAAGGTCTATGAACCCGCCAGCGACAGCTTCTATCCCGAGTTCGTGCTGACGAGCCTCACTCTCATCTCGACCAACGCACCACTCATCTTTCCAGACCACCGCTCGATTGATCCAGCGGTACGTATTATCGGGCCTCCGCAGTATTAACCCGAGAGGAAGTCTTTCTCAGGAAGACTGCTTCATCTTTTCAAGAATGCCCGTCGTAGATCGTCCGGGCACCAGTTGTAGAAGGCTGATCTCTACACCCGTTTCTTCCAGCGCGGCACGCTCGCCGGAATCAAGCGTCTCGAGCGTATAATCGCCCCCCTTGGCATAGATCGCAGGTCGTAAGAGACGGATCACGTCGGTAACCCGTTTGCCGGTGAAAATCGTGACATGATCGACACAGCGAAGCGCCGCCAGCACCTCGGCCCGATCAAGTTCCCCATTAAGTGGACGGTCTGTTCCTTTGAGTTCACGCACCGAGGCATCGCTGTTCACCGCCACGATCAGGGCATCCCCGCACCCGCGAGCCTCTTCCAGATAACGGACGTGTCCCGTATGCAGGAGATCGAAACATCCGTTGGTGAGCACGAGCTTCATACCCCGCGCAGCATACTCCGCACCGAGGGCCGCCAGTTCATCGGAAGAAATAAGTCGATCCATCATCCTATGGGAAGCCGAGTCTAAGACCGAGGAAAGAAGATTCTCAAATTTCGTTATCCAAAGATGAAAAATTCCCTGAAGAGGGAATTTAGGTCAGTTGACAGGAGCGAAAGATCCGTTTGGCAGCATCCGGAAGAGCTGCTTACCCCTAGGATAGGAGGGAGCATAGTTGCCATCGGGTTGCTGCACATAGTTGATCTTGGCAGGAATGAAGCTATCGCCCGAGCGGACATAGAGCTGCTGATTGGTCTGCTGAGGTGTTCCACCGCCGGAACCGCTGGATTTGGGAATAAAGGCATTGATCGCCTGAGAGCCAATGCTGCCCGCTCCGGCGGAAATAGCTCCGGCGGCCACAGGATTCACCCCACCCATAAGCGCGCCTGTACCCGCACCGATGGCAGCAGCAGACAAGCCCTGTACCACAGCAGCTCCAGTCGGGGTCATAACCTGACGGGTTTGTCCATTAGGGCCGACTTCGGTGGTGCACCCGCTGGCGAAGAGAGTGGTGATGATGGCAGCGGGGAGCAGTGGGATAGTCTTCATATGACATAATTATCAAACAGCGCTTTCAAAATGCAATCGGGTTTATTGCTTAGGTCCACTGAGATTTTCACTCCACCGGGTGAAGCGAGGGAGTCGTCTCCCTAGCCCAAGGTAGCTTTGAGTCAGGCCAGCGTTTCGCCTCCAGATCACTCCAGTAGAGATAAGAGACCCCAAGAGAGCGGGCTTTTTCAGACCAACCGGGCTCTCCCATCATGATGCTGTTCAGTATGATCAACCGACTTTTGTAATCCAAGCCATGGCTCCAGAGATGGCCCTCGTAGCCGCAGACAACTGGATGTCCGAGCATCAGCACCGGGTGATTGTATTCGGGGGCGACAGCGATGACGGCGTCAGGGTCAATCTTGCGCAATATCCATGCAGACTGATCCAAGGAACTCCTTTTGATGAGTTCATAGCCATGTCGCCCATCCAGTCCGGCAAGTAGCGTCGCGGCACCCGATCCGAACAAAAGGACTAGTACAGAGAGCCGTAGCCAGAGGGGGCTTGAACACAAAAACGCACTCCAGAGATAAGGTATAATCACAAGCCACGACCAGAGCATCAGTTTCATGTTGTCCCAAGGCCACGGTGCGAACCGGATGATCATGCAGAGCATGAAGACAAAGGCCGCGGGCCAGACAAAGGCTCTTGCCTCTTTATTCCCTCCCCTCCTCATCAGCATGAAAGATAGGAAGACACAGAGCGGCAGGGTGATGCCGAAGTTCCAAAACCAGAATCCAACAGTTCCATCCTCCATCCATCCGGGTGCCCATCCGAGGGAGTGAACCGCCGAGGGACCTCCGGCTCCGCTTGTTATCAGCCATCCAAAGAATGCCATGACAGGCCATGCAAGCAGAGCCAGGCGGACCATTCTTTCACGAGAGATCGGGGCGAGAAGCGCAAGTCCCGTCATGGCAATCCCCAAGAACAGTCCGGCATGAATGCTGAACAGGGGGATCGCCCCAAGAAGCAAAGCCTGAACGGGAAGGGGCAGAATGATATTCCGGGACTTACCAAATGACTCCTCCCTCCATGCCGCAAGAAGGAGCAAGCCCGCAGGTAGGGCAAAAAGAAATCCCCTCTGGGTGACGAAGAGGGTTAAGAAAAGGTTCTTCCATTCACTAGCGGTATCGGGATCGGTGCCCCGCAGAAGCACCACTCCAGCAACGCCTCCATTGAAGAGTAATGCGGCAAGCGCCATGGCACCTCCCCAGCGCCACAGGGCATACCCGGTGAGCATTGCGCCAAGGATACCGCACCAGAGCAACCCAATCTCGGGATGCATACCGACACGCTCCAGCAATGCATTGAAGAGATCGGCCCCGAGGGGGTAGCGGAGATGATCCCCTGCAAGGATGGGGCTCTGCGGCCACCACCGGGTGGTTTCAGCCAAGTGATGGATGAAGGCAAGATGTAGCGAAAGATCACCGAGATTGTTCGGCGAAAGCACCTTCCACGAGTCTCCATCGGCGTAGATTAGCCAGAAGAATGCTCTCGCCGAAGCACAGGAAAATACGGCGATCATGACCCAATCCCAAAATGAGACACAGGAGCCGGATGAGGATGGAACTCCCCTGAAAACAATGGTCGCCACGAGGATGCCTGCCAGAAACGCGCACCATGGCACGGCTCCGTGAAGCCCAGCATTTATCCAGGCCAAGGAAATCGCCACAACCACCGAGGTGGCAACACCTGAAAGGATAGCCGCCGGAGTTTTCAATGGCTGGATGCAGGTGAAGGTGAGGGAGTGGAGGTGGCATGCGACAGCTTGGCGGCTGACGGCACGACTCGTTCCGGTTTTCCATGCCCATTCCTGGAAAACCACGGCGCAAAGAGCGTCTCCCGAAACCAGATGGTACACTCCTCCATGGAATCACGGAAATGAAAGCGCCTCCTAAGATAGGGCTCGTGAAGCCGTCCCTCGATCACCTTCTGCTGGGCGGTTAGCGCCACGATAAAATCCCCGTCAAGAATAGCCGGCAAATCCTCCTTGCTGTAATAGCCGATCCGGGTGAAGTCGCCGAAGATCCAGGGAAGCGGGTAGTAGCTCTCAAGTGCTATCTGACCACTCATGGCATGGTTGCGGGAGTCCTGCGAGGCCAAGCCGAGGACTGGTTCGGTCACCACGGAAATTTCGGGCATGGTCTGCACATAGACATAAGGCTCGGAAGGATCCACGTAGTGACGAAAATTCAATCTCAGGGTGACTAGGAGCGATGCCCCCAGGAGCACGGCGGCAATCAAAACCGCCACCTGGCGGAATCGGTTTTTTTGCCACAGTTCCTCAACAGCACATCCAAAAAGCAGCAGAAAGGGCCAGAGGATTGAAATAATACACCAAGGAGTCTTGTATGGGACGATCGAGTAAGCGATCAGAACTCCCAGTCCATAGATTGCCAAATAACGCTGCTGGGCCGGAGCTGGCCAGGCCAGACGGAGCACATAAAGCAATCCCACCAAGGTCGGCCACTCATAGCGTGCCATCAAAGCAAGCCAGTACCAGTTCAGGAAAGTGAAGTGGCCGATCTGATAGTCCGTCTTCACATGGCCACCGGCAGCAGTGCCTGTCTGGAACCACTTGATATAGGCTTTGAAAAAGTCGATGACCCCATGCCAGTTCATGAACGTGCCCGAATAGAAAAAAACCAGCGTCAGAACTAATGCTGCGTAACACTTCAACAGATCTCGGCTACTCCATTCCTGCTTGGCAAGCGGCATTGCCGGACGCGAAGGAACAATCCGCTGCCAAAGCTCCAGACATACTGCCGCGAGCGCAAAACAAACCAGATGGATCACCGCCGTCTCTTTGAGTAGCAGCAGCAATGTTACCCCCGTAGCCGTGATCGCGAGATCACGGCTGCGACCATCTTTCCAAAGCCCAAGAAGCCCCAGAGCTGTGATCATTAAGGAAGCAACGAACCATGATTCATGGATCGCATAGCGCCCATAAAAAACGGCTGCGGGAGAGACGGCCAGTGCTAGCGCTCCTAGGCGCGCGGCAGTCGATCCAAAGAAGCGGCCGAAGCGAAGCGTCATCCAGATCGAGACGATGCTTGCGAGTACAGCGGGTAGACGGAGAGCCCAGAGATTCCTACCTAAAAGCGATAGAAAAACAAACAGGGCGTAGAAGTAGAGGGGGCCATGATAGTTCTCGGGATCGTAGTGGTAGAGTCCAGTGGCCCTAATCTGGTCAACAAACCAACCGTTGATTCCCTCGTCAAAATGAGCCGGCTTAAGGTCAAGCATGAAGAGTCTCAAGAGCACAGCCAGAAGAATTATGGCTGCCTCTAGAAGAACTCCCCTACCCACAAGAGTAAGGAGTGGCTTGACGCTGGAATCACTTCGGCGAGTCTGCATTCAGACCAAGTAAACGTACCCCGAGGAATGAATCAAGATCGCCCAGCCCTCTCCATTGTCATTCCGGCAAGGAACGAGGAGAAACGTCTCCCAAAGACACTGGAAATGATCCGGGATTGGACTATCAAATCGGGACGACGGACGGAAGTGATCCCGGTAGTCCAGGGGCATGACCGCACCGCCGAATTCGTCGAAGCGGCGGCGACGAAGGATCCGGATCTGCGCCCGATTATCCAGCATTCTGGCCAGGGAAAAGGCATGGCAGTACGGCTCGGCATCACTTCAGCACGGGGATCGGTCATTCTCTTCACCGACGCTGACCTTAGCGTCCCGGTGGAGTGCTTGGAGGAGCTTGTGTGCATGATGGAATCCCACTCCGAACTCGACGTCATCCTAGGTAGCAGACGCCTTCCCGACAGCAGGATCATCATTAAACAGCCTCCAATGAGACAGCTGTCCGGCAAGGCCTTTAACTTGGCACTGCGCCTCGGAGGCCTCACTCGCTTTGCCGACACGCAGTGTGGCTGCAAACTCTTCCGTCATAACGCAGCAAAGGAGATCTTCGCTAAATCGGAACTGAATGGATTTGCCTTCGATGTGGAGATTCTGAACATCGCGGAACATCTGGGTTGCCGAATGGAGGAAGTTCCTGTGACCTGGGCGGATGTCGGTGGATCCAGGGTGTGGTTGCCCAGAGATGGATTCAGGGCACTTCGAGATGCATGGTCGCTTAGGAAGCGCTTCGGTGGCTGACCCTATGAAATGACAGCCGCCTCGAGAACCTCTGATGCTGTCTTGAAGTGCATCTTGGCAACCTTGGGAAGCATTCCGGCACCGTACATTCTGATCACTTCTGCAGCGGCACTCTTCACCTTAGCCGAAACACCTTTAGCCAGAGTGATATCAAGATCCTTGCCATGCTTGTCTAACCAGTTGATGAAACCCTCCCGGGCTATTATCGATGCAGCCGCAACGGCGTAGTCGCTCTCCGCCTTCGTGCGTTGATCAAGCTGAATTTTACTACCTTTTTCGAGCAGCGCTTTCTCTAGCACCCGCGCATCGGCGAATTTATCGGAAAGCGCACGGTGGCACTCCGGAACCCGGGTACAAAGATTCTCGATAATGCGGGCATGGCCCCAGGCGAGCAGACGGTTCAGGTTCCCGATCTTTGTGTAGAGCTGGTTGTACTTTTCGGGGCCGATCACAATGATTTCCGAGGGTGCTCCCGAATTCCGAATCACCTGGGCAAGTTCCCGGATCTTCTTGTCCGTTCCGATCCCCTTGCTGTCACGGATGCCAGCATCGCGCAGATGCCGCGCTAAATCACCGTCGACATAGACCCCCGCAATCACCAGGGGCCCAAAGAGATCCCCTTTACCGCTCTCATCGATGCCGAAGTGAGGCGCGAATTGCTCAGGCTCGTGCACCTCCTCATAACCAAGGCGAGCCTCACCGAGAATCTCGGGCTCCATCACGAAGGTGATGAAATCCTCCAGCCCGCGTCCTTGCAAGAGAGCCTTCGGCCCCTTCTCGTAGACTGCGATGTTGAGCTTCTCTTTGGTAGCCGCATAGAGAGTGTACGGCTTCTCGACGAACGTAAACCCTCGCTCGCGAAGAAGAGTCTGCAACTTTGTCGCCTGCTCACGAGTCAGCGGATAGGTCTGGGAGTGAAGCGGGGGCATGTAAAATGAAAAAAGTTTGGTGGCATGACTTGATGTTTTTCTCACCGTGCCCTACGAGCCTACTGTGGACAAGCAGAAGAGACACGCAGCCAGAGTGAAATCATCACACTTAACAAAGCGTTTAGGCAATGCGCGTGAAGAGCTTCTAAAATGGCATCAACTCCACGGCAGGCATGAACTCCCGTGGCGAAAGGAGCACAATCCCTACGCCGTCCTTGTCTCGGAGTTTATGCTTCAGCAGACCACTGTCACTACGGTGATACCGCGATTCCATGCCTGGATAAGGCGCTTCCCAACCATCAGTGACTTGGCTAAGGCGGAGGAGAATGAGGTCCTCGCATCTTGGGAAGGCCTCGGATACTACTCCAGGGCACGAAGGCTTCATATAGCGGCGCGAACTGTGATGGAGCGCCATGGAGGAGATATCCCGGTGGAGGAATCTGACCTGCTATCACTGCCGGGAATAGGGGCCTATACAGCGGCGGCCATCCGTGCCTTTGCTTATGATCAACACGCCGTGGTACTAGACACGAATATCATCCGGGTCCTGGCTCGGTGGGGAAACATGCTCGATCCCATCGATACGGCTCTTGGTAAAAACAACCTTGCTGCAATCGCCGCCAGTTTTTTCCCCAGAACCGGATGCCGATCCATTGCATCGGCCCTTATGGACCTTGGGGCAACGATCTGCAAGTCGGGTGAGCCCGACTGTACATCCTGCCCTCTCGAGAAAACATGTGCAGCGAGTGAACCGAGAAAACTCCCTAAGAAATCCCCGCGCTCCGTGACAACCAAGCACATCGAACACCGCGCTTGGTTCTGGAAAGCGAATCGTCTCTATCTTGAGCAATCGCAAGGGCCTCGCTGGCGCGGTCTCTGGATTTTTCCACAACTAGGAAACGCTCAATCGAGCGGCCGCATACTCTCGGAGATTACCTATCCAATCACACGCTATAGAATCACGATGAAGGTTCACCGGGTGATCGGAAAGATCCCAGCCCTTCTCAAGGGCTTCACTTTGGATGAACTAGTTGGGCTGCCGATGCCGTCGCCCTTCCGTAAAGTCATCGAGAAGCTCGCGGTAAACCCTTAGTAAAATAGAGGCATCTTTTGGATGATGGGCGATTGCCGCGGATTGACTTCCAAGTCATAATGAGTGCGATGGACTCTGAGTCGCCCACCACCAGCAACCTCACCAGCTTTCCTGACCAACACGGCCACTTCGGTCCTTACGGAGGGCGTTTTGTTCCGGAGACCTTGATGACTGCCCTGCTCGAACTTGAGCAGCAGTACGATCAGGCCAAAAAAGATCCCGCCTTCCGGAATGAGCTGGCCTCGTTACTCCATGAATTCGCGGGCCGTCCCACTCCTCTTTATTTCGCCGAGCGCCTGACTAAGGAACTTGGAGGAGCCAAGATTTACCTTAAGCGCGAAGACCTGCTTCATACCGGCGCTCACAAGATCAATAATGCCCTCGGCCAGATCTTGCTAGCGCGACGCATGGGCAAGAAGAGGATCATTGCCGAGACCGGAGCTGGCCAACACGGCGTCGCGACGGCTACGGCGGCAGCACGCTTTGGCTTCCAATGCCGTATTTACATGGGGGCGGTTGATATGGAGCGTCAGGCTCTGAATGTCGCGCGCATGCGCTTTCTCGGAGCGGAAGTGATCGGGGTCACCGCCGGTCAAGCTACTCTCAAGGAAGCGATCAACGAGGCGATGCGTGATTGGGTTACCAACGTCCGCGATACACACTATATTCTCGGCTCGGCCTTAGGGGCTCATCCTTATCCGATGATCGTGCGCGATTTTCACCGGATCATCGGGGATGAGTCACGTAAGCAGATCCTCCAGCGTGAGGAGCGCCTGCCTGATCGTTTGGTCGCCTGTGTCGGTGGCGGAAGTAACGCCATCGGCCTCTTCTATGCCTTTCTCAATGACGAGAATGTCAGAATGACCGGGGTTGAGGCCGGTGGCGGCGGCATTTTTCGGGGTAAGCACGCAGCGCGCTTTCAAGGAGGAAAACTAGGTGTTCTTCAAGGAACTAAGACTTGGCTTCTGGCTGATGACGATGGACAAATCGAACTGACCCATTCGGTTTCCGCGGGACTCGATTATGCGGCAATCGGACCTGAGCATAGCTTTCTGAAGGACGTCGGGCGTGTTGATTACTCCTACGCCACTGACGACGAGGCTCTTGCAGCCTTCCACAAACTTGCCTCGATCGAAGGGATCATACCCGCCCTCGAAACCGCCCATGCCATTGCCGAGGTGATTAAGATCGCTCCCACGATGACCCCTGATCAGCTCATCGTGGTCAATTTGTCAGGCCGGGGTGACAAGGATGTGCAGCAGGTGGCAGCTCTTGAGGCTGAGAGGGCCTGAAGCTTTTCTGATCGGAATCCGAGCCTACCAGAAACTTCTCGGAACCGAGATCTTGTCACCGGGCTCGACGGCGGGGTCCGGATCGATATTTTGACGGACTTTTTTGACATTCACAAAGGTTCTGCTGCCATTTCTAGTAATCGTTACCTTAGTCTGATCGGCATAGTCGGTGAATCCGCCGCAGGCAGTGATCGCGCCGAGCATCGTTAGATCAGATGTGTACTTCACCCGCTGGGGTCCTCTGACATCACCCTCGACATCGACAAACCTGTCGAATTGCACAGAGACTGTAACAATGGGGGATGAGTAGATACCCTTGGCTTTGAAACTTGTTTCAATGCTGTTCTGGACTTCGGCCTGCTTGAGTCCTGCGGCATGAATTTTACCGATATAGGGTATGTTGATGTCACCAGATCCATCAATTGTATAGGCCCCCGAAACCTGACTGATTTCTTCAGCTGGAACGCCAGCTAGACGGACGCTCAACATGTCTCCGGAGTGTAGTGCCACTTCTTTGGCCGTTAGTGAAATTCCCCCACATAGTAGGAGAATCAGAAAGAGGGCAAGCCGGATCATAGGCTTCATCATGGATTTAATATTCACCATTTGCCTCCTTCTTGGAAGGCGCATCCTTTTTAGGAGTTTTCTCACCCGTATTCTTGGATTGTTGTGGGCTGTAGTACTGATAGTAGCTCGTATAGTATTCGTAATATTGGTCGTGGCGGATATCCGTGTTGTTGAGGACGCATCCCACAATCTTGGCCCCGACATTCTGCAAACTTTGCTTCACACGTAGTAGCATCGCTTTGGGGAAGCGCCGATGCTGTACCACGACCATCGTGAGATCTACCGAACTGGCGATGACAGAGGCATCACTGACCCCTAGGATGGGAGGGGAATCAAAGAAAACCATGTCGTAAGATGCTTTGAGCTGCTGGATTAAATCGATCATGCGTTGCGAATTGAGAATTCCCACGGCATCAATCGGCAACCTGCCGCTCGGCATAAGCCAGAGGTTATCAATAGGGGTATTCAGAACGAGCGGCTCGAACGGAATATCTGTGGTGAGGAAGTCGGTGAGCCCACGATCGTTGGCAACGCCAAAAAACCTGTGTTGAGAGGGTCTTCTTAAATCCGCATCGACAATGAGAGTACGGTAACCACCCTTCGCGAAGGTAAAAGCAAGGTTATTGAGGGTCGTGGATTTACCCTCGCCCACTCCACCACTGACGAGCGTGATGGTATTTGCATCCTGAGACTTCCGGTTGAATTCGATATTCGTCCGCATGATACGATACCCCTCCGCGTCCGAGCAGTCGGCGGGGGCATCCTTAAGGACTGCGACATCCCGTGGGATGACTGCCAGAACCGGAACCCCAAGCGCAGCCTCGATGTCCTGCATGGTCTTCACGCTGGTGTCAAGGTACTCGATCAGAAAGGCCAATCCGATGCCGAGAGCCAATCCCACAGCCACCGCAATAGCCATGTTCTGGCCCACCTTGGGTTTGGCTGGGAAATCGGATACCTCGGCTTTTTCCCAGATGGTGGCGGGACTCTGAGGCATCGTGCGCTGCATCGCCTCGGTGGAGTAACGTGATTCGGCAGACTCCAAGATCCGCTTGGCCTTGAGATATTCGTTTTTGGCCTCTTGATAATGAAGCGCTTTTGATTTGGAATCCTGCTCACCAGTCCTGGCCTCGCTTAGCTTAAGCTCCATGGCCTCTAGGGCCTTCTGGTTAATCTCCAGATTTGCAGCCAGGGACTTACGCAGAATACCGATCTGATTTTTCAGTTGTTCAGCATAGACTTTTTTCGTGGCCTGCAATGACTGGACGGAGGGGTGATTCGCACCAAGCCCAGAGCTGAGCATGTGGGCCTCCTGAGAAACACAGGCCTCGTACTGGGGCAGGATCTGAGAGATTGTGGCGTCATCCATCTCGAAGGTTTTCAGACTCCGGATAATCTGGTCATCCGTCATTCCCTTGATCTGTTCCTGCTTGGAACGCAGGGTCGCCACCCGAATCCGAGCATCGTTCACCTGACTCTCGACGCTGACTAGGATGTTTTTCTCAGCAAGGCTGAGGTCCTCCACGCTCTCGGGATTCAAATCATTGATCTTCGCCTCGACTCTCATCTTCGTCATCGCATCCCTGAGTGCTTCGGTCTTGATGCGCTGCTTGTTAACCTCGTCCTCCAGCTGGACTAAGGAACGGGCTACCCATCCCTGCTGCTCGTCGATACGCTTTTTCTGGTATTCGAGCGCGATCGTATTCGCTAAGTCGGCCGCTTCCTGGCGGTTCTGATCCATGACTGAGATCTGGATAAGGTCGGTACCCCTGACCTCGGAAACACTCATCATCCCGCGCAGCCTCATGTAAGCCGCATCCCTTGATCGAATATCCCATTTCTGCTGAAGCTTCATGGTGTCGATGACCGGATAGAGGATCTCCTTGTGCTGGAGAATCTGGAACTGCGTGGTCGTGAATCGGGGGTCCATCCGCTGTCCAGCGTCACCCCCGAAAATGTGCATGTTGTTGTTATCCTCCTTCACCTGCATCGTGACAGACGACTGGTACTGCCTGGGAGTCAGATAGGTGGCCACACCAGCCGTGATAACGACCAGCAGGAAAATAAGGATGATGAGCGGTAGCCGTACTCGGATGACCCTCCAATAGTCGAGCATGTGGAGATTGATTTCCCCAGTATCCCCGCTCCCCTCGTTATGTTGATACTGCATGAAAAATTAGATCTGTTGAATAACTTGAATCCGCGCGTTCAAGAAATCGGAACCGGTTTCAGAAAAATAAGCCAACACTTCACAATTGTCCAAGGGATGACGCTCAAAAAGCTCCTTTGAGTTGGAGGTAACTGATGCCCCGTGTGTACTCTTGGGACGCGGTGGCAGATCCTCCCGAGGTGATGGAGGTCATGTATTGATACCCGGTGGCGATTTGAAAGATTCGGTTTAGCTCATACGTGAGGGAAGCATTGCCTTGGATGCTCTCCTGGTTGTAGTTGATGAGACCAGGCTGTCCGTTGGCTTGGACGGGCCCATAAGCTGAATTCTTGTAATTCTGAATCAGATAGAAGATTCCGGCACTGGCTTTCAGCTTGGCGGTGATCCCCTGTGTATAGTTCAAACCAGTCCTAGCAGCGGCGCTATAACTGACATTATTCTGTCCTGAGGGTTGAGTTCCCACATGGGCGGTCCAGTTAATCGAGGAAGTCTGTCCTAGAGCCCAAGACAGGTTGCTGTCGACATAGGGGCCGATATAGGTGCCGGATCCGCTTGCGCTATTCTGAGATGTTCGGAATTCGGCGCCGGCGCGGAAGTTCCAGAACCACTTCGGATTGAAGGTGTGGTCGAATCCTGCAGACAAGCTCTGACCCCAGCTGGTGTTACCCTGCTGGGCATATCCGTAGTAGTCAGTATTGTAATCCAAAACTGCGGTGGTCGTCGGCTTGACAAGCCAGCGGAAAGACTCGGAGAAGGCGGGTTGATTGAATCCCTGACCACTAGTATTAAGAGCATTATCCAAATAGAAATTGGAGGTGAAGCTAAGGCGGGTGATGGTGGTGAAGAGATCCGACCATTGGTAAGCTCCTGAGAAACTATTGGCAGTGTAGATGTAGGATCCGTTCTGGTTCTGCGAACTGCCAATGAGCGAGGGGTTGGGCTGTTGTTGATAGGAGCTAGAAGTATTGAACGTCAGGATCAGCCGGGGGCTGTAGCGGTACTCTGCCGAAACCCCTAAGCCGACAGTTCCCTGAACTGCTTGGTTTTTGGGCTCGTTCGGATACCAAGTGAGCCCCCCCGTGAGGTTGGCATTCATATTGAGTCTCGGAGCACCGAAGCGGTAGTTGACCCCGCCGTTCAGGTTGCTAAACCAACTTCCCAAGGCATTAGTGTGCGCGCTGTTGACATTGTTGTCATAGCCGCTGCGCACAGCGGCATCGAAACGGAGCTTCTTGGCCCAGTCAAACATACCGCCTAGAGGTCCTGGGCCTGGAGCTGCGGGGCCCTCACTTGGATTCGAATCATCCAACTTCATGCTAGGCATCCCCACTGAGGCGGGGGCGAACTGTGGATTTCCGGCGGGTTGGGCGCTTGGGAGATTCAGACTTTCAGCCGTTGGGGGATTAAATTCAGGCGGAGCAACAGTAGGCGGCGTTGGCTGTGACTGACCCTCCGATGGAGAGGGGGAGGGCGTCGCCTCTTGGAGCGGAGGGGGCAAGGGAAGAGGTGGTGTCGGAAGTGTGGCCGAAGGAGGGGAAACCTGAAGCGCATTGTTTACTGATGGAGACTGGGGAGCTGACTGAGTCGCCGGCTGTTGCAATGAAGCAGCGCTTCCGGTATCTCCGCTTGCCCCACTTCCACCTTGGGAGGATCCTCCTCCGCTTTGATTCTCCTCAGCCTGGAGGAACGCAGCTTGGCAACTCAGGACGAGCGCCAAAAGCCATGTCTTCCATGTAAAACTGTACGATCTTAAAAACACGCAGCTGGGATGAGAAAAGATTGATAAAAACTAGTCGATAAAAACACACGGTATCAGCTGCGCTGACAAGGATTGATTTGTGTCAAAAGCGCCTCTTAATTTTTATAAGAGCTACAAATTTCGCCTGCTTTTCTTCGGAACGGAAAACATATGTTAGCTGATTTCCCCATTCCTTATTGCGAAAGCTTCTCTCCACGATCATGGGCATCCTGAAACCGCTTGGAGAGTCGGAAATAATGAGCCGATTCCTCAACTGCCCCCTCCTTCCCAAGGAAAATAGCAAATTCCTCATAGGGCAGTGCAAAAAGCGGGAGTCTCTGCATGGCCAGAAGAAAGGACTTGTTGGCTCGGTTCTCATCTCCAAGAGCAGCCCAAAGTTGAGCCAATCTCATCGACGGATACCAAGCCCCGGGATCTTCTTCCTCCACTTTCTGCAACACTCGCAAGCGAAGATCCAAGGCTTCCGGCGTAGTCATCCCTACGATCGGCCCGCAGCGGACAAGAAGGTCTTCGAGAACCATGATATTCCTAGCGCTCGTCGGTGAAGCTTCACAGGCATGTCTTGCCGCAGCAACAAGTTGCGCCGTGTTTTTGGAATTCTCTGGAGACGCGATGCCCAAGCTCGTCATATCCGCATGAAAAACATCCCTCTCGGTTTTCCAATCTCTCAAGCAAATCAGTGTTAGTAACAGGCAGAGAGAAATCTGGATCAATCCCATAACGGGGCCAAACCACGCCCTTCCCTGCTTATCTTCTCTCCTTTGGAGACATGGGTTCGAAAGCATCCCGAGACAGGACCCGGCAATAAGAGCACTGGCACCGAGATGCATGTTGAAATCAAAAAAAGAATGGATGATCTCGGCCAGGACCACGGTAAGACATCCTGCCAGAATGGCTAGAGAATCACTGAAACGAACGCCATTCCCACTACTGTCTGTTGATGGGCGTGAGAAGCCCGTAAGACATTTCAAACCATAAGAAAAATGGGCAGTCAGGGAGGCGGTAACAAGGAGGAATCCAATCATCCCATATTCGGAAAGCAATTGTGCAAAATCATTATGCGCTAGCAGGGATTCGTAGGGCATCATCAGTCGTGCAGACCACTGGAAACTGCCCGCGCCCATCCCGACAAACGGAGCCATCCCGAAATCATGTGCTGCCGCCCTCCACAGATCCTCCCTGAAGGTATCCATCCAAACACCCTGAAGACGAGAGGCCACACTTGCATCCCCAATAAGAAAGTACGTTAGCGCCACCCCAAGAATCCCGATGACGCCTGCCGCAATCATTCCGGAGATCAATGCAGATCGGTTTCCCGATAAAAAAAGCAGCATGAGGGAACAAAGGCCGAAGAGCACCAGTCCAATCACAAGGGAGACGGAACCTCCCCTGCTCAGACTGAGAAAAACCCCACTGGAGAAAAAGAGCCAGAAGTAGAGCAAGGCGCTGCGAGTCGTCCATTTCAAGCGCCCCCAGCAAGCCATTGACAGCGAGAAAAGGGCTGCCGCACACAACAACCAAGCAAGATGGTTCTTGTTGGCATATGTACCCACCGTTTGCGGGTAGCAGGCTTTTAACTCCGCAAAATACAAGGAAAGCGGTTGCCATGACGGATCGCAGTAAATCTGGTACATCTCCGCGGCGGCTTGAAAAAACGCTGATACGCAGATCAGAAAGATCAAAAGAAGGCGTGGTCCCTTGTCGACAAGGGAAACCGCGAGGATCATATACGTCAGAAACAGGCCGCCCATCCGCAACAGCTCATAACTCCTGAGCCCCGGATCACCTCCCACCATGGTCCTTGGGATGAGATAAAGAGCTGCTATCATCATGAGAAGAAAGCCCGGACCTGGAAGCCGCGACCTATTCCCCAATGTTTCGGGTATTGAAAGAAATCCGGCCAGGAGGATCGGAATATAGCACGCCAACAAGGGGAACATTGGCCTCCCTCCCCCGCCGATCATCTCCATTCCGATGATCCCGAGAGCAAGTAGCAACGAAGCAAGCCAAGGAAGCGATAAAAGAACTGGTCTCATTCCTAATCATTCATGATATCGGAAAGCGTATCCTAAAGTCACGGGGAAGCCTCTTTCCCTTGAACCATGAGGAGCGAAAGGTTACCAATAACACCCTTTTATGAGTAAGAGCATCATTGATCCGTTGCGTTCCGCGACTATCGAACTGAGCAACGACGAGATCGCGCGCTACTCGCGCCACCTCATCATGCCCGAAGTGACCCTCGAGGGGCAGAAACGGATCAAGGCGGCCAGCGTTCTCTGTATCGGAACGGGCGGCCTCGGCTCGCCGATCGCCCTCTATCTAGCCGCTGCGGGCATCGGACGGATCGGCCTAGTCGATTTCGACACGGTCGATTTCTCGAATCTCCAGCGCCAGATCCTGCATGGCACGCGCGATGTGGGTCGCAAGAAGATCAACAGTGCCAGAGACACCATCAAGGAGATCAACCCCAACGTGCAGGTTGACCTGCATGACTGCTTCTTCACCTCTGAGAATGCGGCCGCCATCGTGTCTCCCTATGACGTCGTGATCGATGGAACGGATAATTTCCCGACTCGCTACCTCTCCAACGACATCTGCGTCTTCCAGAAAAAGCCGAACATCTACGGATCCATCTTCCGGTTCGATGGTCAGTGCACTGTCTTCGCTCCGCATCTCGGAGGCCCCTGCTACCGCTGCCTCTATCCCGAACCCCCTCCACCAGGCATGGTCCCGAGCTGCGCCGAGGGAGGAGTTCTCGGTGTGCTGCCTGGTATCATCGGTGTGATGCAGGCGATCGAAGCGATCAAACTGATCGTTGGCATTGGTGATCCTCTGATCGGACGCCTCGTCCACTTCGATGCGCTGAAGATGAAGTTTCGTGAATTCAAGATCCGCAAGGATCCCAAGTGCCCGGTCTGCGGCGAGCACCCGACCGTCACCGAGCTCATCGACTACGACACCTTCTGTGGCATCCCTCAGGCCGCGGCTGCCGAAGAAGCCGAGATTCCCGTTCCCGAGATCACGGTCGAGGAACTTCAGGCAAAGCTGCGGAGTGGAGAGAAGGTGACCTTGATCGACGTACGCGAGCAGTTCGAGTGGGATATCGCCCGCATCCCTGGAGCCAAGCTGATCCCGCTTGGGGACCTTCATTCGCGCATGAGCGAGCTGGATAGCGCCGACACGATCTATCTCCAGTGCAAGTCTGGCATCCGCTCTGCGAATGCCCTTCGTGAACTTCAGGGGGCCGGCTTCTCAAAGCTTTTCAATGTGCAGGGAGGCATTCTGGCCTGGGCTGACAGAATCGACCCCTCCGTTGCAAAATACTGACCGATGGCAGACGTGCTGACTGAGCTCGCCTCACTGCTTCGTTGCCCCATTACGGGACAGCAGCTGCATCTGGCAACACCCGAGGAATTCCGCTTGCTCGCCTCCCATGATGCAGACGGCTTTCTTGTCCGTGAAGATGGTGCTGCCGCATATCCGGTCGAGAAAGGGATCCCCAGCCTCCTTCCGGAGTCTCTCATACCACTCCAGCCTCTGGCCTAACAGTCTAACAGCCTTCAGCCTAATCGCCTTTCCCCATGACCGAACTCGAAACGATCCGCCACTCCTGCGCCCATATTCTGGCAAATGCGATCCTTCGCATCTGGCCCGAGGCTCAGTTCGCCGCAGGACCTCCGGTCGAGAATGGCTTCTACTACGACGTTGACCTCCCTCATCGGATCAGTCCCGAGGATTTCGAGCGAATCGAGAAGGAAATGGCCGCCATCATCGCAGAGGCACAGCCTTTTCAGCGGGAGGTCATCAGCCGGGATGAGGCCCTTGTCATGGGCGAGCGGGGCGAGCTGGCCGGCCTGACACCGCGTCCGGAGGCGAGCAAATTCAAGCTCGATATCATCACCCGCATTCCCGAGGGAGAAGAGATCACTCTCTACCGCAACGGTGCTTTCACCGATCTCTGCGCCGGACCTCATGTCGCTGACACCTCTAAGGTGGCGGCCTTCCGCCTCACCCATGTGGCCAGCGCCTTCTACCAAGGCGATGAGAAGAACCCCCAGCTTCAGCGCATCTACGGAACGGCCTTCTCTTCCATCGAGGAGATGGAGAACTGGTTTGCCATGCTGGAAGAGGCGAAGAAGCGCGATCACCGCAAGATTGGCAAAGAGCAGGGCCTCTTTCACATTGACGACGCAGTCGGCCAGGGCCTTATTCTCTGGACCCCGAAGGGAGCGACCATCCGCCAAGAGTTGCAGAATTTCATCAGCGGAGAACTCGCCAAGCAGGGATACTCCCAGGTCTTCACACCGCACATCGGCAAGATCGGTCTCTACAAGACCTCGGGCCATTTCCCGTACTACAAGGAGTCCCAGTTCCCTGCGATTCCAGAACCGGATCAACTCGAACGGATCGCCTCAGAGGGATGCGGATGCGCGGAGATGACAGCGCGTCTGGAAGCGGTTTCTGAATCGTTCGCCAACTCGTTGAACGAGCGGGCCGGCAAGGAAATCGTCTCATCTGAACGCGTGATGGATCCCACCCGATTGCTGGACGGCTTCATGCTGAAGCCGATGAACTGCCCCCATCACATCAAGATCTTCGCCTCCCAGCCTCACAGCTACCGTAATTTGCCGGTGCGTCTGGCGGAGTTCGGAACCGTCTACCGCTGGGAGCAGTCGGGAGAGCTGAACGGCATGACCCGCGTGCGCGGCTTCACTCAAGATGACGCGCATCTCTTCTGCACCGAGGAGCAGGTAGCCGCGGAGGTGCAAGGATGTCTCGAACTCGTGAAGAAAGTGCTCACCACACTCGGCATGTCCGACTACCGGGTGCGCGTGGGACTCCGCGATCCCGACAGCAGTAAATTCACCGGCAATCCAGCCCAGTGGGATCTCGCCGAACAGGCCTGTCGCGATGCGGCCGCCACCCTCGGTGTCCCCTTTTCCGAGGAGCCCGGCGAAGCGGCTTTCTACGGGCCCAAGATCGACTTCGTGGTCAAGGATGTCCTCGGACGAGAGTGGCAACTCGGAACCGTCCAGGTGGATTACGTCCTACCTGTCCGCTTCGACCTCTCCTACACCGGTGCCGACGGCAAGCCCCATGTCCCCGTCATGATCCACCGGGCTCCCTTCGGGTCATTGGAACGGTTCACGGGCGTCCTGATCGAGCACTTTGCCGGAGACTTCCCCGTCTGGCTTGCTCCCGAGCAGGCCCGCATCCTGCCAGTCTCTGAAAAAGTTGCCGAGTACGCACAAAAGATGGTCGCCGAAATGAAGTCTAAAGGCATCCGCGCAACCGCTGATCTCTCACCCGAAAAGCTCGGTTCCAAGATTCGCCTTGCCCAGCTTGATAAGGTTCCCTACATGATCGTTGTCGGACCCAAGGAAGAGGCCGCAGGCCAGCTCTCCATTCGCAGCCGTCAACACGGCGACGAAGGGGCCATCGCAGCAGATGCATTCATCCAACGAATCGAATCCGAAATCCGCGACCGCACGCTCACCGTATGAGCGGGCTGATCATTCCGTTGCCTGATCCTCTTGATTCCTTTGGTTTCCTTGTTCCAGCAGTACGTCACCAGACGGCACCCACGTGCCGTCACAACCCCGTGCCTCCGCAAGACGAGGGCGCATTAAAGTCCCATTAATCCAGCATTCATCCGCATTAACGACCGCATTCGCTCTCGCGAAGTACGCGTCATCATCGGCTCCACAGGCCAGCAGCTCGGCATCCTTAACACCGACGAGGCCATACGCCGCGCCAAGTCCTACGGCCTCGACCTGATCGAAGTGGCGCCGACTGCCAATCCTCCCGTCTGCAGGATCGCCGATTTTGGAAAGTTCAAGTACGAGCTCACCAAGAAGGAGAAGGAGAGCAAACACAGTGCGACCAAGATCAAGGAGATCAAGTTCCGAGTGAAGATCGGCGCCCATGATTACGAGACCAAGCTCCGTCATGCCGAGGAGTTCATCGAGAAGGGGAACAAGCTAAAGATCGTTCTCCAGTTCCGTGGCCGTGAGAACGCCCACAAGGATCTCGGCTTGGCGATGATGTACAAGATCAAGCAGGATCTTGAGACCATGGCCTTGGTGGATATGCCTCCGAAAATCGTGGGACGCGCCGTCGGCATGACCATGAGCCCTCTCCCCGCCGCCAAACGGAAGCGAAAATACGCTAAGATCGAGGAGGAATACGTCGAGGACGTTGATTCCGACGAAGATGAGGAAGACAATAACGAGTCTGCCGAGACAGTTACAGCCGAAGGCAAGGAAGAGAATCATGCCGGTTGATTCCGATCAGTCTCCGGCCATACCCGCTAACAAACGTCTTTACCTCTTTGACATTGACGGGACCCTGATCACTTCGGGTGGCGCCGGTGAGAACTCCTTCCGCGATGCCGTTATCGAGGTCTGCGGCGGAGACGCTGCCTTGGAAGGCGTCAATTTTGCAGGCAACACGGATACAGGTATTGCCCGCGAAGTCTTGCTCGCGGCAGGCAAGGAACCATCCCTAGAGAATATCATGGCGCTGCTGGATGCCTACCTGGGCAAACTGGCCGACCGGATTCACCTTCATCAAGGAAAGCTTCTGCCGGGAATCATTCCGTTACTGGACCGCCTCAAGGAGCGGCCCGACTGCAGGCTTGCCCTGCTGACTGGTAATATGGCGAAGGGAGCCGAGGTGAAGCTCTCTCATTACGGAGTCTGGAACTATTTCGCTTTCGGCGCTTATGCCGATGACCATCATGTCCGCAATGAACTCGGACCCGTGGCGATGGCCCGTGCCCTTGAGGATCATGGAGAGGAATTCACTCCCGATCAGATTTATGTGATCGGTGATACGCCCCGCGATATCGAGTGCGGGAAAGCTTTCGGCGCCGTCACGGTTGCCGTCTCCACCGGCCGCTACTCGCGTGAGGAACTTGCTTCCCACAATCCCGACTTTCTGTTCGACGACCTCTCGGATTCCGAAGCCATTCTGGCAGCAATCGCTCCGAAAGAATGATGATTTAATTTGGAACTCAGGAACTCAGGAAACGGAATAATCCTAAAAGAGTTTAAAGCTCAGGAATTTCTTTTTCACGTTCCTTCTCAAACAGCTTCTGCTCCTCAACTGAAACACAGAAGCTTCGTTCTGGAATGTAATCCACAGCTCCAGTTTTTCGGTCTAGTCGGAATACACCTCCTGCTGCATCTGGATTTGTAAGATGGTAGCGATGTCGGTCAATGACATCTTTTCGGAGCCATCCCGCTAAAATTCTTATAATCCAAACAGCAAGAACAATCAGCCCGCTGACAATTAAAAAGGCAATCGCATCCAGCATGAAGGTGTCTGCTATGAACATAAATATAGCGGAGTCTTCTTATATGTAATGCGTTGCCAGTTATTAGGAAACTTATTTCTTCAATATTCCTGAGTTCCTGAGTTCCATATTAGAAATTTCAGAACGAGGCTGTCATTCCGTAGAGGAAGCCCTTCAAGTATTCGCTCTCGGAGAAGC